>JAOBWM010000011.1 GCA_025463365.1 Acidimicrobiales bacterium
TGCGGTGGGGATGGCGGGAGTGGCGGCGGAGGTGGGGAGACCAACCCGCACAACGGGGGACCCGCCTGCGGACGCCACAACCGCTACAAGCAACACGGCTACACCGTCCACCGCGACCCCGACGGCCCCTGGCACACCTACCGCCCCGACGGCACCGAGATCACCTGACCCCCACACACCCCAAAGCGCGACACAGGGCCGGCGCGGGCCGGCGCGGCTCGGGCTCGGCGCGGGCCGTCAGGGCGGAGGGGTGACCGGGTCGGTCAGGGGTGGAGGATGACGAGGTCGGAGCCGAGGTGGTCGTCGAGGCCCTTGTGGAGGCGGGCGAAGCGCTCGTCCACCTCGTCCCACACGAGGATCGCTTCGTCGGCGATCCGGGCGAGCCAGGAGTCGCGACGGCCCATGGCGCCCACGAAGCCGGCCTTGTCGGTGGGGACCTTCTTCTCGAGGGTCACGACCTCCCGGGCCCGGCTGAGCAGGTCGAGGAACCGGGCCTGGTCGGTGCCCGGCGAGCGGAGGTGGGGGTCCGGGAACGGGAGGACGGCGACGTACGGGACGTCGGCTCGGATCGCCGCTTCGGCGGCACAGCGCTCGCTCCCCTCGCGCAGGCCTGTGACCACGACGAGGTCCGGCCGCAGCGTGGCCTGCGCGGTGAACAGCTGGGTCAGGTGGAGGCGGACCCGGTCGGCAACCGCGCCGGAGACCTCGGGCGGGCGCTGTCCCATCACGACCAGGAGATGGCCCTCGGGGATGCGGCCGTCACGACGTCGTCGTTCGTCGCGGAGGTCGGCGCCGGTCAGGTCGGCCAGGCGGGCGCCGCCACCGCTGCCGACCGGCGCACCGGGCCCACCAGGGCGGTGCAGGTCGCGCTGTTCCACCGCGAGGAGGTCGACGAGGTCGTTCATCACGTCGCCCGAGTGGCCCTTGACCCACTCGAACGTGACCTCGTCGGACCGAGCCAGCGAGCGCTCGATCAACGGCTCCCAGATCTCCCGGTTCTTCACCGGCTGGCCGGCCTTGGTGCGCCACCCGTTGGCGATCCAGCCCTTGTGCCACTTCTCCAAGCCGTCCTTCACGTAGGTGGAGTCCATGACCACGACGAGAGGGCCAGGGTTCTCCTCCAACGCCCGGAGCACGGCCGTGAGTTCCATCCGGTTGTTGGTGGTCTCGTACTCACCGCCGCTGCCGAAGTGGGTGGGCGACGACGCCCATGCCCACCCGCCCGGCCCGGGGTTGCCGCTGCACGCCCCATCGGTGAAGACGCGCAGCGGTTCGGCGGGAGGCATTCGTGCAGCTTGTCAGCCCTCGGCCTCGGGGACGACCACCGGGGGCGCGTCCCCCGACCCGGTCGCTCCAGAGACCGCACCGCCACCGGCACGGGCGCCAGCGGCCGCCAGCACGCGACCGCGCTCGAGCACGAGCAGCCGGTCCGCGCGGGCGTTGAGCCGCGGGTCGTGGCTGACGGCGAGGATCGTGACGCCCGACCCGTCGCGCAGGCTCGTGAACAGGTCGAGCACCGACTCGGCCGAATCGTCGTCGAGGCTGCCGGTGGGCTCGTCGGCCAGCAGCACCGGGGGTCGGTTGGCGAGGGCCCGGGCGATGGCGATCCGCTGACGTTCGCCACCGGACATCGTCGGCGGCTTCGAGTTGGCCCGGTGGGACAGGCCCACTTGGTCCAACAGCTCCGCGGACCGGGCCCGCCGCTCCTTGCGGCCGAGGCCGGACTCGAACAGCGCCATCATCACGTTCTGCTCGGCGGTGAGCCGGGGCACCAGGTTGTGGAGCTGGAAGACGAGGCCGATCTCCAGCCGCCGGTAGCGCGTCAGCTGGTGGAGGTGGACCACGTCGATGCCGCTGACCTGGATCGATCCCGAGTCGGGCCGGTCGAGCGCAGCGATCAGGTGCAGCAGGCTGGACTTGCCCGACCCCGACGGCCCGGTGACCGTCACGAACTCACCGCGGGCCACCTCGAGCGACGCGCCGTCGAGGACGGTCGTGTCGCCGAACCGGCGCACCAGGTCGCGCACGACGATGCCTCGCCGATCAGCGGCATCGCGCAACGGCCGGCCGACGAAGCCCCGAACGTCATTCACGGCGCATCGCCTCCAGCGGGGACAAGAACGCTGCCCGCAGCGCCGGGTAGGTGGCGCCGACGAACGCGACGACGAAGGCGAACGCGAGCGAGCGACCGAAGATCCCGGTGTCGTAGATCGGATGGAAGACGCCCCGGAGCGCGTTCAGGTGCTGCAGGACGTTGATCGCGATCCATCCGAGGAGCAGGCCCACGAGCGCGCCGACGAGGCTCACGACCAGGGCCTCGCCCAGCACGAGCGAGATGATCCGTCGACGGGACCACCCGATCGAGCGCAGCACGCCGAACTCCCGGATCCGCTCGAAGAACGACAGGAGCGACGTGTTGAGCACCCCGGTGATCGCGATCACCGCGGCGAGGATGCCGCCGCCGGTGTTGGCCGCCGAGATCAGCACGAGGGTGTTGTCGACCAAGCCGTAGTCGCTCTCGCTGGCCACCGTGGCGAGCTGCGGGAAGCGGGCGTCGATCGCCCGCTTCACCTGCAGCTTGCTCACCCCGGGCTTCACCTTCACGAACCCGAGCGTGACCTGACCGGCCTTCTGGTAGCGGCCCTGCAACTCGGGCAGCGGGAACATCATCGTGGAGTTCCCGAACGACACGTTGGTGCGATAGAGCCCGGTGACCCGGTAGGTGTGGCTGTCCATGATGAAGCGGTCGCCGACCTTCTTGTGCAGCGTCTGCGCGAGGACGTAGCCGAGCATGGCCTGGCCGCTGCTCGTCGCCCCGTACGAACGGCCCTGGAGCAGCACGACCCCGAAGGACTTCTGGGCCGACGGATCGAGGCCCACCTGGATCACACCGGGGTTGGCGGCGTCGTACTTGTCGAGCTGTACCAATGCGCCGATGGAGTCCGCCACGCCTGGCACCTTGCCGACCCGCTTCATCTCGTCCGCCGCGATGGTCGAGTTCAAGATGTTGTCGACGTGCTTCTGGGCAATCGTGAGATCGGCGTTGCCGACCTTCAAGATCCCGGTGGCCGACTCCTTCAGGCTCAGCGTGAGCGTGCCCAACGCCACCACGGCCATGACCGCGATGGCGACTGCGCCCGCGGTGAGTGCGGCCCGCAGCCGACGGGCGGCCACGTTGTGCAGGATCAGGCCGAGAAACGTCAACCGGAGCCTCCCGTCAAGGGGAACGCGCAAACGCTACCGACCGATCTGTCGGAATCCCCCGAACGGGGGTCGTCGATGAACAGCGTCCGTCGACAGCGACCGTGAACAGTCGGCGACGAAGCGGCCCGATGGGGTGCGAAGGCGGTCCGACGGGGGCAGCATGGAACCCATGGCGCTCGATGACGACTTCGTGGACCAGCTCTACGACACGGATCCGGCCGAGACCACGGAGTGGCTCGACTCGCTCGATGCGGTCCACGCCCAGCGCGGTGACCAGCGCACCGAGTTCCTCATGCAGAAGCTGCTGGCGCGCAGCCACGAGCTGGGGCTCGCCATCCCGGCGCCGGTACAGACGCCTTACCTCAACACGATCCCGCTGGTCGACGAGAAGGCGAACTACTGGTTCCCGGGGGACCTCGAACTGGAGCGCCGGATCCGTGCGTTCATCCGCTGGAACGCGGCGGTGATGGTCGTCAAGGCCAACAAGGCGGCCGACGGGATCGGCGGTCACCTCGCCACCTTCGCGTCGTCCGCCTCCCTCTACGACGTCGGCTTCAACTGGTTCTGGAAGGGCAAGGACGGTGGCCTCCCCGGCGATGCCGTCTACATCCAGGGCCACGCCGCGCCCGGCATCTACGCGCGCGCGTACCTGGAGGGCCGCCTGGACGAGGACCAGCTCGACGGCTTCCGCCGTGAGATCGGCGGCAACGGCCTGTCGAGCTACCCGCACCCGCGCCTCATGCCGGACTTCTGGGAGTACCCCACCGTCTCCATGGGCCTCGGCCCGATCAACTCGCTCTACCAGGCCCGATTCAACCGGTACCTCCACCATCGCCGCCTCGACGACACCTCGGCCAGCCGGGTGTGGTGCTTCATCGGCGATGGCGAGACCGACGAGCCCGAGACGCTGGGCGCCATCTCCCTGGCCGGGCGCGAAGGCCTCGACAACCTCACGTGGGTCGTGAACTGCAACCTCCAGCGCCTCGACGGCCCGGTGCGCGGCAACGGCAAGATCATCCAGGAGCTCGAAGCGGTGTTCCGTGGCTCGGGATGGAACGTGATCAAGGTGATCTGGGGCTCGGCCTGGGACGACCTGCTCGCCCGCGACAAGGAGGGCGTGCTCCTCCAGAAGATGAACTCGACCGTGGACGGCGAGTTCCAGCGCTACACGGTCGAGGATGGCGCCTACATCCGAGAGCACTTCTTCGGGCCCGACCCCCGACTCCGCAAGCTCGTGGACCACCTCTCCGACGAAGAGCTCCGCTGGCTCCCGCGGGGCGGTCACGACTACCAGAAGCTCTACAGCGCGTACCGAGCCGCCACCGAGCAGCGCGGCAAGCCGACGGTGATCCTCGCCAAGACGATCAAGGGCTGGACGCTCGGCCCCGAGGTGGAGGCCCGCAACGCCACCCACCAGATCAAGAAGATGACCAACGAGCAGCTGCGAGTCCTTCGCACCCGGTTGCACCTCGAGGAGGAGATCCCCGACGAGGCGCTGGCCGACGGGGCCGAGCCGCCCTACTACCGGCCGCCGACCGGTTCACCGGCCCACACCTACCTCATGGCACGGCGCCAGGCACTCGGCGGTTCGCTCCCCAAGCGGGTCGTGCGCACCACCCGCCCGCTCGCACTCCCCCAGGACTCGGTGTTCGACGAGTTCCGCGGCGGCTCCGGCAAGAAGGCGGCCTCGACCACCACGGCGTTCACCCGCCTGCTGCGGGCCTTCGCCCGCGACGAGGGCTTCGGCCCACGGGTGGTACCGATCATCCCGGACGAGGCCCGCACGTTCGGCATGGACTCGCTGTTCAAGGAGTTCGGCATCTACGCCTCCCAGGGCCAGAAGTACGAGCCGGTCGACCACTCGCTGCTGCTGTCGTACAAGGAATCGATCGACGGCCAGCTCCTCGAAGAGGGCATCACCGAGGCCGGCGCCATGGCGTCGTGGACCGCGGCCGCCACCTCCTACGCCACGCGCGGCGTGCCCACGGTGCCGTTCTTCATCTTCTATTCGATGTTCGGCTTCCAGCGGGTCGGTGACCTCATCTGGGCCGCCGCCGACGCTCGGGCCCGCGGGTTCCTCCTCGGCGCCACCGCCGGGCGCACGACGCTGCTGGGCGAAGGGCTCCAGCACCAAGACGGCCACAGCCACGTGCTCGCCTCGACGGTGCCCAGCTGCGAGGCCTACGACCCGGCCTTCGCGTACGAGACGGCCGAGATCATCCGCAACGGCATCGAGCGCATGTACGGGCCCAATCCCGAGGACGTGTTCTTCTACATCACGCTCCACAACGAGAACTACGTGATGCCGCCCCGGCCTGACCGCCCCGGCATCGTCGAGGAGATCCTCGACGGCCTCTACCGGTGGCAGGACGCCCCCGATGTGGGCGACCGTTCGTCGTCCCCGGCCGCCTCCTCGTCTACCTCGACCGCTGCCCCCATGTCCGCCACCGACGCGGCGATCGACGCGGCCGCGGGCCAGCTCATCGATGCATTGCAGAGTGGCGGCACGCCACGAGCCACGATCCTGTTCTCCGGGCCGGCCCAGGGCGCGGCCCGCGACGCCGCCGACGAGCTGGCTGAGCGGTGGGGTGTGGCCGCCGAGCTGTGGAGCGCCACGTCGTACAAGCGGCTGCGCGAGGAGGCGATGGCGGTCGAGCGCTGGAACCGGCTCCATCCCGGCGAGGACCGCCGGACGCCGCGGGTGACGCAGCTGCTGGCCACGTCGAACGGCCCGATCGTGGCCGTCACCGACTTCATGCGAGCCGTCCCCGACCAGATCGCCCGCTGGATCCCCGACGGCCGCAGCTACACGTCGCTCGGGACCGATGGCTTCGGCCGCTCCGACACTCGCGAAGCCCTGCGCCACTACTTCGAGACCGACTCCGCCCACGTCGTCGTGGCCGTGCTGTCCGAGCTGGCCGCCGCCGGGGAGATCGACGAGTCGATCGTCAAGGACGCCATCGCCCACCACGGCCTCGACGTCGACGCCCAGGTCCCCTGGCACGGCTGAGCCTCTACGCTCCTCGGCCATGGACGCCACGGTCACGTTCCCGATCACGTTCGACGAGGACGCGAACGAGCTCCTCACGCACGATCCCCTCGCCCTCCTGTTCGGGATGCTGCTCGACCAACAGGTGCCGATGACCTGGGCCTTCCGGTCGCCGATGACCATCAAGGAGCGGCTCGGCGATCGATGGTCACCGGCGGGGATCGCGGCGATGGATCCCGAGGAGGTCGTCGCGGTCTTCTGCGACAAGCCGGCGGTCCATCGCTACCCGGCGGCCATGGCCCGTCGTGCGCACGGGATCGCAGCCCACATCGTGGAGCACTACGACGGGGACACCGCAGCCATGTGGACCACCGCGAAGTCCGGCGCCGAGCTCTACAAGCGGGTGTCGGTCCTCCCGGGCTTCGCCCAAGAGAAGTCGCAGATCTTCGTGGCGCTGCTGGCCAAGCGGTTCGACGTGAAGCCCCGCGGCTGGAAGGCCGCGGCAGGCGCGTTCTCCGACACCCAGCCCCGCTCGGCTGCCGACGTCTCGTCGCCGGCCAAGCTCGACGAGGTCCGCAAGTGGAAGAAGGCCCAGAAGGCCGCCAAGAAGTCCAAGTCCGAGTTCTCGCTGTAGCCGAAGCGGAGATCACCTCCCCCCCAGCTCCACGTCATCGGCGTTCTGGCGTAGGTCCTGGTCGATAGTCGACCGAGATCTACGCCATTTCGGGTTGGGAACCGATCAGGGCTGCCTCAGGTGGCGACGGGATCGACGCGCACCTCACGGGCCATGCGGAAGGCGCCGAGCGAGCCGAACACGATCATCCACAAGATGACGCCGGCGATCACGTAGGCGGGCAGATGGCCCGCGGAGGCAAGGAGGTACAGGTACGGCGCCAGGAAGGACAGGAGGACCATGGCGACCCACGGAACCGCGTCCTTCATCGGCCGGCGCTCGTTGCGCAGGATCTTCACGCCCATGGCCTGGCCGAGGCCGTAGGTGGGGGCCGTCCCGACGTCGAGGGCCAGGAACCACCACGGGTTCACGCCGTACTCGGTGAGCAGTGGCCACACGACCACGGCGCGCGCGACGCAGAAGACGATGACGGTGAGGGTCCAGACCTTGCCGAGGGATCCCAGCGACCGCAGCTCCGCGATCACCCCATGGGGCACGTCATCACAGACCGGGGCGATCGCCTGGTCGTACTCCTGGATCACTCAAGCTCCTGATCTGGACCGGAAACGACCACGCTAGTCGGGTACGTCGTCTCGACCATCGGCAGCCCGCCGGGTGGCCTTGAGGTTGGTTCGACACGATCGTTCCGATGGCCTACCTGCCGCGGTGGCGCTCCCGGTCGAGCCAGCCGAGCAGGATCGCCACCGCTCGGGGGTCGTGGCGCAGGTCATGGGCGGCACCGGGAACGATCCGCAGCTCGGCCTCGCCGTGGGCGTCGCTGAGGACACGGGCGTCGAACGACGGCACGGATTCGTCGTCAGAGCCGTGCAGGACCAGCATCGAGCGCGGGGGGATGAGGGCGGCAGCGTCGGCCGGGCGAACCTCGTGGAGCTCGCGGGTCCACCGGTCGATCGACGAGGGGAAGTCGGGATGGTGGATGGCGCCGATCTCCCGCGCGTGCTGCAGGAGGCGCCGGGGGTGGTTGGCCCAGTCCTTGAAGTCGGCGGGCGCACCGAGCGCCGCCACGCCCCGGATGTTCGGGCGCTTGGCCGCCGCCGCGATGCACAGGCCCCCGCCCGTGCCGAACCCGGCCAGCCACACGCCCATCGTCGGGCCGTGGTCCAGCGCCGCCGCCGCCACGGCGAGCACGTCGTCGAGCCAGCCCCCGAGGGAGAAGTCGCCGGTCGAGGTCCCGCAGCCGCGGAACGCGAACGTGATCACCCGCCAGCCCTCGTTGGCGATGCGATCGGCCAGCTCGGGGTACGAGCGGTTCGTCTCGGCCGCGCCCAGCGTGCTCGACGGATAGCCGTGGCACAGCACGAGGGTCGGCGGGGACGCGTCGGCAGCCGGTGGCTCGGCCACATAGCCATCGAGGCGCAGGTTCCCGGAGCGGAACTCGATCTCCATCAGCCCACCCTGCCGGGGCGTGGGCCGGAAGCAGACGTGTTCAGCCGGCGTCCTCGGCGGTCGCGCTGGCATGGGGCTTGTAGCCCCGGTTGCGGGCCTCGGTGAGCGTGTCGGGACCGAACGCGAGGTAGGTCCGGGCCTCCATCAGCTCGTCGATCAGGTCTTGGGGGGCGGTGTCGAGGTCGTAGACCACCTGGGTCCGCTTGTCCCCGACGAAGCGGTTGTGCTCGAACTTGATCGGTCGCGACATGGCGCCACGGTACGCGACCTGACCGAAGGACGGGAACCTCAGGGACCGACCTCGGGGCCCACCGCGCCGATGGCCTCGAGGTAGTCGGAGCGGCAGGTCAAGACGGCCACGATGTCGGCATCCTCCAGCTCCCGGCCCGACGCGTCGGCGGCGGCGAGGATCCGGGCGACCGCGTCGACCTCGTCGACCACGAGGGCGTCGGCACCGTCCGGATCGTCGGTGGGTTCGAGCGTGTGCGACTCGATCAGGTCGGCGTCGGCCAGGAGCACCCAGCGCACGTCCTCATGGGAGATGCGGGCCTGGACCTGGGCGGGGAGCCGGTCGGCGATGAACTCGACCGCCTCGCTGAGGTCGAACACCGCCGGCCGGGCGGTGGAGGCGAGGCGGGCCGTCTCGCGACCGAGCACCACCAGGCCGATCACGACGACGAGCACGACCCCCACGAGCCCGAACAGCCACAGCACGGCGCGAACGCTACCCGCCGAGGTCCGGACCTCAGGGGTGCGACGGCGTGGTGGCCGTGCTCGTGGCGGCGGTGCTGGTGCTGGTGGCCGTGGTGAGGGAGGTCGTGGTGGGCTCCATGCCCAGGCCGGCCGCGCGCCGCTTCAGGGCGAAGTCGACCATCGACGTGTAGATCAACATGACCTTCGGGCCGTAGCCGGGGTCGGTGGCCCACACGGTGGTGAGGTCGCCCCAGGTGGTGCAGCACCCCGCCGGGCCCCGCAGGCGCTTGTCGACCAGGTCACTCGCGTAGTCGGGCTTCTTGACGGCGTAGGACTTCAGCAGCTGGATCTGCGCCCGGACGCCGAGGTGCGGCGACGGGAAGATCCAGCCGGCGGGGCACAGGTCGCAGTGGCCGATGCCGGAGAAGTTGTTGGCGACCACGCTGTCGGTGTTGGCGAAGCCGCCGGTCTCGAGGGTCGCCTGGGCGAAGGCGATGTCGCCGCGGATGCCCTCGGCGCGGCCCTCCTGGATGAACCAGGCGGCGTAGTCGGTCATCGGGGTGGTCACGCGGGGGCGGTAGCTGGTGGAGGCGAACCATCCGGCCAGGTCGTCGGCGGTGAGGCGCGGAAGCCCGATGATCGGGACGTCCAGTGGGACGAGGTCGGTGGGGCGGGAGGCGGCGCCCCGCAAGGTCGTGCGCGCCTTCGCGGCGTCGGCGACCGCCTGGCGGTGCGCGGCGGCGGCGTCAGCCAACTCGTTGGCGAGCGTGGCAGCCCGCGCGGCGCGGACGTCGGCCTGGTGGCGGGCACCGGCGAACTTGCCATCGGCCTTGGCGAGGCGGCGCTTGGCGGTCGCGAAGTCCTTGCGGGCGGTGGCCGTGACCCGGCGCTGTCGCTCGAGCACCTGGGCGAACATGATCTGGCGGCCGCCGGCCGCGTCGGAGGTGTCCCCGTCGAGGAGGGGCTGGTAGCGCTCGATGCCGACGTCGCCGCCGGTGACGTACGCCCGGATGCTGAGGTCCGAGAACCGCTTGCGCTCGACCGAGAGCTGCTTGGAGGCGTCATCGCGCACCCGCCGGGCGGCGAGCGCCTTGGCGAAGGCGGCATCGCGGACCTGGGCCGCGGCGAGCGAATCGCGGCCGGCACGGGCCGCGCGGTCGCTCGCGGTGAGCCGCGCCATCGCCGCCTGCTCGACCGCCTTGTCGGCTTCGACCACGGCCACGAACGGGTCGTCGGGTGCCGGCGGGGAGTCGGGTGCCAGGGCCAGGGTCTTGAGGACCGCCGGGGTGTCTTCCTTCGGCGCTTCGTCGCCGGCGTTCGGCTTGGCATCTTGGGCGGACGCGGGTCCCGCGACGAGCCCGACCACGAGGGCGAGCGCGGCGAGGAGGGCCACCCAGCGGGAGCGGTCCGAGCGCGAAGACGAGGAGAGCGTGCGCATCCCCTGATGTATCGGCACCGGTGGCAATTCCATGAACTCCCCATGCACGCCTGCTTGGCGGCCCGAAGAGGTTAGGGCCTGCGCCCGCAGCCCGTGGGGGCGGATCAGATCCCGATGCGCTGGGCCAGCAGCTCGCGGTGGTAGGTGGGATCCCCGAACAGCAGCTCGGAGGACTTGGCCCGCTTGAAGTACAGGTGGGCCGGGTGCTCCCAGGTGAAGCCGATGCCACCGTGGATCTGGATGTTCTCGGCGGCGGCGTGGAAGTACGCCTCCGAGCAGTAGGCCTTGGCCAGCGAGGCGACCGAGGGCAGCTCGTCGTTGAGCTCCGAGGCCGCCCAGCCGGCGTAGTACGCGGCGGACTTGGCGCTCTCGACCTCGAGGAGCATGTCGGCGCACTTGTGCTTGATGGCCTGGAACGAGCCGATCGGGCGTCCGAACTGCACGCGGTCCTTGGCGTACTGCACGGCCATCTCGAGGCACTTCTGGGCGCCGCCGACCTGCTCGGCCGCCAGGGCGACGGCGGCGAGATCGAGGACCCGCTCGAGGGTGTCCCAACCGCCGCCATCGGTGCCGATCAGGCGACCAGTGGCGTCGTTGAGCTCCACCTTGGCCTGCTTGCGGGTCTGGTCCATGGTGGCCAGCGCGGTGCGGGTGACGCCGGTGCTGTCACCGTCGACGGCGAAGAGGCTCACGCCGGCATCGGTGCGGGCAGCCACGATGAGCAGCGACGCCGTGTGGCCGTCGAGCACGTAGAGCTTGGTGCCGTTGATCTTCCAGGTGTCGCCGTCGGCGGCGGCGGTGGCGGTGATGCCGGCCTCGTCCCAGCGGCCGTTCTCCTCGGTGAAGGCGAGGGTCGCGATGGTCTCGCCCGAGGCGATGCCCGGGAGGAGGTCAGCCTTGGCCTGGTCGTCACCGGCGTGCAGCAGCGTGTTGGCGGCGAGGACGACCGAGGAGAAGAACGGGGCGCACAGCAGGGCCCGGCCCATCTCCTCGAGGATCACGACGAGCTCGATGTAGCCGTACCCGGAGCCGCCGAACTCCTCGGGGATCACGAGGCCTTGCAGGCCGAGCTGCTCGCCCATCTGGGACCAGACCGCGGCGTCGAAGCCGGTCTCGGTGTCCATCTGCTCGCGGACGGCGGACTCGGGCGACTTGGCCTCGAGGAACTGGCGGACGGTCTTGCGGAGCTCTTCCTGCTCCTCGTTGAACGCGAAGTTCACGGTGCTGCACCCCTGTGGTCGGTGGGTCGAGAACGGCACCCTGCCCCATGGGAGCGATCCCTCGCCAGACCGAATGGGTACGCATGTGTACGCTGATGGGGTGTCCGTGAGCGAACCGCCGACCGCTCTCCGCCTGGGGATCCGCGAGCTGCGCGGGCGCCTCACCTCGCTGGTGCGGCGGGCCGGCACCGGCGAGCGGATCGTCATCACCATCGCCGGGCGGCCGGTGGCCCAGCTGGGTCCGGTCGAGCCGGCCTCGGCCAGCGTCACGATCGACGACCTCGTGGCGCGGGGCCTGCTCGAGCCGGCCCGGCGCGGCGACCGCCCGGCCGAACCTGACGTGCAGGTCGATTCGTGGACCGGTCGGCGCCTCGATCACGCCCTGCGGGAGGTGCGGGGGGCATGACGCTGGCACTCGACACCTCCGCGCTGCTGGGGCGCTACCTGTCCGGCCCGCACCGGGCCGTCGTCCTCCGGGCGATGGCCGAGGATCCCGTCTGGTGCGCGTCGGCGCTCGCCCGCGCCGAGGCGCTGGGCATGGTCGACCGGGTCTGTGACCTCCCCCTCGACGGCGACCGGGTGCGGCGGGCCCTCCAGGACGACTGGGAGCGCGTCCACGTCGTCCCGCTCGACCAGCGCTGCCTCGACCGCGCCACCGAGCTCACCCGCGAGCAGCCCTTGCGCACGGTCGACGCCCTCCACCTGGCGGCCGCGGACCGCCTGCCCCGACCGGTCACCTTCCTCACGTTCGACCCCCGCCAGATCCCGGTCGCCCTCGCGCTCGGCTTCGAGGTGGCGTCCACGCTGGCGTCGTCGTGACCGGTCGCGAGTCGGCACGGCACACTGATCACATGGACACGCTCATCTGGTCGGACACCGATGCCGAGATCCACAAGGTCGTGGTCGGCCCCATGGCCAACAACGTCTACGTGCTGCGCTGCCGGGCGTCGGGCGATGCCGTGCTGCTCGACGCGGCCAACGAGCACGACCGGCTCCTCGACCTGTGCCGGACGCTCAACGTGCAGCAGGTGCTCGAGACCCACGGCCACTGGGACCACATCCAGGCGGTGCCCCAACTACGGGACGCGGGCTACTCGGTGCACGTGACCGCCGAGGATGCAGGGATGCTGCCGAGCTACGACGAGCTCCTGGCCGACTCGTCGGTCATCGAGGTGGGTCGGCTGCGACTGGGCACCATGGCGACCCCGGGCCACACGCCAGGGTCGATGTGCTTCAAGATCGAGGGCAAACCGATCCTCTTCAGCGGCGACACCCTGTTCCCCGGGGGGCCGGGCAACACCTCCTACGAGGGCGGCGACTTCCCCACGATCATCCGCTCGGTCGAGGAGCGACTGTTCCGACCGCTCGCCGCCGACACGATCGTGCTGCCCGGCCACGGCGACGCCACCACGATCGGCGCCGAATCGCCGCACCTCCAGGAGTGGGTGGACCGCGGGTGGTAGCGATCCCGGTCGAGGAACGGCCGCTCGACGAGTCGCCGATCCACACCGTCGACCTCCCCGACACCCCGCAACGCGACTCGGCCATCGCGGCGTCCTCCTGGATCGAGGCGCCCGAGGAGCTGCTCCACCTGGGAGACGACATCGGGACCGGGCCCGCCCGCTACCTGCGCCGCATCGGGCCGTGGCTCCTGTGGCGATCGGGGCCGCCGCGCGGCGCCGATGCCCGCTACTGGGTGGCCCTCGCCACCGACCTCGATCGCCAGTTCACCTTCCACCTCTTCCCCGACGGCACCGGCGAGGGCGCCGGCCCGACCGGTGAGGTGCACGACCGGTTCCGCGCCTGGAAGGAAGACCTGCGCGACAACGGCGAGGTCTGAGTCCGGACCGACGCGTCAGGCGCGGCCGCTCTCCACCAGGGCCTTGAGCGTTCGCAGGTTGCGCTTCCAGATCCGGCGCATGAGCCGGCCCCCGGCCAACCCGCCGACCGGCCCGCCGAGCCACCACGGGAAGCGCAGCCGTTCGTCCCACGTGAAGCGCGTCCGCCCGCCCCGGGCCCGGGTGAGCGTGAAGCGCCCGCGACCGGTCACGAGCCCGGCGTGGCGGACGCCCATGACCTTGCCGTCGCGCCACTCGGTGATCTCCATGCGGTCGGTGAGCCGGATCGGCCCCACCTTGGTGATGCAGTCGAACGTGGTGCCGACACCGGCGCGCCGGTTCCCCTCGAAGGTGATGCGGGCGGCGTCGACCATCCAGTCGACGTGGCGCTCGATGGTCCGCACCTCGTCCCACACCTGCGCGGGAGACGCGTCGATCACCGTCGAGACGCGGATGCGGGCCATGGCGCCGAGGATAGGAGGCAGGTCAGTTGTGGGGCACGTACCCGCTGGAGTACATCACCGCGACCACCACGCAGGCGATCGACACGAGGCCGCACAGCAGGTACGGCAGGCGCTTGTCGATGCCGGGCCGGGGGCCGAGGTCGAGCAGGAGCCAGCCGGCCACCGCGCCGCCGGCCAACCCACCGAGGTGCCCGCCGATCGAGATCCCGGGCACGCCGAACGTGAACACCAGGTTCAGGATCAGGACGGGCAGCAAGGGCGAGCGCCCGAACGGGATGCCCTGGGCTCGGTGCGCCACGAAGATCGCACCCATCAGCCCGAAGATCGCTCCTGAGGCCCCCACGGTGGGCTCGTTGGGGCTGAGCAGGATCGCGCCGAGGCCGCCGGCCAGGAGGGCCACCGCGTAGATCACCGCGAGGCGCCAGCGCCCCGCGAGCTGCTCGGTGACCCGGCCGAGGATCCACAGCGCGTACATGTTCATGGCCAGGTGCAGGACGCCGGCGTGCATGAACCCTGCGGTGACCAACCGGTACACCTGGCCTGCGCCCACGCCGACGGGGTGGGAGCCAGGGACCGCGCCGATGTACAGGTTCGACCCGTGCTCCCAGAACCGGGCGAACAGGGCGAAGTGCGTCTCCCACGAGCCGCTCCCGCCACCGAAGCCCACGTTGAAGGCCTTGTCGACGATGCAGCCGATCACGAACATGGCCACGTTCACGCCGATGAGGATCTGGGTGATCAGGGGCTGCGACACGAAGGCCGCCGCCCCTTGGATCACCTTCTGCTTGCCCGACCTCACGCACTCCGGGCAGTGGAAGCCCACCGAGGCCTGGTGCATGCACTTCGGGCAGATGGGGCGATCGCAGCGCTGGCAGATGACCCCGGCCGGCTCGTCGGGGTGGCGATAACAGGTCTGCACGCTCGTCTCCACGGCTCCGGACGGTAGCGGTCCCCCGGACGGAACCCGCCGTCGGGAGCTGGTTCAGAGCAGGTCGTCGCCGAGCTCGTCGACGAGCGAGAACCAATAGAAGCCGTACGGCGGCAGGGTGACGAAGTAGGGCAACTCGCCGATGGGCGGGAAGGCGGTCCGTCCGAACAGCTCGACCGGGATCTTCCCGGCCAGCGCCGAGAGGTCGACCTCGACCGGTTGGGCGACCTTCGACATGTTGTTGAGGCAGAGGACGATGTCGTCGGCGCTGTCGGCGCGCTCCTGGCGGCGCAGGAACGCGAAGACCGTGTGGTTCGCGACGTCGAGGGCCTCGAAGGTGCCCGCGCCGAAGACCGGGTGCTCCCGGCGGGCGTGGATCATCCGCTGCACCCAGTGGAGGAACGAACCCGGGTTGCGGAGCTGCTGTTCGACGTTCGTGGCCGCGTAGCCGTACACGGGGTCCATCAGCGGCGGCAGGTAGAGCTGGGCGAAGTCCGCCGTGGAGAAGCCGCCGTTGCGGTCCGGGGTCCACTGCATCGGGGTCCGGACGCCATCGCGGTCGCCGAGGTAGATGTTGTCGCCCATCCCGATCTCATCGCCGTAGTACATGACCGGGCTGCCGGGGAGGCTGAAGAGCAAGCCGTGGAACAGCTCCGCCACCCGCCGGTCGTTGTCGATCAGCGGTGCCAGGCGGCGAGCGATGCCCACGTTGCGCTTCATGCGCGGGTCCTTGGCGTACTCGGAGTACATGTAGTCGCGCTCTTCGTCGCTCACCATCTCGAGCGTCAGCTCGTCGTGGTTGCGCAGGAAGATCCCCCACTGCGTGCCCTCGGGAATGTCCGGGGTCTGGGCGAGGATCTCCTTGATCGGTCGTGCCGTCTCGCGCCGGGCCGCCATGAACATGCGGGGCATGAGCGGGAAGTGGAAGCACATGTGGCACTCGTCGGCGTCGCCGAAGTAGTCGACGACGTCGGCGGGCCACTGGTTGGCCTCGGCGAGGAGCACCCGACCCGGGAACTCCTGGTCGACGACCGCGCGCACCCGGCGCAGGTACTCGTGGGTCTCGGGGAGGTTCTCGCCGTTGGTGCCATCGCGCTCGAACAGGTAGGGCACCGCGTCGAGGCGGAACCCGTCGAGGCCGAGGCCGAGCCAGTACCGGACGACGTCGATCATGGCGTCGGCCACGTCGGGGTTGTCGTAGTTGAGGTCGGGCTGGTGGTGGAAGAAGCGGTGCCAGTAGTGCTGCTCGCGCTGGGGGTCCCACGTCCAGTTGCTCGGCTCGCTATCGACGAAGATCACCCGGGCCTCGGACCAGCGGTCGGCGTCGTCGCTCCAGACGTACCAGTCGGCACGCGGGTTGGTCCGCGACTGGCGCGACTCCTGGAACCACGGATGCTGATCACTGGTGTGGTTCATCACCATGTCGGCGATGACCCGCATGCCCCGGCGGTGGGCCTCGTCGATCAGTTCGGCGGCGTCTCCCACGGTGCCGTAGTCCGGCAGCACGCTGAAGAAGTCGGAGATGTCGTAGCCACCGTCGCGCAGCGGCGATTGGTAGAAGGGCAGCAACCACAGACAGTCGATGCCCAGCCACTCGAGGTAGTCGAGCTTCTCGGTGATGCCGCGCAGGTCCCCGGTGCCGTCGCCGTTGGAGTCCTTGAAGCCCCGGACCAACACTTCGTAGAAGATGGCGCGCTGGTACCAACGCGGATCGTCGCTGCTCACCGGGGCGATGCTAACGATGCCTGCCGGTCATCCTGACCGGCAGCCTGCCGGCTACTCAGTCGGCACCACCGAGGCCCAGGGCGCGTCGACGCTGGTCGGCGGCCCGGTAGTGCCCCGCGACCTCGCCGTGGCGGCCCGCCGACTCGAGCAGGCCGACCAGGGCGAAGAAGGCGGCATCGTCGTCGGGATCCACCTCGATGAGGCGGCCCCACCAGGTGATCGCGGCCTCCGGGTCGGTCTCCTCGGCGACCCGGGCCATCGAGCGCAGGACCTCGCGACGTGTTCGCTCGACCGCGGAGCGGGTGGCCGCGGCCCAGTCGACGTAGGGATCTTCCGCCAGGAACGGGCCGTGGTCGACCAGGTCGATGGCTTCGACCAGCAGGTCGGCGGCATCGCCGAGGTGGTCCTCGGCCGCGGCCAGGCCGGCGGCGGCCGAGCCGAGGAACGCCTCGAGATCGACGTCGACCAGGTTCAGGTCGAGCGCCACCGACTGCCGGTCGGCCCGCAGCGGATCCGACGCGAGGCGCTTGTCCGGATCCAGGGCGGCGCGGACCATCGACAGCACGACGGACAGCCGGTTGCGACCGCTCGACACGTCGACATCGGGCCACAGGAGGTCGATGAGCTCCTCCCGCGGGATCGACCGACCCCGCCGGGCGATCAGCATCTTCAGCGCGTCCCGGGCCTTGCGTGAGGACCAGCGGGCCGGTTCGACGGTGCCGGCCCCCACGACCTCGAACCGCCCGAGCGTGCGCACGCGGGCCCGTGACGTGACCGTGGCGATCGCCGTGACCGCCGTGACCGTCGTGACCGCCGTGACGGCCGGGCCGGTGGGGATCGGCGGGGTGGCGGCCGGCACGCCGTCGAGCCGCGCCATCTCGGTCAGCGCGTGTGCCATGCCGAGGGCTTCGGCCCCGCGGCGGGCCTCGGCGAGCAGCGCGGTGCGATCGGGCCCGGGCGGGAGGACCGACGCCAGCCCGACGCGACCCCGAACCGCGAACCCGTGGGCCCCGGCACCATCGGCCCAGGCCGTCGAGCGGCGGAACCACTCAGCCGAGCGGACGAGGTCGCCGGCGCCGCGGTGGGCGACCCCCAAGGTCTCGGCCACGGGCGACCCGAACACGTAGGACCGGCCCCACATCACGCACTGGTCGCCGTAGGGCTCGAGGGCCTCGGCCGCGGCCCGGCAGCGGTCCGCGTCGCCGACGGCCTCGGAGCCGTAGGCCAGCAAGGACATGAGGCAGAGCCAGTAGAGGTCGTCGGGCCCCGTGGTCTCGACCAGCTGGGCCACCTGATCGAGCAGGCGGCGCGCCTCGGCCAGGTCCCCGACCTCGATGGCCACCAGGGCACCGAGGACGCCGAACGCACCGGGGCCGGCTCCGGCCAGCTCGGCGAGGCGGCCCTGGTCCCGACGGATGGTGAACACCAGGCCGGCCAGGACGCGGAACCCCATGTCGGGGTTGAGCGAGGCGACGAGCGGATGGGAGGCGACGGCCAGGTCCTCGGCCAGATCGAGGCGGCCGCGGGCGTAGGCGAGGCTGGCGCGCGCCATCGCGCCCCGCCACCGCCAGTAGTGCGAGTCCGCCCGTTCGGCGAGCGACTCCCACTCCCGGAGCCGACGCTCGACCTCCTGGAGGTCGCCGGCCTCGAACGCCAGGCTCGTCGCCCAGTAGACGCGGTTGAGGCGCTCGAAGACGCCGGGACCAGGTGGGAGGGCGTCGTCGAGCTCCGCCAACCACTCCCGCCGTTCGAGGTGGTGCTCCGGACCGCTGTCGACGTTGAGGCGCGCCTCGGCCAGGTGGGCGCGGGCCCGGGCGTCGCCGGACGCGGCGAGGTCGGCCAGCTCGGCGATGGCCCGGCGCGCCCCGTCGAGGTCGTTGCGCGGACCGTAGGCCGACGGCATGCCGAGGAGCGAGGCGGTCGCGGCCAGGAGCTCGGTTCGGAGCCCGGGCTCGGCGCCGAGACCCGGATGGGCGAGAGCCTCCTGCAGCAGCGGCGGGGCCTCGAGCTCCTGGGCGGGCTGGAACACCTCGGCGCGGGCCAGCGCGGCCTGGGCGAGCAGGACCCCCGATCCCGACTCCCGGGCCAGCGCCGCCAGGTCGTCGCTGGAGGCAAGGGCGCCGGTCGCGTCTCCACCGTTGACCCGGGCGCGGACCGCGTCCTTCAGCGCCGCGCCCTGGCGCGCCAGGTCTCCTGCCACCGCCCACTGGCCGGCCGCGGCTTCGCTCCAGCGCGCCACCTCCCCGTGCGCGCCTACCCGGCGCGCCTCGCCGGCTGCCGCTTCGGCCCAGCGTCCGATCTCCTCGGCCGAGGCCAGGTCGCCGGCATCGAGGAGGTGCTGGGCGACGGTGGCAGCCGAGGCCGGTCGCCCTTGCCGACCGGCCAGGGCCAGGGCCGCGGCCGCGTGCCAGGCCCGGCGGACGGCGACCGGCAGCTGGTCGGCGACCGCGTCGCGCACGAGCGCGTGGTCGAACGCCAGCCCCGAGCCGCGCTCGACCAGCAGCCCGACGGCGATCGCCTCGGCGAGGGCGGCGTCGACGTCCTCGACTTCGCGGTCGGCCATCGCCGCGAGCACGCCGACGTGGATGGGGGCACCGAGGATCGATGCCGCCGAGAGCAGCTCCACGGTGAGGTCCGGCAAGGGCTGCAGCCGGGCACGGACCGCGGCCCGGATCCCGTCGGGGATCTCGGCCAGCACACCGGGTCCACCAC
>JAOBWM010000026.1 GCA_025463365.1 Acidimicrobiales bacterium
CCGCTCTCCCCGAGGGCGCCCTGGTGGGCATGCTCGGGCCCGGCTCGGGCCACCACCTCCACGCGCTTGCCCACAACAGAGATCACCGGCGGGTCACCACGGGGGTCCGCCGACGGTCGATCGGCTCGCAGCAGGCCCTGGGGCGGCGCCTGCGCTCGCCATCGGATCTCGACGCGATCCTCGTGGGCCTGGTGGACCGGGTGTCGCGCCGGCTCCGGTCGGCCGACCGGGTCGGCCGCACGGTCGTGCTGCGCCTGCGGTTCGACGACTTCACCCGCGCGACGCGGTCGCACACGCTCGGCGAACCCACCGACGAGACCGCCGTGCTCCTCGGCGCGCTCCGAGGGCTGCTCCGCAGTGAGCAGCCGAGGATCCACCGCGAGGGGATCACGCTCCTGGGCATGGCTGTCGCCAACCTCGACGACGCCGACGCGGTCCAGCTCAGCCTCCCGTTCGGCGGCCAGGACCGCAGCGCCCTCGACGCCACGCTGGACCGCGTGCGCGACAAGTTCGGCTCGTCCTCCATCGGCCGCACGGTCCTCGTCGACCGCCGTCTCTCCGCCGAAGTCCCGCGTCTCCCGGACTGAGATCCCATGGCCTTGGGCCGCCACGACGGACGACAACCCCGCTTCTGAGCGCCCCACGTCGCACCCATGCGACCCAGAGCGCTCAGAATCGTCGATTCACCTCACCACAGCGGCGCCCGCACGGGGCAGGCCCGATTGTCAGACCCCTCGGGGATGATGTCGGGCATGGAGTCGTCGTCGTTGCAGTTCGCCGCCACCGTGCGCACCCTCGGAGCCGCCGCCCGGCAGCGCGGGCTGGTGGTGCCGGGGTTCCGGAGCCCGCCTCGCGTGCCCAAGGCGGAGCGGACCATCCGGTGGGGCAACGACGGCTCGGCCACGGTGGCGGTCACCGTGAAGGGCCGGCCGTACCAGGCGGTGGTGGCCGACCTGATCGAGGGGCTCGTGGTGGTGAACGGGCTGGACGGCACCGAGGCCACGAGGATGCGCACGCACTTGTGGGAGGAGGTGGTGTCCGCTCACCGGGCCGCAGCCTGGCCAGGCGCCGCCTAGCGTTCGTCGGCGCACCCGGCCGGGTGGCGAAACTGGCAGACGCGGAGGGCTTAAACCCCTCCGGAGCTCCGGCTCCGTGCGGGTTCGAACCCCGCCCCGGCCACCGCTCGCTCCGGCTCCGTCAGGCCTTGGGGGAGATCACGACGACGGGGATGTCGCGGTCGGTGCCGGCCTGGTAGTCGTCGTAGCTCGGCCACAGGCGGGTCATGGTCGCCCATAGCTCGGGCTTCTCGTCGGCCGACGCGGTGCGGGCCACCGCGGGGTACTTGTCGCCACGGACCTGGACGGTCACGTCGGGGTGGGCCACGAGGTTGCGATACCACTGCGGGTCGTCGGGGGCGCCGCCCTTGGAGGCGACCACCACGACATCGCGCTCGTCCTCGCCAGCCCGACCGTAGATCAGCGCGAACTTGCGCTCCTCGCCCGACTTCTCGCCGGTGGTGGTGAGCACGAGGCACGGCGCGCCGTTCCAGATGTGGCCCACCTCGCCGTCGGTCTCCTCGTACTTGGCGATGTGGGCGGCACCGAAGAGGCTGTAGTCGCCGTTGCCGGCGCGGGCCGCCTCGGCGGCCGCGGGGTCTGGGGTGTGGTCAGAAGAAGCCATGGCCTTCTTCCTATCCGGCGCGGAACGGCTCCGGACCCGGATCTTGCGCGCTCGCCTCGAGCAACTCGACGAAGCGGCGGGCGAACAGGTACGCATCGCCGGGCCAGCGGGCCGACACGTAGCGACGGTCGAGCACCACGAACGCCGGGCCGTCGTCGGTGGCCGTGCCGCGCTTCGAGCCGATCGGACCCCGCACGAACACCCCGCCCGGGCCCACGGCGGCGGCGACCTCGGCCTGCACGTAGGCCGGGTAGGTCCGGTAGTAGCGGCCGAGGCGCCAGAAGGTCAGGAAGTACGCGAGCCGTTCCTGCCAGGCGGTGAGGGCGGTGGTGCGCCGGCCGTACAGGACGCTGCGTCCCATGTCGGGGTCGATCGAGCGGGCCAGCACCAGCACGCCGTGGCAGATCGCGCCCACCGGTCGCTCGAGCTTCCAGAACCGGGCCACCTGCTGCTGGAGCACCGGATCGCCCAGGTACTGGCGCATGCCCGGTGCGTGGCCGCCGGGAAGGAGCAGGCCGTCGAAGGAGGCCATGCCGAGATCGCCGTCGAGATCGCCGTCGAGATCGCCCCACGCCAGCGGCGCTCGGAACGCCGGATCGTCGACCAGCTGGCGGTAGAAGGCCTTGGGCTCGGGTTCGGCACCGAGCTGTCCGAAGATCACGCCGTCGAGCAGCTTCGGATCACCGGCCGGAACGGCCCCCCGCTCGGTGGCGAACACGACCTCGTGGCCCGCATCGGTGAGCGTGCGCCACGGGACCGCCACCTCGGTGACGTCGAAGTCGTGATCGGGCAACGGGACCAGCACGCGCATGGGGACTCATCATGGCCGAGCCGCGGCCTACCGTGACCGGCCATGTCCACGCGGAACCTGTACCTGCACGAGGTCATCGACATCGTCGGGCAGGGCCAGTACGACTACATGGCGCACTCGGGCAAGGAACCGACCAACGCCATGCCCGACATGCTGACGCTCCAGGGCACGTTCTTCGTGTGTGCCATGGGCGGCGGCCGGTGGCCGCAGGTGATCAACATCTGGGATGTGGGCGAGGCCGGGTGGCAGGGCTGGGCGGCCAACGTCGACCGCCTCAACCTGAAGCGGCGCAACGCGTTCTATGGCGACTGGTGGGACGAGGCCGCGCAGTGGCGCACGGGCGGGTTCGATCGGCTGTGCGGCGGTGTGCCCGGCAGCCCGACCACCGCGGAGATCGCGGCACGCGAGGTGAAGGGGACCCTCTTCGTCCACCAGCTCCTCACGGTCCGGCCCGGCAGCGGGCTCGACTACCTCGCCGCGGTGGTCGAGGAGCAGGTGCCGACCTGGCGGGATCATGGCCACGAACCCACCGGCATCTACGAGGTCCTCGGCAACCAGCACGAGGTGCTCGTGGTGTGGGCCACGTCGATCGCCGCCCAGACCCGGATGCGGGCGGCGCGCGACGCCGCGCGCGGCCTGAGCGACGAGGTCGACGGGGACGATCGGCTCGTGGACTGGGAGCGGATCTCGGCCGGATTCGTCACCGGCGGCGACACCCACCTCATGACCCCGCAGCCTGGCACCGTCTACGGCCCCGACGACTGGGACGAGGCGTCACTCGACGACTGGCTGTCGCCCGACTGACGTTGCCGGTCGCCCGGAACGCCGAAATGCCCTCGAACGGGTGAGGCGAACGGAGATTCGAGCCTTTCATCGGGTTCGGCGAGGCGCGAGACTCACGGCGTTGCGCCTCGCACGGAACCCGGGTGCACGTGAGGGAGGAGACCCCGTGCACACGATGCTCCGGCGTTCGCTCGTCGCGGCCACGGCCGCGCTGTTGTTGGTGGCAGGTGTCGGCCTGCCATCCGCGGTCGAGGCGCTCGGCGGAGGCGGAAGCGGACGGGGACGGGGAGGCCCGCAGCCGCAGCTGGCCCACGGTGGAAGCGGCCACGACCACACCGCCCACGGCGTTGCCGGGCAGAACGGCATGGATCACGAACGTCAGATGGCCGAGATGGATGCCGTGGCCGAGGCGAACGGCCTGACGAAGGCACCGGGCGGGGGACGGTGCGCGGACTGGTACCAGTTCCGCACCCAGACCGGCCTGCACTGCGCCAAGGCGCCGATGCTGCGGGACATGTTCACCACCGAGCAGCTCGCTGCGTCCACGCGGCCGCCGGCGTATGCCTCCGACCCCAAGGTGACGTGCATCGGTACCGGCACCGACGGCAAGCGGGTCGAGCTCGTCTATGCCCGCCGCTCCAACAAGACCGATCGCTACGCGGCCACCGCGACCCAGCTGAAGGGGTGGGCGGCCGGCATCGAGCAGACCATGGTGCTGTCGGCCCAGAAGACCGGCGGCGTCCGCAAGGTCCGGTGGGTGCACGACTCGAACTGCGTGGCCACGGTGCTGAACATCACGGTGGCGACCACCGTCACGACGTTCTCGGACCTGGTCTCGGCCCTCCAGGCCCAGGGCCTCACCGCCACCAACCGGAAGTACCTCATCGCCTGGGACGACGGCGACGCCACGGGCGCGTTCTGCGGCCTTGGCGAGACGATGCCCGACTCGACCGCGGGTGCCACCAACCAGAACGAGACCCAGCCGATCGGCGCCATGTTCGCAGCGGCCGAGCCGAACTGCTGGACGACGACGGTGGCAGCCCACGAGCTCATGCACACGCTCGGTGCCGTCCAGCCCAACGCACCGCACGCCACCCAGTACGGCCACTGCACCGACGAGAGCGACATCATGTGTTACGTCGACGGCGCCGGCAGCGTCATGGCGCAGGTCTGCCCGGCATCGCAGGAAGCCCTGTACGACTGCAACGACGACGACTACTTCAGCACCAACCCACCCGTCGGCAACTACCTCAAGACCCACTGGAACCCGGCGAGCAGCGGCTTCCTCGACGTCACCGGTTCGGTCGGCCCCCCGACGGCGCCCCAGGACCCGACGATCACCCCGCACGCCGGTTCGGTCACCGTGACCTGGTCGGCCCCGGCGTTCAACGGCGGCTCGCCGCTGCTCGGCTACATCGTCACGATCTCCCCAGGCGGACGCACCGTGTCCGTCGGAGCGGGCACCACCACGGCAACGGTCACCGGCCTGGCCGACGGCACGCCGGTCACCGCGTCGGTCGGCGCGGCCAACAAGCTCGGTACCGGCTCCGAAGCGGTCACCGGGAGCGCCACCCCCGCGCCTCCCGTCGAGACCATCGCCACGACGGGTGCCGGCAGCACCTACCAAGACATCGCCCGAGGGCCGTCGGGATCGGTGTTCGTCGCCGCGGCCGACCGCATCGACCGGGTCGACGCCGACGGCACCAAGACCACGGTGATCCACGGCACGTCGACCGGGGAGATCGCCGAGAACACGCTCCCGCTCGAGACGCCGGTCGCACCCCTGTCGGTCGCGGCCGACAGCGGTGGGAACGTGATCTTCTACGACAGCCTCACCGGCAAGATCCGTCGGCTGAGCGGGGGCCATGTCAACTCGATCGCGGGCAGCGGCGAGTTCGGTGCGAACGGTGACAACGGCTCGGCGCTTGCGGCGGCGATCGACGTCTCCGGCCTGGCCGTCAACCCGGTCGACGGCGCCATCTTGTTCACCGACGCCGACCAACACGTGGTCCGCCGCTTCACGGTGGGCGGCTCGATCAACACGGTGGCCGGCCACCTCGCCTCGGGCGGGTTCACGGGCGACGGCGGGAGCGCCTCGAGCGCCAGGCTCGACGGTCCGCAGGACCTGGCGATCGACGATGCCGGCAACGTGTTCGTGGCCGACACCCTCAACCACCGGATCCGGAAGTTCACGGTGGGCGGTGTGATGTCGACGGTGGCCGGCGACGGGACCACGCCGGTCTACCCGGGGACGACCCTCGTGGCCACGGCCACCGGGGTCGGCTACCCCTCGGCCGTCGACTGGTCCTCCACGAAGGGCCTGATCATCGACACGTTCGGCATGGAGCGCGTGCTGGTGGGCACCAACCTGGTTCGGTTGGCGGGCGACCTGTTCGACGACAACGCATCGGACGCCGACGGCACCTTGGCCACGGTCATCGACTACACGAAGAACGATCAGATCGACGCGATCGCCTGGTCGGGCACGGCGTTCCACGTGCTGGTCAACGGTCCGGCGCCCGGGGGCGGAGGCGAGGGAAAGCTGCGCACGGCCGGACCCTGGAGCCCGACGGCGACCGCCACCGCACCTGACGCCCCAGCGGGCGCCCCGGTCGCGACCGCCGGTGCCAACTCGGCCACGGTGGCCTGGCTCCCGCCGGGCAACGGCGGTAGCCCGATCACCTCGTACAAGATCACCGCCAGCCCCGGTGGAGCGGTGACGACCGCGGCCGCTTCCGCCTCGTCGGTCGCGGTTGCGGGGTTGGTCGCAGGGACGCCCTACACGTTCACCGTGGCTGGCGTGAACGCGAAGGGCACCGGCGCGGCCTCGCCACCGTCGAACGCGGTGACGCCGACGGCGGCACCGACGGCTCCCGGCGCGCCAACCGGAGCATCGGCCGCACCCGCGAGCGGACAGGCCACGGTGACGTGGACCGCGCCGGCATCGAACGGGGGATCGGCCATCACCGGATACGTGGTCACGCCCTACGCCGGCGCCACCGCCAAACCGGCGGTCGCGTCGTCGGGCACGGGGACCTCGAAGGTCGTCACGGGGCTCGTCAACGGCACGAGCTACACGTTCAAGGTCGCCGCCGTGAACGCCATCGGCACCGGCGCTCAGTCGGCCCCGTCGGCCGCGGTGAAACCGATCGCGCCTTATGCACCGTTCCCGTCGTGGACCGCGTTCGTGAACCGTCAGTACCTCGACCTCACGACCAAGGCACCGAGCGCGTCGTCGCTCTCGAGTTGGGTGTCGCAGCTCTCGGCGGGCACCAAGAAGAAGGGCGACCTGGACGACGCGCTGCGGCGGGGCGCCGAGAACCTCTCCGATGTCGACCCGGTCGTTCGGGTCTATCGGGCCTTCCTGGGCCGAGCCCCCGATGCCACTGGCCTCAAGTTCTGGATCAAGCGCCGACGCAACGTCGCGCCGGCCAAGACGTGGACCGTCACCCAGATCGCCACCGACTTCACGAACAGCAACGAGTTCACGTCCAAGTACGGGTCGCTGACGAACCGCGAGTTCGTGACCCGCATCTACACCGACGTGCTCGGTCGGACCGCCGATCAAGCGGGCGTCGACTACTGGACCAACAAGCTGGACACGAAGACGAAGACGAAGGCCCAGGTGATGGTGGGCTTCTCGGAGTCCAACGAGTACAAGACCAAGCAGGCCCAGAACACCGATCTCGCCGTCGCGTACATCTACTTGCTGGGTCGCACCCCGACCACGCCGGAGACGACCGACTGGGTGACCCGGGAGAAGGGGGGCACCCCGCACGCCACGCTCCTCACCGAGCTCCTGAACAGCGCGGGCTACGCCACCCACATCACCGGGTGACCGCGGCCGGGCTCGGGTGGGACTCGCCGACCGCTCGCGCTTGCACGGGTAGCCTCGCCCCTCGGTCACGCTCGTCGGCCGACATCACAGGGAACCAGGGGACGACATGAAGCAGGGGCGCACGCGCGCGGCGACGGTTGCAGTCGCACTGGTGGTCGCCATGCTCGCTGCGGGGTGCAGCAGCAGCGGGAGCGACGGGGCGTCGACGCCCTCGTCCACCACGGGTGGGCGGGCCGGGGTGGCACCGCGTGCCAAGGCCACTGGCCAGTACGCCACCGATCTCGGCCTCAAGGTCGACCCCGGCGAGAAGACCGCCAAGGCCACCTTCGAGGTCCAGCCCGGGACCGAGGAGGTCACCGTCCTCGGCGGGAAGCCCAAGCAGCGCTTCTCGCTCATCGATGCCGGCGGCAACCGCCTCGTGGTCCTCAAGGCCGACCGCTTCGGCCAGGTCCACTTCTCCTACCTGCCGACGAAGCTCGCCGAGTTCCAGACCGGTGCCCGGACCAAGCTGCCGACCTCCGATGGCTTCCCCGTCGCCGCGGGCGACGGCTACACGGTGCGCAGCGAGGACACGTCGCCAGTGCAGGCCTCGAAGGCGTTCCACGTGCTCGGCCGCGACGACAACCCGAAGCCCTCGTTCTTCGACGCCGAGAAGGGCAAGCTCGGCCCGACGGGCGACGAGACCTCGTGGTTCGGCTACGAGACGATGCGCGACGGCGTGCAGCTGAGCATCAACGTCCGCCTGCCCGGCCCGCCCGACAAGGGGCCGTACCCCACCGTCGTCGAGTACTCCGGGTACGGCCCGGCCAACCCGAACGCCCAGGAGCCAGGCTCGATGATCGCCGGTCTCCTGGGCTACGCCACGATCGGCGTCAACATGCGCGGCACGGGCTGCTCGGGTGGCGTCTTCGACGTCTTCAACACCGCCCAGCAGGTCGATGGCTACGACATGATCGAAGGCCTCGCCCGCCAGCCATGGGTCAAGGACCACAAGGTCGGCATGGTCGGCCTCAGCTACTCCGGCATCACCCAGCTGTACGTGGCCGCCACCCAGCCGCCGCACCTGGCGGCCGTCACGTCGCTGTCGGTCATCAAGGACCCGTGGCTCGAGCAGTGGCCGGGCGGCGTCTACAACGGCGGATTCACCAAGTCGTGGCTCGAGGAGCGCGACCGCGAGTCGTCGGCCACCGGGACATCGTGGGTCGGCGAGCGGATCGCGGCCGGCGACGACACCTGCAAGGCCAACCAGGAGCTGCGCGAGCAGAACATCGACTTCGAGTCGTTCGGGCGCTCCCTCGTTCGCCGGCCGTTGCAGGACGACGACCGGGACCTCTCGAAGCTCGTCGACCGGATCAAGGTTCCGGTGTACCTGACGGGTGCATGGCAGGACGAGCAGACGGGCCCGCAGTTCGCCGACATGTTGGGCCGCTTCACCAACGCGCCGGTGAAGCGCTTCACCATGTTCAACGGCCGCCACCCCGACGGCTACACGCCCCTCGTGCTCACGCGCTGGTACGAGTTCCTCGAGTTCTTCGTCGACAAGAAGGTCCCGCGCCTGTCCGACGGCATCCGGTCGGCGGCACCAGCGGTCCTCCGGGACAGCTTCGGGGACGTGGACGGCCTCGACTTCGAGCCCGACCGCTTCACGAAGTTCCGCGACGACCAGTACGCCGAGGCCCTCGCGGCCTACGAGAAGGAACCCGACGTCCGGGTCCTGTTCGACGTCGGCGGCGCGCCGGGCACGAAGCCGGGTTCGCCGGTGGCGACCTTCGACAAGAGCTACTCGTCCTGGCCGCCGAGCGAGACGAAGGCGCAGGACTTCTACCTGACCCCCGCGGGCGTGCTGGGGACGGCGGGGGCACCGGTCGCCACCGGCGGCGAGCAGTTCGCCAACGACCCCTCGGCCGCTCCGGTCGACTTCTGCAAGACCGAATGCGGTCTGCTCGACCCCACCTGGGACTTCGACTGGACCAACTACGGCAAGGGCAACGGCTTGGAGTACGTCACCAAGCCGTTCACCAAGGACACCGTGCTCGGTGGCCCGGGCTACGCCGACCTGTTCGTGCAGGTCCCCGATGGCGACGCCGACGTCCAGGTGACGCTCAGCCTCATCCGCCCCGACGGCACCGAGTGGAAGGTGACCACCGGCGAGCTCCGGCTGAGCGACCGGAAGGTCGACGCCTCCCGCTCGAAGGGTCTGTTGATCGAGCGCACGTACTCGAAGGCGGACGCCCGGGCCATGCCGAAGGGGTCCTACGCCGAGGCCAAGGTGGCGTTCCCGTCGTTCGCCCAGGCGTTCCGCAAGGGCGATCGGCTCCGGGTGGCCATCTCCAGCCCCGGGCGGGACTTCGCAGCCTGGACCTTCACCGGCATCGGCAAGGCCGGCACACCCCGGATCATCGGGTTCGGCCAGGACCATCCCTCGAAGATCGTGCTCGGCGTGCTGCCCGGCATCTCGAAGGTCCCGGCGATCGACACCGCCTGCCCGTCGCTGCGCGGCCAGGCCTGCCGCCCCTACACCCCCACCCCGAACACCCCGTCTCCCTAGCATCGGCCACCCCGGGTCGGGCACCCGGAGGCGGACGTCGGGTGGCCCGGAGGGCGCCCACTTCTGAGCGCTCTGTGTCGCGCCCACGCGTCACCAGCCGCTCAGAACGGGCGCGGGTCGGGCGCGCCCCCGGGGTCGGGCACCCCCGGGTCGGCCCCGGGGTGCCCACTTCTGAGCGCCCCACGACGCGCCCACGCGTCACCAGCGGCTCAGAACGGACGCGGGTCGAGCGGCCCCCGTTCTGAGCGCCCCGCGTCGCGTCCACGCGTCTCCAGCCGCTCAGAAGGGCGGGGGCAAGGCAGGTCCGGCGGTGTCGTCACGTGGTGAGGTGGCGCTCGTCGTTCGCCGGTGCCTGGGTTTCGGGTTGCCCGCCATGCCAGAATGCTCGGCCCGACGGTCGGGACGGGCGGGGGCCCAGGAAACGAACGCAGGTGAGGATGGACGCCAACGTGCGCGACGGGCGACGGATCGGTCGACGGCAGCTCGCGGCCCGACGAGTGGTGATCGGCGTCGTGTTCGGCGCGCTCGTGCTCGCCGGGTGCTCGAGCGGCAGGGGCGACTTGACCTCGTCTGGCCCCGGGACCACCGCCGTGCCGGCCGTGACCGACGGCGCCACCTCCACCACCGCAGCCACCACGACCTCGACTGCGCCGCCCACCACAACGACGACCGCGCCGCCCACCACCACGACCACGACCTTGCCGGTGACCGAGCTCGTCGAGCCGACCGGCCCGCTCCAGTCGGGCAGCAAGGGCAAGCGCACGCTCGCGCTGCAAAACGCACTCAAGGCCCAGCACTACGACCCGGGTGAGCCCGACGGGCGGTTCGGCCTCAAGACCACGCTGTCGATCTGGGCGTTCCAGGGACTGCACGGGCAGCCCCAGAGCGGCGTGGTCAGCCCCGAACTCGAGGCCCTGATCCTGGCGAACCCGGCCCAGGCGATGTTGCGGCCGGCTCTCGGCCCCACCCACACGGAGGTCGACCTGACCCGCCAGGTCCTCATCGTGTGGCACGACGGCCAACCGAGGCTGATCACCCACGTCTCGTCGGGCAGCGGCCACGCCTACTGCGAGGACACCAAGGTCGGCCGGGCCTGCGGCGACGCCCTCACCCCCCTGGGCGTGTTCAGCTTCTACCGCCAGATCCAGGGCATCCGCGAGGCAGCGCTGGGCAAGCTCTACGACCCGGTGTACTTCACGGGTGGCTTCGCGGTCCACGGGTCGCCGTCGGTGCCGGACCACCCGGCGAGCCACGGCTGCGTCCGCATCCCGATGTCGATCTCGACCTACTTCCAGTCCCTCGTCACGCTCGGCGAGAAGGTCGAAGTCTTCCGGTCCTAACGCCGTTCCGGCGTCGGCCTTGGTCCTCGCGAGACGCGATCGCCGTCAGAGCTTGGCGATGACCTTCTCGGCGAAGGCGCCATAGGCCTCGGGGGCGGACTCGGCGTCCCAAGCGAGCGGTGGGATCACGATTCGGTGGACACCGAGGGCCTTCATCTCCGCCACCGCGCCGAGCGGATCGTCGCGGCCGCTGGCCGGCATGCCGGCGGTGATCTCGATGGTCGAAGGGTCGCGGCCGGCGTCCTCGGCGGCATGGCGCATGACCTCGAACAGATTGCCCAGCTGTTCGAGGCTGCCCTTGCCGGGGAAGAACCCGTCGCCGATGCGACCGGCCCGCTTGGCCGCCAGCTCGCTGTGCCCGCCGATCACGATCGGTACCGTCCCGTTCGTCGGGGTCGGCAGGCTGACGGCGCGCTCCCACCGGTGGTAGCCGTCGTCGACGTCGGTCTCCTCGCCGGTCCACAGCGCGCGCATGGCGGCGACGTAGGCATCCATGCGCTTGCCCCGGCCGGCGAACGGCACGCCGAGGGCGTCGAACTCCTCCTCGAGCCACCCCACCCCGATCCCCAGGCGCACCCGGCCGCCGGACAAGCGATCGAGGGTGGCGACCTCCTTGGCCGCGATGCCCGGGTTGCGCTGCGGCAGGATCAAGATCCCGGTGCCGAGCAGCAACGTGTCGGTGACGGCGGCGACGTAGGCGAGCCACACCAGCGGGTCGGGGATCGGGACGGTCTCGCCACCGGGCATCTTGCCGCTGCGGGCGTAGGGGTACGTCGACTCGTAGTCGGCCGGGACGAGCACGTGCTCGACCGTCCAGATCGAATCGAAGCCGGCAGCCTCGATGGCTCGGGCGCACCCGGCGGCGGTGGGTCCCTCGGCGAGGGGCCCGGAGTTGGCAAAGGCGATCCCGAACAGCATGCGCCGGACCGTACCGCCACATCCTTCTGAGCGCTCCACGTCGCATGCGTGCGACGCCAGCCGCTCAGAACCGGGGGGCGAGGGCGCTGGCATTTCTGAGCGCTCTACGTCGCGTGGGTGCGACACCAGGCGCTCAGAACGGGGGTCGGCGCCGGCTCTGGAACGGGGGGCGAGGGGCTGGGGCGACGAGGGTGCCGGCATTTCTGAGCGCTCGGCATCGCATGGGTGCGACACCAGCTGTTCAGAACCGGGGGCGGCGAGGGGGCTGGCATTTCTGAGCGCTCCACGTCGCAGGCGTGCGACACCGAGCGCTCAGAACCGGGGAGGCCGCCGGCGCCGCGATTTCGAGCGCTCGGCGTCGCGTGGGTGCGACACCAGGCGCTCAGAACGGGGATCGGCTCCGGCGGGCGCACTGGAAGGCGGGCGCGAGGCGGGGCTACGGTGACCGACGTCACGACCTGTGATCGCAACGTTGCTGGTCGTCCGGTGCTGCTCGAACCGCTGGCTGCCTCCAAGGGGGAAGGCGCCGCTTCCGGGCAGCGCCGCGGCCGAGCCGCGATTGGGGCTGCCGAGGGCATGTCGCGCTTGCGGGGAGACCAGCGCCTGACGGCGGGTGCGTCGTGAGTTGCCTGGCGCTGGTGGCCTTCGCAGTGCAGTGCGGGGCCCCAGCGCCTGACGGTGGGTGCGTCGTGAGTTGGCCTGGCGCTGGTGGCCTTCCCGGTACAGCGCGGGGCCCCAGCGCCTGACGGTAGGTGCGTCGTGAGTTGGCCTGGCGCTGGTGGCCTTCCCGGTACCGGGCGGGGAGCCCGAGCGGGTGACGGTGGGTGCGTCGTCGGTTGGCCTGGCGCTGGTGGCCTTCCCGGTACCGGGCGGGGAGACCCAGCGCGTCGTCAGTTGACCTGGCGCTGGCGGCCTTCCCAGTACGGGGCGCGGAGCTTGAACTTCTGCAGCTTGCCGGTGGCGGTGCGGGCCAGTTCGTCGCGGAACTCGATGCGCTTGGGGACCTTGTAGCCGGCGAGCTTCGTGCGGCAGTGGTCCCGCAGCTCGTCGTCTGTGGCCGATGCACCGGGCGCCAGCACGACGAGGGCGAGGATCAGCTCGCCCCACTTCTCGTCGGGCACGCCGATCACCGCGACCTCGGCCACCGCGGGATGGGAGAAGAGCGCGTCCTCGGTCTCGATGGACGACACGTTCTCGCCGCCGGAGATGATCACGTCCTTCTTGCGGTCCGAGATGGCGAGGTAGCCCTCGTCGTCGATCGTGCCGCCGTCGCCGGTGCGGAACCAGCCGTCGACGATGGCCTCGGCTGTGGCATCGGGCTGCTCCCAGTACCCCTCGAGCACGTGGTTGCCCCGAGCGAGGATCTCGCCCTCCTCGTCGATGCGCACCGAGATGCCGAGGGCGGGCGCGCCGGCCCGACCCAGCTTGACCGCTCGCTCGCCCGGCGTGAGGTCGTCCCACTCCGCACGCGTGCGGTTCATGGTGAGCAGGGGAGCGGTCTCGGTGAGCCCGTAGATCTGGACGAACTCCCAGCCGAGCTCGGTCTCCACCCGCTCGATGGTGCGGGTGGGCGGCGGTGCCCCGGCCACCACGATGCGGGTGCGGCCGGCACCCGGGATGGGTCCGTCCCACGTCGCCGCGGCGTCGAGGATGGCATTGACGACGGCCGGCGCGCCACACATCAGGGTCACCCCGTGCTCGTTGACCCGGCGCAGGATCTCGGCGCCGTCGACCTTGCGGATGACGATCTGCTTCGTGCCCATGCCGGTGTTGGCGTAGGGCATGCCCCAGCCGTTGCAGTGGAACATCGGGAGCGTGTGCAGGAACACGTCGCGGTCGTTGACCCCGGTCTGCCAGCCGAACGTGGTGGCGTTGAGCCACAGCGACCGGTGGGTCTGCTGGACGCCCTTGGGTCGGGCTGTCGTGCCGCTCGTGTAGTTGATGACCGCGGTGGCGTCCTCGTCGGGCGTCCACGGTTCGGGCTCGACGTCGTAGAGGGTGCCGTCCATGCCGAACAGCTCGGCGTCGGACTCGCTGCCGATGGTGAAGCGGTGCTGCGCCTTGACGTCGCCGAGCACCTCCTCGACCTCGGGATCGACGAGGAGCACCGATGCGCCCGAGTGCTCGACGATGTAGCGCACCTCCTCGGCCGCCAGGCGGAAGTTGACCGGCACGAGGATCCGGCCGCTCCCGCTGACGCCGAAGAACGAGGTGAGCAGGCGGGCCGAGTTGTGCGACACGATCGCGACGCGGTCGCCCTGGGCGACACCGAGGCGGTCGAGGGCGGCGGCCTGCGTGCGCGCCCGCTTGGCCATCTCCCCGTAGGTGACCGACCCCCACGACGGTGCCGGCTGGTCGGGCTCGTCGACGAACGCGGTCCGTTCGGGGTACACGTGGCACGCCCGGCTCAAGAAGTCGGGGATGGTGAGCGGGACCCGCATGGTGGCCTCCCTGGTAAGCGCGATCGAACGGCGGTGACGAGAGCGCGGCCACCCTAGGCACGGCGTCCGCGGAGCGCGTGACGATCGGCGCACCCGTGACAGGTTGCCACCGGGTGAACGTTCGGTGCCGGGGTGGGGCTCGATCTCGGACCGGTGGCACACTGTCCGGCGGAACGACGAGGGGGAGACTCGGATGGCAGCCGATCACGATGCAGGCGCGGGCGAACCCACGGACACGAAGGGGCCCAGCCTGAACCGGCGCATGTTCCTCGGGATGGTCGGTGCCGGCGGGGCGGCCGCGGCCACCGCCGGAGCGGTGGGCTCCGTGTCCGGCTGGCTCGACCTGCCGGCCGGCGCGACACCGCCGCCCGCCGTCGACCCGGCGTACCCGCACGGCATCGCGTCGGGTGACCCCCGTCCCGACGGGACCGTCATCTGGGCGCGCGTCGAGCCGGCCGCCGACAAGGGGAGCGGCATGGACGTCCACTGGGAGGTCGCAGCCGACGACACCTTCGCCGCTGTCCTGCAGAGCGGCGACGTCCACACCGACGCGACCACGGACCACACCCTCCACGTCACTGTGACCGGGCTCGCCTCCGATGGCTGGTTCCACTACCGCTTCTCGTACGTGAGCGATGCGGGCACCCAGACCAGCCGGGTCGGCCGCCTGCGCACGGCGCCGCCGCTCGACTCGTCTCCCGACCGGCTGCGCTTCACCTTCTGCTCGTGCCAGCAGATCAACCCGAGCTTCTACAACGCCCACGCCGCCATGGCCGCCGAGGACATCGACTTCGTCGTCCACTACGGCGACTACATCTACGTGAACGACGGCGGGACGGTCTCGGTCGACGACTACCGGGGCGTCTACAAGCGCTTCAAGGCCAACCCGTACCTGCAGGAGCTCCACCGCGTCTACCCGATGGTGGTCATGTGGGACGACGGCGAGTTCGTCAACGGCGTCGACAGCACCATGCCCGAACCCCGCTTCTCGAACGCCAAGCAGGCGTGGTTCGAGTACCAGCCGGTCGACCACCACCCCGACGAGACCTACCGCACCTACCGGGAGATCGTCTGGGGCGACCTGCTCACGTTCCTCATGCTCGACGTGCGCCAGTACCGCAGCGTCTACATCGGGACGAACGACGACACGACGCTGCTGCCCACGACGGACACGAAGCTCCCGAGCGGTGCCGCGATCTTCGACGCGGACCGCACCGCCCTCGGTGCCGCGCAGAAGGCGTGGGTCAAGGACCGCCTCGCGAACAGCACCCAGACGTGGCGTCACATCGGCCACGGCTACCCGTTCGTGCCGCTCCGCCTCGAGGACTACGACACGCCGGCGATCCGCAAGGACCCGCCTCCGGGCTTCCATGTGAACGGCGGCAAGTACGTGTCGACCGAGGACTGGGACGGCTACTGGGCCGAGCGCAAGGAGCTGATGGACTTCATCGTCGAGCAGTGCGTGCCCAACGTGATCGCCACGTCGGGTCAGACGCACATCGCGTTCGGCGCCGGCATCCGCCCCGACTACGACGACCTCGAGCAGTCGCCCGTGGCGCTCTGGGAGTTCACCTGCAGCTCGCTGACCGCCGACCCCGACCCGCGTTCGCAGTACTTCCCGACGCTCCCCGCGGCCGACGCCGAGACCGCGATCCACTCGCTGGAGAAGGCGTTCCTCGAGGGCAACCCGTCCATCTCCTACATGGACCTGTTGAACCAGGGCTACGGCGTGATCACCGTGACCCCGACCGAGGCGCGCTGCGACTTCAAGATCATCGACACGTTCGACGCCAACGCGGTCGCGTCGACCAAGAAGACGTTCAAGATCGCGGCGGGCGCACTGCCCGAAGCCACGTCTTGCGAACCGAAGACACCCGACCCCGCGACCAGTACGCCGGGCAGCCCCGGTACCGGTGTCGCTCCCGCCGACGGCGCTCAGCCGATCCCCGGCACCGCGACCTTCACCGGGTAGGCGTCTACGCGACCAGGTCGGCCTGGTCGGGGTGACGCTCGAACCAGCGGGCGACGAACCAGCACGACGGCTCCACCTTGAGGCCGCGGCGGCGCACGTCGGCCATGGCGTCGGTCACCAGACGGCTCGCCAGGCCCCGTCCCTCGAACGCCGGCTCGGTCACGGTGTGCAGGAACACCCAGACGCCGTCGGGTCCCGGCCGGTGCTCGGCGAACCCCACGACCTGACCGTCGACCGAGATCTCGTACCGGTCGGCGGCATCGTCGTGGCGGGTCTCGATCGTCGGTTCGGCGACGGCCTCGGTCATGGAGCGCTCCTCTCGTTCGACCACCCAGCATGCCGGGACGCGTCGGGATCGCCAACGGCCACCACTAGGGTCCGCGCTCGGCGAAACCCCTAGGAGGAGCGACCATGCGCATCGGCATCTTCGGCGGCGACGGCAGCGTCACGGACCTCGTGGCCATGGCGAGGCAGGCCGAGGCCGACGGGTTCGACTCGTTCTGGCTCCCGCAGATCTTCTCGCTCGACGCCCTGTGCGTGCAGACCTTGGTCGGGGCCACCGTGCCGCGCATCGAGCTCGGCACCGCGGTCGTGCCCACGTACCCGCGCCACCCGATCGCGCTGGCGGCGCAGGCTCGTACCGTCCAGATGGCCAGCGGCGGGCGCTTCACGCTCGGCATCGGCCTGTCGCACCAGCTCGTGATCGAGGGCATGTTCGGCCTGTCCTACGACAAGCCCCTCCGCCACATGCGGGAGTACCTGGCAGCGCTGATGCCGCTGGTGAACGGCGACACGGTCGACTTCGAGGGCGAGACGATCACGGCCAAGGCCGGCCTCACGATCCCCGCCGCCCCGGTGCCGGTGCTCGTGGCGGCCCTCGGCCCGCAGATGCTCCACCTCGCGGCCACGCGAACGGCCGGGACGATCACGTGGATGACCGGGCCCAAGACGCTCGGGGACCACACGGTTCCCACGATCACGGCCGCCTCCGAGGCCGCCGGCAACGGTGCGCCACGGATCGTCGGCGCGCTGCCGGTGGCGGTCACCGACGAGCCGGACGCGATCCGGGCCAAGGCCGCCAAGGTGTTCCAGGTGTACGGGTTCCTGCCGAGCTACCGGGCGATGCTCGACCGCGAGGGCGCCGAAGGACCCGCCGACGTCGCCCTCATCGGCTCGGCGGCCGAGGTGGAAGCCGGGATCGGGCGGATGCGCGATGCCGGGGTCACCGACTTCGTCGCCGTCGAGTTCAACGCCGACGATCCCGTCCGGTCGGCAACGCGCGACCTGCTCCGGTCGGTCCTCTAGCGCCGCATCGGGCGGCCGTCACACGGTCTCGGCGACTCCCCAAATCAATTGACATTGGTACTGCCACAACCTACGGTCGCCGGAGTGGCCGGGGACCAGGGTGCCGTGACGGAGGCAGTTGCTCGCCTCGTCGCGCACTGGGAGGCGTCCGGCGAGCGGATCGCCCTGGGCGACCATGAGGTGTGGTGCCGACTCGTGCCTGCCGCCACCCCCTCGGACCGGGCGCCCCTGCTGGTGCTGCACGGGTTCCCGACCTGCTCGTTCGACTGGCGCCTGGTGCTGCCCGACCTCGCCGCCGAGCGCGACGTGATCCTGGTCGACTGCCTCGGCTTCGGCCTCTCCGACAAGCCGGACGTGCGCTACGGCCTGCGCCTGTACGCCGACGGGGCCGAAGCGGCCGTCGCCCACTTCGGCATCGGCCACGTCGACCTCCTCACCCACGACGTCGGCGACTCGGTCGGTGGCGAGCTCCTGGCCCGCTCGCTCGAAGGCCGGCTCGGCTTCACCATCGGCCATCGCGTGGTCACCAACGGTTCGATCTACATGGACCTCGTCCAGCTCACCGTCGGCCAGCAGTTGCTGCTCGGGCTCCCCGATGCGGTGGAGGAGGCGGTCGGCGCCGACGGCGGGACCGGCTTTCGCTCCGGCGTGGTCGGCACGTTCGCTCCCGGCGCCGAGGTGGACGACGTCGAGCTCGACGGGCTCGTGGCGCTGGCGGCTCGCGAAGGCGGCCTGGCGCTGCTGCCCCGCACGATCCGCTACATCGAGGACCGGCGGGCGGAGGAGGAGCGGTTCACGGGGGCCATCGAGCGCCACCCGTCGCCCGTCGACGTGGTGTGGGGCCGGCTCGACCCGGTCGCCGTGCACGACATGGCCGAGCGCCTCGTGGCCCGGCGTGACGGCGCCCGCCTCGTGACCCTCGAAGGCGTGGGCCACTACCCGATGCTCGAGGCGCCCGAGCGCTTCTCGACCGCCGTCCTCGGCTTCTTGAGCGGGCCGTGACCGTCGAGGTCACCCTCCTCGGCACGGGTAGCCCCTTGCCGTCGGCCGACCGGGCCGGGCCGTCCACGCTCGTGCGCGCCGGCGGACGGACCTACCTGTTCGACGCCGGTCGGGCGGTCGGCCTGCGCCTCGCCGCCATGGGCGTGGCGGCTCCGCAGCTCACCGCCATCCTGCTCACGCACCTGCACTCGGACCACATCACCGACCTGAACGACATGATCACCGGGCGGTGGGTGATGAGCCCCGGGCCCAACCCGTTGCCGATCATCGGGCCCGGCCACACGTCCGAGGTGGTCGACGGCATCCTGGCCATGCTCGGCCCCGACATCGGCTACCGGCTCGCGCACCACGAGGACCTGACCGAGGGCCCGGCTCTGGAGGTCACCGAGTCCGCCGGTGGCGTGGTGATCGACGACCCCGATTCCGGCGTCCGGATCATCGCCGCACCGACCGATCACCGGCCCGTGGAGCCCACGCTGGGCTACCGGATCGAGTGCGAGCGACGGGTGGTCGTGATCGGTGGCGACGGTGTCCCGTGCGCCGGCCTCGACGAGCTGTGTGCCGGGGCCGACGTGTACGTGCAGACCGTGCTGCGCGAGGACCTCGTCCGACAGATCCCGTTCCAGCGGTTCCTCGACACGATCGACTACCACTCGACCGTGCTGCAGGCCGCCGACACCGCCGAGCGCAACGGTGTCCGCCGCCTCGTGCTGACCCACCAGGTGCCGACGCCCGCAGCCGACGCGGCCGCGGAGTGGATCGAGCTGGCGGCCTCGGTCTTCTCCGGCGAGGTCATCTGGGGCGACGACCTCGTGACCGTCACCGTCTGATCGGCGGTCGGGTCAGACGGCGGTCCAGCCGCCGTCGACCGCCAGCGTCTGGCCGACGACGTAGCTGCTGGCGTCGGATGCCAGGAACAGCAGGGCACCGTCGAGCTCGTGCTCGGCCCCCTCCCGTCCGATCGGGGCGCCCCGCTCCACGAAGCGCTCGGATGCCTCGTCGCCCCACATCACCGCCGTCATCTCGCTGCGGAACCAGCCGGGCGCGATGGCGTTGACCCGCACGCCCTTGCGGGCCCACTGGGCGCCGAGCTCGCGCGTGAGGTTCACGACCGCACCCTTGGACGCGCAGTAGGACGCCTGCTTCACGGGGGTGGCGCCCACGAGCCCGAGCACCGAGGCCAGGTTCACGATGGTGCCGCCGCCGCTCGCGACCATGGGCTCGAAGGCGAGCTGGCTCAGCAGGAACAGGCCGTGCAGGTTGACGTCGACCACGTGGCGGAAGCTGTCGAAGTCCTCGGTCTCGGCCGGCCCGATCACGGAGATGCCGGCGTTGTTCACGAGGATGTCGAGCCGACCGCCTCCCGATGCCACGGCGGCGTCGACGAGGCGCCGGCAGTCGTCGGGCTCGGCCACGTCGGCCCGCACCGCCACGATGCGGTCGCCGAGCTCGTCGGCCAAGGAGCGCAACAGCTCCTCGCGCCGGGCCGCGACCACGACCGTGGCCCCCGCGGCGTGCAGGACGCGGGCGAAGCGCCGGCCGAGCCCCACGGACGCGCCGGTCACGATGGCGACCTTGCCGTCGAGCCGGAACGCTCCGTACGGATCGGTGACGGGCGAGTCGGTCACGGGCGAGTCGGTCACGGCTGAGTCGGTCACGGCTGAGTCGGTGGGTGGGGTCGACATGGCCGCCGAGCGTACGGAGTCGGGAGGGGAGGTGGCAGGCTGGCGAACGTGAAGGTACGGATCGGGTTCGGGCTGGGCACCCACACGCTCACCAACGACGGCAGCCGGTTCGGGTCGCTGGTCGATGCCCTGGAGGACCTGCGGTTCGACTCGCTGTGGCTGTCGGAGCGGCTCACGGGCGACGCCCCCGATCCGCTCACCGCGCTGGCCTTCGCGGCCGGTCGCACCGCCAAGCTGAAGCTCGGCACCAGCGTCCTCGTGCTCCCCGGCCGGAACCCGGTGGTGCTGGCAAAGCAGATGGCCACGCTCGATCGCCTGTCGGACGGCCGGTTCCTGCCGGCGGTCGGCCTCGGTGCGCCGGCCCCGGCTGAGCACCGTGCCTTCGGCGTGGATCGCAAGGAGCGGGCGCCGTGGTTCGACGAGGCGCTCGGCCTCATGCGTCGGCTCTGGACCGAGGATCACGTCACGCACGACGGCGAGCGATTCCAGGTCGTCGACATCACGTTGCGACCGAAGCCGGTGCAGCGGCCGATCGAGGTCTGGCTGGGTGGCCAGGCACCGTCCGAGCTGCGCCGGGTCGGGCGGCTGGGGGACGGCTGGCTGCCGTCGTTCTGCACGGTCGACGACGTGGCGGAGGGATGGGAGGCGGTGACGGCCGCTGCAGCCGAGCACGGCCGATCGATCGATCCCGAGCACCTCGGCGCGCTCGTGAGCTATGCCCGCGGCGAGATCCCCGACCGGCTCCGGGCCTTCCTCGCCCAGCGTCGCCCCGATCTCGATCCGGCCGATGTGGTGCCGGTCGGTCTCGACGCGCTGCGGGCCCGCCTGGAGGCCTTCACGTCCGTGGGGGCATCGAAGTTCGTCGTCCTCCCGCTGGACGAACCGGCCGACTGGCCCGGGGAGCTCGCCTCCCTCCACGACGCCGTCGGCGACCTCCAGAACTGAGTCCTGAGCGCGGGACGGCCCGGCCGCCCGTGGGGGCAACCGGGCCGACTCCCGTGGTGTGGGATCTAGACGTTGGTGAAGTCAGCCCGGAGCAGCGTGCTGCTCAGGATCTGGATGGCGGCGTTGGCCACCTGCACGCCCTGCACGGTCTCCTGGCTGACGAGGCAGTCGAGCCCGGCCGGCCAGCCCTCGTTGAAGGTGGTCTGGCCGATGGAGACGTCGCCGCTGTCGCGCACGACGACCGTGGCCGAGGCGTTGGTGCCGCCCGAGCACCGCACGTGGACCGTGATCGGGGTGCCGGCGGAGGCCCCGGGGGCGTGCAGCACGACCTGGATCTTGATGCCGTTGGTGATCTCGAACTGCGGCGTCGCCACCTCGTTCGAGCCCATGCCGAACAGACCGGTGATCGTGCCGGTGACGTCGGAGATCTTGCAGGCGCTCAACAGCAGCACCGGCAGGAGCAAGAGGGCCGCGAGCCGAGCCCGGGGAACCTGCCGTCGCGACGGCCCTCTCGTGGGCGTGGCGAGCTGGGTGTCGTGCGGTGTGGCCATGGTTCCCCCCGTGGCAGTTGTCGTGCAGCAACAACGCTACCCCAAAACCGAGCGATCAGTCGGATCTGAGGCTGGAACCCGGACGATCTTCCGGCCCCGCGCCGCCCGCCCTCGTCAGCGCGGCGGGAAGCAGGCCGCCAGCGCCTCGAGGTGGGCATCGAGGGCGACGGCATCGTCGGGTCCGCTCTGGCCGAGCCGGACGACGACGACATCACGCTGCGGGAAGCAGATGACCCGCTGGCCCTCGAACCCGTGGGCGCCGAACGGCACCTCGTCGCGGTCCCAGGTCCACCACTGGGCGCCGTAGAGCAGCTCGTCCTCCCACGATCGCGGCGCACGCCCGTGATCCATCCACCCGGGCGGCACCAGCGCCGCACCGTCCCACGTCCCGCCCCGGATCGCGAGGAGCCCGAAGCGGCACCAGTCGCGCAAGGTGGCGAACACATAGGACGACCCGATGAAGGTGCCGGCGGCATCGAAGTCCTCGCGCGCCGACCGCATCCCGATCGGATCGAAGATCCGGTCGTGCAAGAAGCGGTCCATCCCCGCGGCGTCGAGGCCGAGGACCCGCTGCAGGTTCGCCGCCACGATGTTGGTCGTGCCCGACGAGTAGTTGAAGGCCTCCGGGCTTCCGGGCGGGTGCACGAGCGGGAACCCCGCCGCGAACGCAGCCATGTCGGCTGCCGGCTCACCGAACAACATGGTCACGACGTCGGGCAGGGAATCGCCGGCGAGCTCGTAGTACTCCTCGGTCCAGGCGAGGCCCGAGCGCATCGTCAAGAGGTCGTCCCACGTGATCGCATGGCGCGGATCGGCGGGATCGGACCACTGCGGTTCGGGCACCGGGTCGTGCACGTCGACACGGCCGTCGGCCACGGCCGCGCCCACCGCGAGGTGCGTGATGCTCTTGGCCATCGACCAGCTGAGGAGCGCGTCGTCCGCCGTCACCTGCTCGTAGGGCGGATCAGGCTCGAGGGACCGGAGGTCCTGCACGACCCGCCGGCCGTAGCGCTCGCCGACCAATCGGCCGCCGGCCACCACGGCGACGGCGAACGTGCGCCCGAACCGTGGGTGGACGTCGGCGGCCACCATCTCCTCGAGCAGGTCGGCCAGGCGCGCGCTGTCGCCGTCGAGCTCGGTGGCGTCGGCCTCCGGCCAGGCGTCGGTCGGCCAGGCCACGCCGTCGGGCTGGGCGGGGAAGGGCGGGAGCGGACGATCGGGGATCGGTTGCACCACCCGATCGTGCCAGACGTCGTTCAGCGCCGGGGGTGGAGCGTGAGGGTGGTCGACACGGCGAGGTGGTCCGACAGGGAGCCGGCCCTGCCGCCTTGCGGCCCGCGCCCGGGGAACGCCCAGCGGCGGGGCCGGGCCACGTCGACGAGGACGCCCGCGGGCCGGCGCAGCCACACGTAGTCGATGCGCTCGCCCGGGGAGGTGGCGGGGTCGGCCTCGGGATCGTCGGCCACGGCATCGGGGTCGTCGTCGGCAGGGGGAAGGTCGGTCGGGCGGGCGAACGAGCAGGAGTCGCCCGGCCCGCTCCCGTGGGCGAGCCACACGTCCTCGAGCCCGATGGCGGTCAGGCGGGCCGACAGGTCCTCATAGCGCGACCGCGGGTCGGCGAGCGAGGGGTCGGGGTCGTGGAACACGACGTTGAAGTCGCCCACCACGAGGAGGACGTTGTCGGGGTCGTGCTCGCGCGTGACGAAGTCGACCAGCTCGTCGGCCTGGGCCATGCGGGCTCGGTGGTGGCGCACCTGATCGTCGTGTCCGGGGATCGGCAGCAGATCGCCGCCGGCGATGAGGTGGGTGGACACCACGTCGAGATCCGGGAGGTCCGGGGACATCCGCACGGTCGTGAGCAGCGCACCCTTGGAGGCGAAGGTGTCGGAATCTCGGAAGTCGCCGCCGGAGCGGTATTGGTGGCGGGCCACGAACACCACGTCCGCCCGCGTCCGGTCGACGAGCGTGGCCAGGCCGCTGCCGGCCACCTTGAGGCCGCGGCGCTGGGGGCCGGCGATGAGGTCGGCCTCGGGCCAGGCATCGGCGATCGCGGCGTGTTCGCTCTGCTCGAACACCTCGCTGAGGGCGGCGACGTCGAACCGGCCGGCGAGGGCGCGGGCCACGAGCGGGGCTCGCTCGGCGACGTCGCGACCGAACCAGTTCCCGAGATCAGGCAGCCGTGGCCCGCCCGACCAGAGCCGGGGTGCGAGCAGCCAGGTGTTCCAGAACCCGACCCGAACGTCAGCGGCCTGCCCGTCGCCTCCCATGCCGGGCGACGATACCCGTGCGCACCGATACCCTCCCCCGCGGGGGCCACCTCGATCGAGAGGGGAGCCGATTGTCCGGGCGCCGCAGCACCAGCTCCACGATCGCTCCCAGCGGCGCGGCCGGCGACGCGCAGATCCGGGCGTTCGCCCGCGAGCTGGCGGCGGCGTCCACGCCCACGCCGACCGAGCGCCTGCGCCAACGTGCGTCGGCCAACGCGCTCGCGATGGCGTGGGCCACGCGCCGGCCCGACTTCAAGACCCACCTGTTCCGGTTCGTCGACGTGGTGCCGGCCTGCCACGGCCCCGACGAGGTGGCTGCGCACCTCCGCGAGGAGCTCGACCACCCGAGCAGCCCGAGGTCCGTGCGCTGGGGCCTCCGGCTGGCCGGCGCGGTGCCCGGCGGCGACCGTGTGGCGGCGGCCGTCGCCCGGTCCGGGATCCGCCAGATGGCGTCGCAGTTCATCATCGGCGAGGAGCCCGGTGAGACGATCGAACGGGTCGGCGCCCGATGGGTCGGTGGTTTCGCCGGCACGGTCGACCTGCTCGGCGAGAAGACCCTCACGATCGCCGATGCCGACGGCTACGCGGCGCGGGTGGCGGACATGCTCGACGCGCTCGCGGCGGCGGCGCCGTCGTGGCCCGAACGGCCGATCCTCGAACACGATCCGTTCGGGCCGGTACCGCGAGTGAACCTGTCGGTGAAGCCGACGGCGCTGGCGCCGCGGATGCACGCACTCACCGAATCGTTGGGCGTGGCCGAGGCGCTCGAACGCCTGGCTCCGATCCTCGACCGCGCCGCCGCGGTGGGCGCCACCATCCACCTCGATGCCGAGCACGACGAGACCAAGGACGCCACCCATGCCCTGCTGCGCGCCATCGGCGAGCGGTGGCCCGGTGGTCCCGCCCTCGGATGTGTCGTCCAGGCCTACCGCCACGACGCTGTCGCGGACGTCGAGCAGCTGGTGGCCTGGTCCGGCGAGACCCTGGCCACTCCCTTGCAGATCCGCCTGGTCAAGGGGGCGTACTGGGACGCCGAGACCATCGCGGCGCGTGCGCACGGCTGGCCGAACCCGCTCTTCGAGGTGAAGTCGGCCAGCGACGCGAACTACGAGCGGTGCGCGGTCTTGCTGGCGGTAGGCGCCGCGGCCGGGAAGGTGCGCCCGGCCTACGCGAGCCACAACCTCCGCTCGATCGCGGCCGCGGTGGTCGCCTGCCGTGGTCTCGGCCTGGGCGACGACGCGTTCGAGGTGCAGGTGCTCCACGGGATGGCCGAGCCGCTGCACCACGGCTTGCGGGACCTCGGCCTGCGGACCCGCGTCTACTCGCCGGTCGGGGAGCTCATCCCCGGCATGAGCTACCTGGTGCGGCGCCTGCTCGAGAACACCGCCAACGAGAGCTTCGTGCGCCAGCGCTTCACCGATGGCAAGGACCTGGAGGCGGTGATCGCCGCGCCGGACCCCACCCCTGCCCCGGTCCCGGTCGCCGCCCGGATCCCGATGACGGCCGCCCCTGCCGCTCCCACCAGTCCCACCAGTCCCACCACTTCCACCACTTCCACCACTTCCACCACTTCCACCGAGGAGGGCGATGACGTGACCGCCACGTTCCGCAACGAACCCGCGGCCGAGGTGCGGCGAGCCCCGGTCCGCCGTCGACTCTCGGTGGCCGTCGACGCGGTCGAACGGAGCCTCGGGTTCGCCGTGCCGGTGCTGCTCGACGGCGAGGCGCGCCCGACGCCCGATCACCTCGACTCGGTGGACCCGGGGCAGGTCGACCGCGTCGTGGCGGTGCAGTCGCTCGCCACCGAGGCGCTCGCGATCGAAGCCGTCCAGGTCGCCCGGTCAGCGCTGGCCGACTGGGGCATGCGTTCGGCCGACGAACGCGCCGGGATCCTCGAACGGGCGGCCGATCGGCTCCACGCCGGCAAGGACGAGCTCGCCGCGTTGATCGCGATCGAGTCCGGCAAGCCGATCGCCGAAGCCGACGGGGACGTCGGCGAGGCCATCGACTTCTGGCGCTACTACGCGGCCCAGGCGCGACGCCTCGACGCAGCCGGGCTGGCCCAGGTGCCGGGCGAGCGCAACGACCTCCGGTGGCGGCCCCGCGGGGTGACCGTCGTCATCTCCCCGTGGAACTTCCCCCTCGCCATCCCTGCGGGGATGGTCGGCGCCGCCCTGGTCACCGGCAACCCCGTGGTCTTCAAGCCCGCGGAGCAGACCCCGGGTGTTGCCCTGCGGATGGTCGAGGTGCTCCACGGCGCCGGCGTCCCTCCCGCAGCCCTCGGCTTGCTGCCCGGCCTGGGCGAGGTGGTCGGCCCCGTCCTCGTCGGGCATCCCGACGTCGCCACCATCGCGTTCACCGGTTCCCGTGCCGTCGGCCTCGACATCGTGCGGCGAGCGGCGGACACGCCCGACGGTCAGCGCCACGTGAAGCGCGTCTCGGCCGAGATGGGTGGCAAGAACCCGGTGATCGTCGATGCCGATGCCGACCTCGACGTCGCCGTGCCGGCCATCGTGGCGAGCGCGTTCGGCTACGCCGGTCAGAAGTGCTCGGCCACGTCACGGGTGCTCGTGCCGGAGCGGATCCTCGATCGGCTGGTCGAACGCCTGGCCGGCGCGGTCGCGGTCACCACGATCGGTCATCCCACCGATCCGGCCAACGCCGTCGGTCCCTTGATCGATGCCGAGGCCTACGCACGGGTGCAGCGGTACCAGGCCATCGCGGCCCAGGAGGGCGAGGTGGTGGCCCGGCGCGACGACGTGCCTGCCGGCGGGTGGTACGTCGGCCCGACGGTGGCGGTCGTGCGCGACCCGCGAGCTCGCGTGGCCACCGAGGAGATCTTCGGACCGGTCCTGTCGGTGGTTCCGGTGGCCGACTTCGACGAAGCCCTCGCCGTGGCCAACGACTCCGACTACGCCCTCACCGCCGGCGTCTTCACCCGCACCCCGAGTCACGTCGAGGAGGCCGCCCGCCGCCTCGAGGCGGGGAACCTCTACGTGAACCGCGGGACGACCGGAGCGATGGTGGCGCGGCAGCCGTTCGGGGGCCACAAGCTGTCAGGCTCGGGGGCCAAGACGGGTGGCCCGGGCTACCTCGAACAGTTCGCGACTCCGGTGGTCGTCACCGAGAACACCCAGCGCCAAGGCTTCGCCCCGGACCTCTGACCAGGCAGGCCGCGCCTGTCAGCCGGGAAGCATCGCCGTGAGGGAGGAGAGCAGGTCAACGTCGGCCGGGTCCTTGTCGTCGCGGTAGCGGACCACCCGGGCGAAGCGGAGGGCGATCCCGCCGGGGTAGCGGGTGGAGCGCTGCACGCCGTCGAGCGCGATCTCCACGACTTGCTCGGGCCGCACCCACACCACGCCGCTCTGGGGTCGGCCGGCCCACAGCTCCTCGCGCTCGGCCAGGGCGAGGAACCGCTCGGTCTGCCACCGCAGGAGCTCGTCGGTCAACCCCTTGAACGTCTTGCCCACCATCACGAAGCCGGAGCCGTCGTCGGCCCGGGCGCCGAGGTGCAGGTTCGACAACCAGCCCGTGCGGCGGCCGCTGCCCCATTCGACCGCGAGGACCACGAGGTCGAACGTGTGGACCGGCTTGACCTTCCGCCAGGCCTTGCCCCGACGGCCCGCCTCGTAGGGCGACGCGAGGCCCTTGGCCACCACGCCCTCGTGGCCGGCCGCGAGCGAGGCGCGCAGCACGGCCTCGGCGGCAGTGGGATCGGCGGTCACGGTGCCCGGGATGCGCCACGGACCGGCCACCCGTTCGAGCTCGGCAAGCCGGACCGACAGTGGTTCGTCGACCAGATCGACACCGTCCACGTGGATCACGTCGAAGAAGTGGGGGAGTACGGCTTCGACCCGACCGTCGGCGCTCACCCGCCCGGCGGTGTCTTGGAACATGACCGGCCGCCCGCCGTCACCGAGCACGAGGGCCTCGCCGTCGAGCACGAGCGACGTGGCCGGCAGCGAACGGACCACGTCGGCCACCTCGGGCAGGCGGGAGGTGATGTCGTTGAGGTTGCGCGTGTAGAGCGTCACGGCGTCGCCGTCGCGGTGCGCCTGGATGCGGATCCCGTCGAGCTTCCACTCGACCGAGCAGTCGCCGAGCGCCTCCACGGCTTCGGTCACGGTGGCTGCGGTCGACGCCAGCATCGGCTGGACCGGTCGACCGACCTCGAGGTGCACCGATTCCAGCCCGGCGAGCCCGTCGGTCAGCGCCACCCGCGCCGTGGTGTCGAGCCGTCCGCCGAGCATCACCGCCCGGCGGACGGCCGCCGCCGGCACGCCCGCGGCCTTGGCCACCGCGTCGGCCATCACCCCGGCCAGCGCACCCTGGCGCAGCTCGCCGCCGAGGAGCCGGGCGAGGAACCGGGCTTCGTCCTCGGTGGCCCGGCTGAACAGGTGGCCGAGCAGCTCCTTGCGGGCGGTGGCCGAGCCCGGGCCCGAGAAGCCTCCGAGTCGGGTGATGGCGTCGTCCACATCGGCGACGGTGAGGGTGGGCTCCTCCGATGGCGGTCGCTCGGCCGCCGCGAGCGTCCGCCAGCCGATCCCGATGCGCCCCTGGCGGGGCTCGCCGATGAGGAACCCGACCGCGATCTCGACCTCCTCCGGTTCCGCCCGGCCGAGGAGACCGGCCAGGGCGGCCGACTTCGCCGTGCGCGAGGCCGTGGCGGCCACGGCCATCGAGGTGGCGACGATGTCGGCGAAGAGCACGGTGCGGTGTCTACCCGTTCAGGTGGCGTGAGGCGGCCGGTCCGCCGGCTTCCGGCCCGGATCCCAGGCCGATCCGATGGTGGGATCACCAGCGCGTTCTGGCACCCTGGATCGCCGTGTTACAGGTCAGTGGACTCCGTGTCGATGTGGGTGGCGTCACCCTCATCGACGGCGTGTCGTTCACCGTGCGCGCCGGGGAGAAGGTCGGCCTGGTGGGCCGCAACGGTGCCGGGAAGACCTCGATGCTCAAGGTCATCGGGGGTGCCAACGAGGCCGCTCGCGGGTCCGTCTCGTACTCAGGCGGCCTCGGCTACCTGCCCCAGGACCCCCGCCTCGACATGGTCCCCGACGACGTCACGGCCCTGCGCCACGTGCTCTCCGGGCGGGGCTTCGACGAGGCGCTCGACCGCATGGCCAAGCTCCAGGTGGCGATGGAGGCAGATCCCAGCGATCGCGCCATCGAGCGGTACACGCGAGCCATCGAGAAGTTCCGCATCGACGGTGGGTACTCGGCCGAGAGCGAGGTGCGTCGCCTGGCCGCGGGCATCGGCCTGGCCGACGAGAAGCTCGACCTCCCGCTCGGCGCACTCTCGGGCGGCCAGCGCCGGCGGGTCGAGGTCGTCCGCATCCTCTTCGCCGGCTCCGATGTCCTCCTGCTCGACGAGCCGACCAACCACCTCGACGCCGACGCCAAGGTGTGGATGCTCGACTTCCTGCGGGGCTACAACGGCGCCCTCATCGTGATCAGCCACGACCTCGACCTGCTCGACTCGGCGCTCACCCGGGTCATCCACCTCGACCGGGGCGGCGATACCACCACGGGTCAGATGCACGAGTACAAGGGCACCTACACCCAGTACGTCCGGTCGCGGGAGGCCGACGAGGTCCGCCTGGCGAAGCAGATCGCCATGCAGGCCAAGGAGATCGACCGGCTCCAGCACATCGTCGACCGCTTCGGCGCCAAGGCCACCAAGGCCTCCATGGCCCACAGCCTCGAGAAGCGCATCGACCGCCTGAAGGAGACGGCCCCCCAGTCGTCGGTGGCCCGCAAGGTCCTCAAGCTCCGGCTCCCCGAGCCGCCCCACTCGGCGCGCACGGTCCTCGAAGCCAAGGACCTGGCCGTCAGCTACCCGGGCCTCGACGTGTTCGAAGACGTCACGTTCGACGCCGGCCGCGGCGATCGCGTCCTCGTGATGGGCCTCAACGGCGCCGGCAAGACCAGCCTCTTGCGGGTGCTGGCGGGGATCACCGAACCGGTCATCGGCTCCATCAAGTGGGGCATGGGGGTATCGGTCGGATACTACGCCCAGGAGCACGAAGGCATCCGCTCAGGCGCCACGTTGGTCGACCACATGCGCGAGGCCTCACCCCAACTCGGCGAGGGCCAGCACCGAGCCCTGCTCGGCATGTTCGGGATCGTGGGCGACAAGGTCTTCCAGGACGCCTCCACGCTGTCGGGCGGCGAGAAGACGAAGCTGGCGCTGGCCCAGCTCGTCGGGGGCAAGCACAACGTCCTGCTGCTCGACGAACCGACCAACAACCTCGATCCCGGGTCTCGCACCGCGGTGGCCGACTCGCTGTCGAGCTGGGGCGGCACCCTCATCGTGGTGAGCCACGACGCCGAGTTCGTCGAGGCCCTGCAGCCCGACCGGGCCCTGCTCATGCCCGACGGCGACGTCGACCACTGGCACGACGACTTCCTCGAGCTCGTCACCCTCGCCTGACGGTCGCTCGAGAAGACGACCTCGAGAAAACGACGGAGGGAGGCCCCCGGAGAGGCCTCCCTCGCGCACGTACTGGTTTTGCACCGGATCGGCGCACTGCATCGGACGGGACGAGCTCCCGATCGCCTGATCCAGCGGGTGTCTGGCGGGTAATCGCCCGACGGTCCAGCAAGCCGCCTCAGCGGCCAGCCACCTCCGAAGTCCCTTCAGAACTGTCGTTGATGTGGACCACCTCCTTTCCTCGGTCCGAACATCCAACCACGGCGAACTCGATCTGCAAACCACGTTTCGGCGGAAATCTCTACCGACGCCGCCATAGGGTCGGCGCGCTGTCGACGCGAGGAGGAGCCATGAGCGGCTTCGAGGTGCCCGAGCACGTGCGGCCGGTGCGAGACGCCGTGCTGGCCTTCATGGTCGAGCGGGTGGAGCCGGCCGAGCCGGTGCTGCACGCGGGCGGCCCCGAGGCGGCGGCGCTCCTGCTCGACCTCCAGGGGCAGGCCAAGGCCGAGGGCCTGTGGGCGCTGGGCCACCCGACCGAGCTGGGTGGCGGCGGGATGCCGTTCGCCGACTACGTCTTCGTGAACGAGGTCCAGGGTCGCAGCGAGTACGGCCAGCTCGCGCTCGGGACCTTCACGTTGCAGGACTCGTTGATGTTGCACGCCCATGCGTCGCCGTCGCAGCGCGAGCGGTGGCTGAAGCCGTTGGTGGCCGCCGAGATCTGGCCGAGCTTCGCCATGACCGAACCCGAGGTGGCCTCCTCCGACCCGACGCAGCTGCAGACGTCGGCCGTGCTCGACGGTGACGAGTGGGCGATCAACGGTCGCAAGTGGTTCACGACCGGCGCGAACCGGGCGGCGTACACGACCGTCATGTGCCGCACCGAGCCCGATGCGCCCGACCACTCCGCCTTCTCGATGATCATCGTCCCGACCGACACGCCGGGCTACGACATCATCCGCGAGACCCCGGTGCTCGGGATCCGGGGCGGCCACTGCGAGGTCGCGTACCGAGATGTCCGGGTCCCGGCAGACCACCTGTTGGGCGAGCGCGGGCGCGGGTTCCTGATCGCGCAGGAACGGCTCGGCCCCGGACGGATCTTCCACGCCATGCGCTGGCTCGGGCAGGCCCAACGGGCGTTCGACCTGCTCTGCGACCGTCTCGTGCACCGCGACGCGTTCGGCGGACCGCTGGCGTCGAAGCAGCTCATGCAGCAGCACGTGTTCGACAGCTACGCCCAGATCCAGGCCTGTCGCCTCCTCACGCTGCACGCCGCCGAGGCCGTCGACCGGGGTGGCGACGCCCGGGTCGAGATCGGCGCGGTGAAGGTCGTCGGGGCCCGGATGCTCCACGACGTCATCGACCGCGCTGTCCAGGCCTACGGCGCCGCCGGCCTCACCGACGACACCCCGCTCAGCCACATGTACCGCGCCGCCCGCTTCGCCAGGATCTACGACGGCCCCGACGAGGTCCACATCACCTCGGTCGCCCGCCGGATCCTCAAGACCTACCGCGACGGCGACACCTGGTCCTTCGCCCGCTGATCTCGCCCGTCCCGCGCCCGCGGCCGAACCCTGCGCGCCCAACCCGGCCCAGCCCGCCCGAATGGTGCGCGGCATCACGGTTCTTGTGTTCAATCGGCGCCGTGGGGCCGACGATGTCACACAAGAAGCGGCGACGGTCCGGTTCTTGTGTTCGATCGGAGCCGTGGGGGCGACGATGTCACACAAGAAGGGAAACGAGTCCGTGGCCGGGCGATCGGGATGAGGGGATGACGGGCGGGGCGGCCACGATGGTCGACGTGGCCGAGATCCGAACGTTCCAGACCCATCAGGCGCCGAGCGAGCTGCTGGCCGAGATCCGGTCGTTGCTGCTGGACGCGTTCGAGGAGTTCACTGACGACGATTGGGCCCACGCTTTGGGCGGCATCCATGTCGTGGCGGTCGACGGGGAGCGGGTCGTCGCCCACGGCGCGGTGGTGCCCCGGGTCCTCGAGGTCGACGGGGTGCCATGGACCACGGGCTACGTCGAGGCCGTCGGCGTGCATCCCACCCGACAGGGCGAAGGCCTCGGCTCGCTCGTGGTGGCCGAGGTGGCCGACGTGATCCGGTCGACGTATCGCCTCGGCGGATTGTGCACCGGCGTCCACGCCTTCTACGACGGGCTCGGCTGGGACCGCTGGAGGGGCCCGACGTGGGTCCGTCGTGACGGCGTCGACACGCGGACGCAGGAGGAGGACGGCACCGTCATGGTCCTCCGCTTCGACGCCTCGGCGAGCGTCGACCCCACCGCTCGCATCTCCTGCGACGACCGCTCGGGCGACGTCTGGTAGCCCCACCCGCGACCGTTCTTGGTCAAGATCGGCGCGCTGGGCCAGCCGCTTTTGAGCGAGAACCGCGGGTGGGTCGTTCTTGCTCAAGTTCGGCGCGCTGGGCGCGCCGCTTTGATCGAGAACGGAGGAGGGTCCGGGCCGGGGAGGTCACTGCGGGTCGGGTCGGTCGGGTGGGAGCAGCCACTTGGGGTTGGCGATGCGGAGGCGGTCGACCACGAGGGCCCGGATGGCGGCGGCGACGGGCGAGCCCGTCAGCGCCGCGATCGATCCCGAACGGATCGCCGCCGCGAGCGACGCTTCGTCGGGGATGTCCGCAAGCCCGAGGCCCGCGAGGAGATCGCCCGCCCGCAGGGCCATTGCGGGGCCGAGGCGGAGCTCGCGCTCGACGATGGCGAGGGCGTTGCCCGCGACCCTCAGCTGGAACGCAGAAGAGCCCTCCAGAGCCGGCGCGACCTGGTCGGCCAGGTGGGTCCGGACCGCGTCGACCAGCTCGGCCGCGGTCGGCCGCCCTTGTCGATCGATGCTTGGGGTTCGGTCCGGTCCGGGCTCCTCGACGGCGCCGGACCTGCTGGCGGGTTCCGCGACCGTGCTGGACGTGGTGGCGGGTTCCTCGATGGCGCTGGACGTGGCGGCGGGTTCCTCGATCGTGCTGGACGTGGTGGCGGGTTCGCTGGCGGTGGTGGACGTGGTGGACGTGGCGGTCGGGTTGGTGACGGCGGTGTGGGCCGAGGCTGGCCCCGCGGTCGGATCGGCGGCGGGCGCCGTCGTGGATCCGCGATCGGGGCGTGGCGCAGCATCGGAGCCGGCCGCCGATCGCTCGCCGTTCGGGTCGGGCGCTGACGACGCGGGACCCGCGCCGTCCGGCGGAGCGTCGATCCCGAGCAGGCCGAGGAGGTCGTACTCGGTCTCGACGACGCGGCGGCCGATGGCGACGAGCTCGACGGACTGCACGTGGCCGTCGAGGTGTCGTCGGGCCTGGACCGCGCAGATGAGGCCCCACGTGAGGGTGCCCGCCACGATCCACCAGCGGACGTGCTCGGGGTCGACCGGCGCGCCGGTGGCCTCGGCATAGGAGTCGAGCAGGTCGGTGAGCGGGCCGATGCCGCCGACCTCGCCATCGCCACCGAACCGCCACGCTCGCACGCACAGCCACCCGAGGTCTTCGAGCGGATCTCCGAGGTGGGCCAGCTCCCAGTCGAGCACGGCGGTCAGCCCGGATGCGGCGTCGACGAGGAGGTTGCCGACCCGGAAGTCCCCGTGCACCACGGCAGGTGGCCGTGCCGGCGGCCGGCGGTCGGCGAGCCAGCGCAGCGCCAGCTCGAACGTCGGCCGGGCCTCTTCCACGAGGTCCAGGCCGACCCGCAGGCGCTCGAGGACGTCGACCGACTCGAGGCCGGACACCATGGACGGATCGATCGAGTGGATGGCGGCCAAGGCCCGGGCGCACTGTCCGACGAGCACAGATCGAGCCGGAGCGAACCGCTCGTCGCGCACGATGCGCGGCCCGAGCGCCTCGCCGTCGACGTGGGCCGTGATGCGCGCCGGCCCCAGGAACGGCTCGCACCCCGCCGCGTCCACGACGACCGCCGGCACCGGCACGCCGGCGACGACGGCAGCGGCGAGCAACCGGTCCTCGTCGGCCATCGACGGCCCACCCATCGACGACCCCGGCCGCGTCCGCTGCAGGATCAGCGCTCGGCCTTCAGCCGAGAACGCCCACGTCTCCCGCGACGCCCCACCCGAGAGCCGTCGCAGTCCGTCGACCGAACCGGCGGTGCCCAGGACGCGGCGCAGTTCGGGGGCCAGGTCGTCGACGTCGGTCACGCCGCAGCAGCGTAGGCCGAGGGTCGTGAAACGTCGGCCCGCGTCGACCTGGTCAGCGCTCGCGGTTCATGGCGGCGCGCAACGCCTCGGTGGCGGCTTCGGGGTCTTCGACCTGGACGATCACATGGCGGTACCGCTCGTCGTGGAGCTCGATCACGAGGACCTTCTCGTGGCGGCCCACCATCCAGAGGTCCTTGTCGCCACGAGAGCGGAACGTGCCTGCGGTCATCACCCCGGGCAGGTAGGTGCCCGGAGCGCGGAACCCCTTCACCAAGCCCTTCCGCTCCGACACGCCGACGTCGACGATCGCCGATACGGGCACGTCGATGCCGGAACTGAGCGCCCAGAGCCGCACGAGACCGACCGGCCGCACGAGCAGCCGGTCGTCAGGCGTGACGCCGACCGCGGCCAGGTTCGGCCCCGACAGGCTCGTGACGAGGATCCCGCCGAGCACCACGATCACGACGACCAGCACCCACTGCCACCACGCGGGCCACATCCACGCGAAGCCGATCACGTTCATGGTGAGGGCTCAGGCCTTCGTGCCGAGGGCGACGGGGGTGGTGACCTCGGCGAAGAAGTCATGGCCCTTGTCGTCGACGACGATGAACGCCGGGAAGTCCTCGACCTCGATGCGCCACACCGCCTCCATGCCCAGCTCCGGATACTCCAGCACCTCGACCTTGCGGATGCAGTCCTGGGCGAGCCGGGCGGCGGGCCCGCCGATGGACCCGAGGTAGAAGCCGCCGTGGGCCTGGCAGGCATCGGTGACCTGCTGGGAGCGGTTGCCCTTGGCGAGCATCACGAGCGATCCGCCGGCGGCCTGGAACTTCTCGACGTAGGAGTCCATGCGCCCGGCAGTCGTCGGACCGAACGATCCTGACGCGTAGCCCGTCGGGGTCTTGGCCGGCCCGGCGTAGTACACGGGGTGGTCGCGCAGGTACTGCGGCATGTCGCCCCCGGCATCGAGCACGTCGGCGATCTTGGCGTGGGCGATGTCGCGGGCCACCACGACGGTGCCGGTGAGCGACAGCCGGGTCTTCACCGGGTACTTCGACAGCTCGGCGCGGATCTCGTCCATGGGCCGGTTGAGGTCGACCGCGACCACGTCGCCACCGAGGTCGTCATGGGTGGTGTCGGGGAGGAACCGCGCCGGGTTGCGTTCGAGCTGCTCGAGGAACACGCCCTCGGCGGTGATCTTGCCGAGCGCCTGGCGGTCGGCCGAGCACGACACGGCGATGCCGACCGGGCACGAGGCGCCGTGGCGGGGGAGCCGGATGACGCGCACGTCGTGGCAGAAGTACTTGCCACCGAACTGCGCGCCGATGCCGAACGCCTGGGTGAGCTCCAGCACCTCGGCCTCCATCTCGAGGTCGCGGAAGCCGTGGCCCTCCGACGAGCCCGAGGTCGGGATGGTGTCGAGGTAGCGGGCCGAGGCGAGCTTCGCCGTCTCGAGCGCGAACTCGGCCGACGTGCCGCCGATGACCACAGCCAGGTGGTACGGCGGGCATGCCGACGTGCCGAGCAGGCGGAGCTTCTCGTTCAGGAACTTCTTCAATCCCGCCGGGTTGAGCAGCGCCTTGGTCTCCTGGAACAGGAACGTCTTGTTGGCCGACCCGCCGCCCTTGGCCATGAACAAGAACTTGTAGGCGTCGCCGTCGGTGGCGCTGATCTTGATCTCGGCCGGGAGGTTGGTCCCGGTGTTCTGCTCGTCCCAGAGCGTGAGCGGTGCCATCTGGGAGTACCGCAGGTTGTCGTGCTGGTAGGTGTCGAAGATGCCACGGGCGAGGGCCGCTTCGTCGCCGCCGCCGGTGAGCACGAACTGCCCCTTCTTGCCCTTCACGATCGCGGTGCCCGTGTCCTGGCACATCGGGAGGATGCCGCCGGCGGAGATGTTGGCGTTCTTGAGCAGGTCGAGGGCGACGAAGCGATCGTTGGGCGAGGCCTCGGGGTCGTCGAGGATGCGGGCCAGCTGGGCGAGGTGGCCGGGGCGCAGGTAGTGGGCGATGTCGTGCATGGCCTCGGCGGCCAGCGTCGTTAGCACCGACGGTTCCACCTGGAGGAAGGTGTGGCCTGCCGCCTCGACGGTGGACAGACCGTCCACGTCGAGCTTGCGGTACGTGGTGGCGTCGGGCCCGAGGGGCAGGAGCTCGGTGTAGGTGAAGTCGTCCATGGCGCCGCTCACGCTACGGCCGCGCCCCACGACCGGGCCATCCCGCCTCCTCGATCGACCGGATTCGTGTCGATCGTCGACCGCCCGGGTGCACGATCGACAGGAATCGGTCCTGGAGTCGGATGGGTGGTGGCGGTCGCGACGAATTCGTGTCGATCGTCGACCGCATGGGTGCACGATCGACAGGAATCGGTCTGGAGTCGGGTGGGTGGGGGCGGGGAGCGGGGGCGGGATCGGTGGGGTGGGGGTAGACCAGGCGACATGGGCGATGACGCAGGGTTCCGGATCGAGCACGACTCGATGGGGGAGGTGCGGGTTCCCAGCGAGGCGCTGTGGGGCGCGCAGACCCAGCGCGCCGTCGAGAACTTCCCGATCTCGGGGCGGCCGATCGACCACCGGCTGATCCGCGCCCTCGCCCTGGTGAAGGCGGAAGCCGCGCTCGTGAACGCCGGTCGCAAGGACGTGCCGTCCGTCGACAAGCGGTTGGCGACGGCGATCCACGACGCCGCCGAGCTCGTGGCCGCCGGCGACCACGACGACGAGTTCCCCGTCGACGTGTTCCAGACCGGCTCCGGCACGTCGTCGAACATGAACGCCAACGAGGTCATCGCCCGCCTCGCGGGCCAGCTCCTCGACGAGCCCGGCGGTGTGCACCCGAACGACCACGTCAACGCCAGCCAGTCCTCCAACGACGTGTTCCCGACGGCCATCCACCTCGCTGCCACCGAGGGGGTGCAGGACCACCTGATCCCTGCCCTCGACCACCTGGCTGCGGCGCTGCGCAAGAAGGCACGCGCGTTCGCCAAGGTCGTGAAGTCCGGCCGCACCCACCTCATGGACGCGGTGCCGATCACGCTGGGCCAGGAGTTCGGCGGCTACGCCACCCAGGTCGAGCAGTCCGCGGCCCGGCTCCGCGACGCTCTGCCCCGGCTCGGCGAGCTGCCGCTCGGCGGGACCGCCGTGGGCACGGGCATCAACGCGCCGAAGGGGTTCGGGGGCGCGGTCATCAAGCGTCTCGCGCAACGCACCGGCCTCCCGCTCACGGAGGCCAAGGACCACATCGCGGCCCAGTCGTCCCGGGACGCGCTGGTGGAGACGTCCGGGCAGCTGCGGGCGGCCGCGGTCGCGCTGGTGAAGATCGCCAACGACATCCGTTGGATGGCATCGGGACCTCGCACGGGCCTGGCCGAGATCCACCTGCCCGACCTCCAACCCGGGTCGTCGATCATGCCGGGCAAGGTGAACCCCGTCTTGTGCGAAGCCGTCACGCAGGTGGGCGCTCAGGTGATGGGCAACGACGCGGCGGTGGCCTTCGGGGGAAGCCAAGGCAACCTCGAGCTCAACGTGTTCATGCCGATGATGGCCCGCAACGTGCTGGAGTCGATCGACCTCCTGGCCAACGTGAGCCGGCTGTTCGCCGACCGCTGCATCGCCGGCATCACCGCCGACGAGGAACGGTGCCGGGCCAACGCCGAGGCCTCCCCGTCGATCGCCACCTCGCTCAACCCGTACCTCGGCTACGAGCGCACCGCCGCCCTCATCAAGGAGAGCCTGCAGACCGGCACCCCGATCCGCGACCTCGTCGCCGCCACCGGCGAGCTGTCCGACGCCGACCTCGACCGGGCCCTCGACGCCCTTGCCCTCACCAAGGGCGGCATCACCCGCCGCGCCTAGAGCACGGCTTGGACCCGGGCGCTCGCTCACGGAACGAATCTGGCGGCACCGCGATGTGAACCCCACGGCGTGCGAGGCGCGGCGGGTGCTGCCGGTCGCTAGGACGAGGCGCGGGCGGGAGAGCCGGCGAAGGGGCCGGGATCGCCGGCTGCGGGGAGCTGGGGGTAGCTCCACGACATCATCTTCCCGAGCAGCTGCCCGATCTGTTCCCACTCCGGCGGGCTCCACCCCTCCGCCTGGCCGACGACGACGAGGTCCTGGCGGATGTGGACGAGTGCCGGCAGCCGCTCGATCGAGAGGGCTGCGGCCAGCTCCCGATCGGGATCGGCGAAGGTCAAGGTCTCCTCGGCGAGCGGCCCGAGGAACCGGCGGGCGTCCTGCTCGTCGGCGGTGACCGTCCAGGCCACGCGGCAGTCGGCGCCCTGGAACACGTCGAGGAACCGCCGCGCTGTCTTCAAGATCCACGCGCTCTCGGCGGTGTAGGGATCCAGCACCACCGTGAGGAGCTGGAACGTGGTGGTCCACTCGGCGATGGTTCGGGTCTCACCACCAAGGGCGGTGAGCTTGACGTCGGCGTCGATCTGGGTGACCACGGCGTCGAAACGTAGTGCCTGTCGGTTCGCGAACGCAGATCCCCGACGACCCGTTCGGGACGACGCGTACTACTAGGTTTCGCAGCGCCATCGACTCGGAGGTCACCGATGAACAGCTTCGGCTACAAGCTCATGCTCCTGCTGCACATCTTGGCGGTGATCGTCGCGTTCGCGCCGGCGTTCGTGTGGCCGATCGTGTCCGTGCAGCTCAAGAAGCAGGGAAAGCCGGTCGGTCCGGCGATCGGGGCCCTCGCCGCCGGCAACACCGTGCGGGTGCACGGACCGGCGCTGGTCCTGGTGGGCTTCTTCGGATTCGGGCTCGTCGGCATGAGCGACAAGGCCTGGGATTTCAGCCAAGCCTGGATCTCAGCCGCATTGCTCGTCTGGTTCCTCATGCTGGGCGCGTTGTTCGGGCTGCTCCTCCCGGCCGAGAAGCGGGCGGCCACCGGTGATGCCGGTGCTGAGAGGATCACGTCCATGGCCGGCGGGATCCTGCACCTGCTGCTGATCGTGATGCTCTACCTGATGGTGTGGAAGCCCGGCGTCTGATCTGGTCGCCGATCTGGTCGCGCCATCGGGCGCGCGTCGGTAGCGTCGCCCTGTGCATCCCATCGAGCGGCTCCGCTACGTGGCTCGGGCCACCGGTGCGCCTGACGACGATGTGGTGCGCGAGGCGGCGGCATCGCTCGCCGGGTTCGCCGAAGATCCGACGTCGCTCGTCACGGCGTGCCGCCGGCTGATCGACCGCCACGCCGGCAACGGGGCCATCTGGTGGCTGTGCGCCCGGACGCTCGTCGCCGCCGATCCGGCCGACGAGGCATGGCGCTGCCTGGACGACCTCACCACCGACCCGACGATGGACGAGCTCTCCCACGCCATTCCCGACGGGGCGCGCGTCGTCGTGATCGGTTGGCCCGAGCGGCTCGCCCCGGCCTTGTCGCGCCGGGGTGACCTCGAGGTGCGCGTGGTCGACGTGGAGGGCGACGGGCCCGGCTTCGTCCGGCTCCTCGAGCGCCTCGACGTCCCTGCGGTCGACGTCGCGGTCACCGGCCTGGCGGCCGCCGTCGCCGCGAGCGGCGTCGTCGTGCTGGACGCGGCCGCGGTGGGGCCCGAGATCGCGCTGGCCGCGCCC
>JAOBWM010000060.1 GCA_025463365.1 Acidimicrobiales bacterium
CCGCAGCCAACGCCTGTTCACCGGACCCGCCGCCCTGGCCGTCCGCCTCGGCAACACCCACTGCTACTGGCCCGGCTGCACCGTCCCCGTCACCAACTGCCAGATCGACCACCTCACCCCCTGGACCAACCCCCCAAGCAGCGGGGACGGCGGAGGCGGCGGCAGCAGTGGCGGTGGCGGGCCCGGCGACCGCGGCGGAGGCGGCCGCGGCGGTGGCGGGAGTGGCAGTGGAGGTGGGGAGACGAACCCGCACAACGGGGGACCCGCCTGCGGACGCCACAACCGCTACAAGCAACACGGCTACACCGTCCACCGCGACCCCGACGGCCACTGGCACACCTACCGCCCCGACGGCACCGAGATCACCTGACCCCACCCGCCCCAAAGCGCGACACAGGGCCGGCGCGGCCGGCGCGGGAGGGCGCGGCGCGGCGCGGCGCGGGTCGGACCGGTTTGGGGGCCGGCCGGCGGGGGGCTCGGCGGGACGCAGCCGGGTCTGCACGGCGAACACGAGCGAGAGGTTGTTGGGATCGGTGCCGGTGACCTGGATCGCCGTGGCCACGCCGCTCCGGGCGTTCACGGTCCGGGAGGCCGAGTGCTTGAGGATGAGCTGGTACTCGCCGGTGCGCTGCTGCGTGCCTGCGAAGCTGTCCCGCCCCCGATTTCCATTCCCTCGATCGCCACCGGCCGGGCCGGGATCGGATGTCGCCCGAAGGTGGTCAGGCTCTGACGCGGTCCCTCGGGGGAGGACGTAATCTAACAATTGCGTCATGTTGTCGGGACGCCCGCCACGCACCGAGGAGCACCCATGAGCGACTACCAGTACCTCCGGTACGAGACCCATGACGACGGGGCGATCGTGCGGATCCTCCTCGACCGGCCCAAGGCTCGGAACGCGCAGAACCGGGGCCTGCTGGTCGAGCTCGACGAGGCGTTCACCCGAGCCGAGGAGGACGATGCCTGCCGCGTGGTGATCCTCGGCGGGGCCGGCCCGATGTTCTCCTCGGGCCACGACATGGGCTCGGCGGCGGCGATCGAGGACTACGCCAACCACCCCACGCACAAGATGAACGGCGCCACGCGGGCGGGGGCCGAGAGCCGGATGCTCCAGGAGTGGCACTACTACTTCCGCAACACGCTGCGTTGGCGGAACCTCCGCAAGATCACCGTCGCCCAGGTGCAGGGGCCGGTCTACGCGGCCGGGCTCATGTTGATGTGGGCCTGCGACCTGATCGTCGGCGCCGACGACGTCGTGTTCGCCGATGTGGTCGGCACCCGGCTGGGCATGTGCGGGCTCGAGTACTTCGCCCACCCGTGGGAGTTCGGCCCCCGCAAGGCCAAGGAGCTGCTGTTGACCGGCGACAGCATCGATGTCCACGAGGCCCACCGCCTCGGCATGGTCTCGAAGGTGTTCCCCGTGGACGAGCTGTCGGACCGCACGCTCGAACTGGCCCGGCGGATCGCTCAGCTCCCGACGATGACGGCACTGCTCATCAAGGAGTCGGTGAACGAGACCGTCGACAACCAGGGCTTCTACAACAGCCTCAACGCCTGCTTCACGCTCCACCAGCTCAACCACTCCCACTGGGCCGAGGTCCACGAGGACGGCTGGCCGGCGGCGCGCCCCACCGACGGGGTCCCGTCGTGGAAGGAGGCGCCACCCGTGGTGCCGGCTGAGAAGTCCACCGTGCGCGCCGCGGACCCTTCCTGACACGAGCGTTAGATTGTCGCTACGATCGCCGCGTCAACACCGTTGACGACCGGTCCGCGAGGGAGCCACATGTCCAACTTCGAGCTCCCCGAGATGCCCGATCCAGAGGCCCTCGCTCACCCGCAACCGCTGTTCAAGATGTTGCGCGACGTCGGGCCGGTGGTGCCGCTCGAGGAGCAGGGCATGTTGATCGTCGGCGGCCACGACGACGTCCGCGAGGTGCTGGCCAACCCTGGGATCTTCTCCTCGGGAGTCGATGCGGTGTCCATCGGCCAGGTTCGCCCCCTCCTCCCGCTCCAGATCGACCCGCCCGATCACAAGAACTACCGCAAGCTCCTCGATCCCCTGTTCGCCCCCCGCCGGGTCGCGCTCCTCGAAGACCAGATGCGCGAGCTCGTGCGAGAGCCGGTGCGCAAGCTCGCCGCCGCCGGTGCGGGCAACTTCCACGACGCCATCTCCGAGCCGATCCCGACCACGCTCTTCCTCCAACTGCTCGGCCTTCCGGTCTCGAGGCTCGGTGAGTTCCTGGCGCTGAAGGACGGCATCATCCGGCCGCCGGCGCACGATCGCGAGGAGCGGGTCGAGATGGCCAACGCGACCGGCCAGAAGATCTACGCGGTGCTGCAAGACGCCATCGACGAACGCCACGCCGAGCCCCGCGACGACCTCATCTCCAACTTCCTCACCGCGGAGGTCGACGGCAAGCGGTTGACCGACGAGGACGTGATGGACATCTGCTACCTCTTCTTCCTCGCCGGCCTGGACACGGTCACCGCCTCGCTCGACTGCATGGTCGCGTTCCTCGCCCAGCACCCCGAGCATCGCCAGAAGCTCGTCGACGACCCGAGCCTGATCCCCCACGCGATCGAGGAGATGCTGCGCTGGGAGACACCCGTCCCGGGCATCGTCCGCATCACGACGTGCGACACCGAGATCTCCGGGTGTCCGATCGAGGCGGGCCAGACCGTCGTCGTCATGATCGGCTCGGCCAACACCGACGAGCGGGTCTGGGACGATGCCGACACCGTGGACTTCCACCGCGTCGCCAACAAGCACATCGCGTTCGGCGGCGGCGCCCACCGGTGCCTCGGCTCCCACCTCGCCCGACTGGAGCTGCGCATCGTGCTCGAGGAGTGGCACGAGGTCGTGCCGTCGTACTCGATCCTCGATGGCCACGAGCTCCTCTACTCCCGCGACCTGCGCTCGATCGAGAACCTCGAGCTGGTCTGGTGAGCGGCCCGACCGGCGAGCATCGGATGCTCATCGACGGCGTCCTCACCGAGGGGACGACCGGCGCCTCCTTCGACAACATCGACCCGGCCACCGAGGCGGTCCTCGGGTCCGTGGCCGATGCCGGCCATGCCGACATGGCCGCGGCCATCGCCGCAGCCCGCACCGCGTTCGACCACTCGGGCTGGGCGAACGACCGCGACCTCCGCAAGGCCTGCCTGCAACAGCTCCAGGATGCGCTGGTGGCCGAGCAGGAGGAGCTTCGCTCCGAGCTGGTGGCCGAGGTGGGGTGCCCGGTGCTCAGCACGTACGGCCCCCAGCTCGACGCACCGCTGCGCGAAGCCCTGGTGTGGCCTGCCGCCATGATCGACGAGTTCCCCTGGCGGCGTTCGCTCTGCCCGAAGGACGCCTTCGGCATGGGCTCGGAGTCCGAGCGCGAGGTGTGGAAGGAGCCCGTCGGGGTGGTCGGGACGATCACGCCGTGGAACTTCCCCGTCGAGATCATCCTCAACAAGCTCGGGCCGCTCCTGGCCATGGGCAACACCTGCGTGCTGAAGCCGGCGCCGGACACGCCGTGGAACGCCACCCGGCTGGGTCGCCTCATCGCCGAGCACACCGACATCCCGGCCGGCGTGGTCAACATCGTGGTGTCGTCGGACCACGAGCTCGGCGAGGACCTCTCGTCGTCGGCCGACGTCGACATGGTCGCGTTCACCGGTTCCACGGCCACCGGCCGCAAGGTGATGACCGCGGCGGCCGGCACGCTCAAGCCGGTCTTCCTGGAGCTGGGCGGCAAGTCGGTGAACCTGTTCCTCGACGACGCGGACCTCGCCACCCAGATGGGCTCGGCAGCCGGGGTGTGCTTCCACGCCGGTCAGGGCTGCGCCATCCCGACGCGGCTGCTCGTCCCCGCCTCGCGCTACGACGAAGCGCTCGAGCTGGCCGTCGAAGCGATGAAGCGGTGGGCGTTCGGGGACCCCACGGACCCCGCCAACCTGATGGGCCCGCTCGTGTCGGCCCGCCAGCGCGAGCGGGTGCTCGGCTACATCGAGACGGCCCGCCAGGAAGGTGGACGGATCGTGCTCGGCGGCGGCATCCCCGCCGAGTTCCCGACCGGCTACTTCGTGGAACCCACGCTGATCGCCGACGTGACCGGCGACATGACCGTGGCCCGCGAAGAGATCTTCGGACCGGTGCTCGTCGTGCAGACGTTCGTCGACGACGACGACGCCGTGCGCATCGCCAACGACAGCGACTACGGCCTCTCGGGGATGATCACCTCCGGCGACCTCGAGCGGGCCAAGTCGGTCGCCCGCCGGATCCGCACCGGCACCCTCGGCATCAACGGCGGCATCTGGTACGGCGCCGACGCGCCCTTCGGCGGCTACAAGCAATCCGGCATCGGCCGGCAGTGCGGGATCGAAGGCCTGGAGATGTTCACCGAGACCAAGACCGTCGCCTGGCCCGCGAGCTGACCACACCACCGAGACCGCACCACCGAGACCGCACCACCGAGACCGCACCACGACGACACCAAAGGGGAACCCGTGACCGGACCACTCGACGGCATCCGCGTCCTGGAGATCGCAAGCTGGATGTTCATGCCCTCGGCGGGCACGGTGCTGGTCGACTGGGGCGCGGACGTCATCAAGGTCGAGCACCCCGTCACCGGCGATCCCCAGCGCGGCCTCATCACGTCCGGGCTGCTGCCCGGCGGTGCCGGCGGCCTGAACTTCATGATGGAGCAGCCGAACCGCGGCAAGCGCTCGGTGGCGATCGACATCGCCAACCCTGAGGGGCGCGAGGCGTTCCTGCGGCTCGTGGAGCAGGCGGACGTGGTCATCACCAACTACCTGCCACCGGTCCTCGAGAAGCTGCGAATCGAGGTCGACGACCTCCGCGAGCGAAACCCCAAGGTGATCATCGCCCGCGGGTCGGGCCAAGGGCCGAAGGGACCCGACGCGTCGAAGGCGGCCTACGACGCCGCCGCGTTCTGGGCCCGGGGTGGCGTGGGCGTGACGATGCCGCCGACCGACGGCTGGCCGCCGGGGCAGCCGACGCCCGCGTTCGGCGACGTGATGGGCGGGCTCGCCGCGGCCGGCGCGGTGGCCGCGGCGCTGCTCAAGCGCGAGCGGACCGGCGAGCCGAGCATCGTCGACGTCTCGCTGCTCGCCACCGCGATGTGGCAGATCGCTCCGATGGTGATCGCGTCGAAGCTCTACGGCTTCGACCGCATCGGATCGGGCGGACGGGGCATGTCGCCGAACCCCGGCGTCGGCACGTACAAGACCGGCGACGACCGGTTCCTGATGATGATGCTGCTGCAGTCGGACAAGCACTGGGCCGACTTCGTGACCCGCCTCGGCCTGCCCGAGCTGGCCACCGACGAGCGCTTCTGCGATGCGACCGCACGGGCGGCCAACACCGCCGAGTGCGTGGCGAGGTTGGACGAGGCGTTCGCCTCCGAGCCCCTGTCGCACTGGAAGGAGGCCTTTGCCGACTTCCCGGGTGCGTGGAGCCCGTTCCAGACGCTGGGCGAGCTGTACGAGGACCCACAGGTGATCGCCAACGGCTACCTGCCGACGATGCCAGGCCCCGACGGCGCCGAGGTGGCCCTCGTGGCCAGCCCCGCCCAGTTCGACGAGGCCGCCATCACCGTGGAGCGGGCGCCCGAACACGGTGAGCACACCGAGCTCGCCCTCCTCGACGTCGGCTACGAGTGGGACGAGCTCGCCACCCTCAAGGAGTCCGGCGCCATCCTCTGACCCCCGAGCCCGTTCGGGGGTCACGACCGGTATCCGATCGGATACCATGTGCACATGGATGCCGCAACCACACTTCGCCAGGCGCGGGCCACGGCCGGGCTGTCGCTGCGGGAGCTGGCCCAGAAGGCCGGGACCTCGCACTCGACCCTTGCGGCGTACGAGGGCGGGCGGAAGGTACCGACCGCCGACACGCTCGCACGGGTGGTGGGCGCCGCGGGGTTCGACCTGATCTACCAACTCCAGCCTCGACCGGCAGGCATCGACCTCCGTGAGCGGGAGCGTGAGCTCAGGGCCGTCCTCCATCTCGCCGCGCGGTTCCCGGCCCGCCACGACGCCGAGCTTCGAGCGCCCGTGTTCGGTCGATGACCGGGCTCGAACGGAAGATCTCCGCGCTGCACGCCGCGCTGTCCGAGGCGCGGATCCCCCACGCGTTCGGAGGCGCACTCGCCCTGGCGTGGTGCACCGAACGGGCTCGCGGCACGATCGACATCGATCTCAACGTGTTCGTCGAGACGAGTGCCTTCCAGACCGTCCTCGACGCGCTGCCCCGTGGCGTCCGATGGTCCCCCGAGAAGGTGGAGCTGCTCCAACGCGACGGCCAGGTCCGCATCCACTGGGGCGACACGCCCATCGATCTCTTCCTCAACACCACCGCGTTCCACGAGGGGGTGGCGAGCAGGGCGGTGCTCCGCCCGTTCCGGGGTGACGACGTGCCCTTCCTGTGCTGCACCGATCTCGCCGTCTTCAAGGCGTTCTTCAACCGGACGAAGGATTGGGCCGACCTGGAGGAGATGGCCGCCGCGGGCACGCTCGACATCGCGCGGACGGTCGGCGTCCTCACCGACCACCTCGGCGCGGACGACGACCGCATCGAACGGCTTCGTCGCCTCGCTCCCCACTGACGGGAGGAGGTCTCCTAGCCGAGGGCGCTGAAGTCGAGCATCCCCGTGTTGAGGCCACCGGCGAAGGCGCCGTCGGTGAAGAGCGTGGTGGCGGCGGTGTAGCTCTGGCGCGGGCTGTTCAGCATGACCAGCGGCCAGGCCTGCTCCTCGGGGGTGGAGTTGCGGCCCATGGGGCGAGGCAGGCTGGCCATGAAGTCAGCGCCCATGGTCTCGATGAACGCCGGCATCATCGGCGTGTCGGTGGGGCCGGGGTTGATGCTGTTGAGGCGGATGCCCTGGGCGGCGAGCTCGCAGCCGCGCTTGGCCACGTAGGCGTTGATGGCCTCCTTCGAGAACCCGTAGCCGTTGAGGTCGACGATCTCGTGGTTCGCGCACCACTCGCCGGCTGAGGCCACATCCGGCGTGGCGAGCAGCTCCAGCAGGAGCTCGAGGCTGTTCAGCCAGCCCATGCCGCCGACCGACGAGATGAACCCGATCGAGGAGCCCTCCGGCATCAGCGGGACCACCGCCTCGGTGAGGTGGCGGTGGCCGATGAAGTTGACCTGCATGGTGATCTGGCCCGGCGCCGTCGTGGGCAGCCCGGCGCAGTTGAACAGCGAGTCGATCGGCCCACCGATCTCGGCGACGGTGCGGTCGATGGCCTCGGGATCGCGCAGGTCGCAGCGGTGGAACGCGGCGAGGGGAGCGGAGCCCTCGGCGATGTCGACGCCGTGCACCTCGGCGCCGAGCTCGGTGAGGATCGACGCGGTGGCGGCCCCCATGCCCGACGCCGCGCCGGTGACCACCACCCGCTTGCCCTCGTACTGCAATGGATCGTGCACGGCGACCTCCGGTTGGTTCGGTGGAACGGTTGGCTAGGACTGCTCGGGGGCGGGCTCGCGCGGCAGGCCGAGCACCCGCTCGCCGACGATGTTGCGGTTGACCTCGGTGGTCCCGCCGGCGATGGTCAGCGAACGCGAGCCGCACAGGGCATCGGCCCAGTCGCCGGAGAGCGCGGGGAGGCCGAGGACGTCGACCGCGGTGGCGGCCATCGCCTGCGACCACTGCGCCCAAGCCGTCTTCACGATGCTGCCCTCGGCTGCGGGGAAGCCGCCGCTCAACATCGAGCCGAGCATGCGCTTGGCGAGGAACTCGAGCAGGCGAGCTTCGGTGAAGCGCGCCGCGAGCGCGTCGCGCTTCACGGGATCGTCGATGGGGCGACGCCCGTCAGCAGTCGGCAACGTCGCCGCCGCGACCACCCGGTCGAAGGTTGCTCGCAGGCTCAGGTAGAGCCCCGCGACGCCCGCCCGCTCGTTGCCGAGGGTGCGTGTCGCCACCGCCCAGCCGTCTCCGACCTGGCCGAGCACGGCGTCGACCGGCACGCGCACGTCCTGGAAGAACAGCTCGGCGAACCCCAGCTCGCCGCCCATCGTGCGGATCGGCCGAACCTCGACGCCAGGTGACGTCAGGTCCACCAGCAGGCAGGTGATGCCTTGGTGCTTGGGCACGGTCGGGTCGGTGCGCACGTAGAGCTGGCACCAGGCGGCCTGGTCGCCGAGCGAGTTCCACGTCTTCTGGCCGCTGACGACGTAGTGGTCGCCGTCGTGCACCGCGGCGCAGCGCAGCGAAGCGAGGTCGGACCCGGCGTCGGGCTCGGACATGCCCTGGGACCAGATCTCGTCGCCGCGCAGCATCGGCGCCAGGAAGCGCTCCTGCTGGGCCGGCGTCCCGTGGCTCATGATCGCGGGGGCGATGTTGGACACGCCGATCACGTTGACCGGCCCGGGCGCCCGGGCCCGATCCATCTCCTCGTACCAGGCGAGCTGCTCGAGGATCCCCGCTCCCCTGCCGCCATGCTCGACGGGCCAGGAGATCGCCCCGTAGCCCGCATCGACGAGGGCGGCGTTCCAGGCCCGCCGCGCCGGCAGGGTCTCCGGGTCCTGGCGGTCCGCCACGGCCTCGGCCACCTCGGCCGTGAACGCTCGATCGAGCCAGGCGCGGAACTCGGCTCGGAACGCTTCGGCAGCACCATCGGCAGCACCATCGGCGCCGGCATCGGCAGCCGTCGGCGACACCTCGGTCGCGGTCACGACCGCCCCGCGTGCGGGACGTCGCGGTACGCGACGTCGCGATCGGCGGCGTGCTCACGAGGCATCCCGAGCAACCGCTCGCTGATGAGGTTGCGCTGCATCTCGTTGCTGCCGCCGCCGAGCGACAGCGCCTGACGGGACAACGACCCCTCACCCACCGACCGCCCGATCCCGTCTCCACCGATCGGCCAGGTGACCGCCTCCTCGCCCGCGATCTGGAGGCTGAGCTCGGTCACCCGCATCGCGGTCGTGGCACCGGACAGCTTGAGGATCGAGCCCGCGGCGGGTGGCAGCGTTCCGGTCGCCATCCCTTGGACCGTCCGGGCGACGAGCTGTGCGTTCACGAGCTCGGCCACGCGGGCCTGGGCGACGAGCCGACGGACCCCAGGGTCGTCGGCCCGACCGACCGCGTGCGCCAGGGTCGCGGCGTCGGCACCCGGCGCGCCCCGGTGCATCCCCATGGTCCGCCCGCTCACGTACGGCGACCCGCCCCCGACGGCCTGGCGCTCGTGGCCGAGCAGATGGGTGGCGACCGTCCAGCCCTCGTCGATCTCCCCGACCACGTCGGTCACGGGCACGCGCACGTCGTCGAAGAACTCCTGGCAGAACTCCTCGGAGCCGTCGACCTGGCGGATGCGGTCGATGGTGATGCCCGGCTGGTGGATCTTCAGGATGAACATCGTCAGGCCGCGGTGCTTCGGCGCGTCCCAGTCCGTGCGGGCCAGGCACATGGCGTAGTCGCTCGCGAACGCGGCCGAGCTCCAGATCTTCGAGCCGTTGAGGACGAACTCGTCGCCGTCGCGCAGGGCGGTCGTGCGGCACCCGGCGAGGTCCGACCCGCCGCTCGGCTCGGACAGGAACTGCACCCACAGCTCCTCGCCGCGCAGGATGGCCGGCAGGTGAGCGGCCTTCTGCTCGTGCGTGCCGAAGTCGATCAGGGTGGCGCCCAGGATCCCGAGCGTCGGCACGTTGAACGAATAGGGCATGTCATAGGGCAGGGACTCGTCGGTGAACGCGGCTTGGTGGGCCGGCGTGAGGCCCTGTCCGCCGTAGGCCTTGGGGTAGCAGATGCCGGCGAAGCCGCCATCGCACAGCCGGCGCTGCAGCGCTCGTTCCACCGCTCGCCGGCCGTCGTCGCCGCGGTCGGGCGGCTCGGGCAGGCAGGGAGGCATGTGCTCGGCGAACCAGGCCCCGGCGCGGGCACGGAACGACTCGACCGACTCGATCTCCGTGTCCTCCACGGGCGCCGCCGTCATGCGACCGACCCCAGCAGCAGATCGGCCACGCGGTCGAGGTGCTCGTCGGGCGAGCCGTGGGTGCCACGGTTCACCGTCACCCGGCGCAGGTAGAGGTGCAGGTCGTGGTCCCAGGTGACGCCGATCCCGCCGTGGAGCTGCACGCAGTCCTGGACGATCTCGGTGGCGACGGGGCCGATCCACGCCTTGGCGACGCTGGCCAGCTCGCTGGCGTCGGAGCGGCCGTCGGCGAGGGCTCGCGCCGCGGCCGTCGCCGTCGCGTGGCAGGCCTCGAGGCCCATCTTGAGGTCGGCGCAGCGGTGCTTGAGCGCCTGGTACGAGGCCAGCACCCGGCCGACCGAGTACCGGTCGCCGAGCATCTCGAGGGTGATGGCGAAGATGCGGTCCACGGCGCCGACGGTCTCTGCGCACTGGAGGACCACCGCCAGCGAGCGCTGGTGCTCGATGTCGCGCGTCGCGGACTCGGTCGTGCCCACGATGTCGTCGGCCGTCACCGCGACCTGCTCGAACTGCACGTCGGCGAACCGCCGGACCAGATCGAGGCTCCCCCGCGGTGTGATCGTCACCCCATCGGCATCGGCCGGTACCAGCACCTGCACGGGACCCTCGTCCCCGACCGCGCTCACCAGGAGCCGGCCCGCTTGGGCGGCCGCCTCGACCGGTGCCTTGGTACCCGTGAGGACGTAGGCGTCGCTCGTGGGACCGGTCACCAGCCGCGTCGGCTCCGCGCCCACCGGTTCGGCATCGGCCCAGGTCGCGACGAGGTCTCCCGCCATGATCTCGGCGAGCGTGGCCCGGCGCCTGGGCTCGTCGGCCCAGCTGCCGAGGGCGGCGGCCACCACGTTGGTGGGCACGAGCGGGCCCGGCGCCACCAGCCGGCCCATCTCCTCGGCCACGAGCACGAGATCAGCGATGCCGTTGCCGCTCACGCTGCCACCGCCATCGCTCGGGTCCACCAGCAACGAGGTCCATCCCAGGTCGGCCCCGGCCTTCCAGTACGCGGGATCGAAGCCGGCGGGGTCGTCGGCAAGCGAACGGACCGTGGCGATCGGGCACTCGGCCTCGAGGAAGGCCCGCGTCGTCGCCCGCAACAGCTCCTGGTACTCCCCCAGCTCCAGCTCCAACGACCGTCTCCCTCACGTTCCTCTGCCACCGGCCGGCACACCAGCGTATAGTCATCTAACACACGTGTCATGAAAGTCCAAGGAGGTCGCCATGCCATCTCGTCAGCTCGACTACGAGGTGTTCGACGCCGACAACCACCTCTACGAGACCAAGGACGCGCTCACGAAGTTCCTTCCAAAGTCGCGGGCCGGGTTGGTCGACTACGTGGAGGTCCGCGGCCGCACCAAGATCGCGGTGAAGGGCCAGATCAGCGACTACATCCCGAACCCCACGTTCGACCGGGTCGCCCAGCCGGGAGCGCAGGAGGAGTACTTCCGCTCCGGCAACCCGGAGGGCAAGTCGATGCGCGAGATCATGGGTCGGGGCATCGATGCGCTTCCTGCGTACCGTGAGCCGGGCCCTCGTCTCGAACTGATGGACGAGCTCGGACTCGATCGGGCCCTCATGTGGCCGACGCTCGCCAGCCTCGTCGAAGAGCGCCTGCGCGACGATCCCGAAGCCGTGCACGACGTGGTCCATGCCCTCAACCAGTGGATGCACGAGCAGTGGACGTTCAACTACGAGGACCGCATCTTCCCGGTGCCCGTCATCACCCTTCCGATCGTGTCGCGGGCGATCGAGGAGCTCCAGTGGGTGCTCGAGCGCGGCGCCAAGATCATCCTCATCCGGCCGGCGCCGGTACCCGGGTTCCGCGGACCGCGTTCCTTCGCGCTCCCGGAGTTCGACCCCTTCTGGGAACTGGTCCAGGAGGCCGACGTGGTGGTCGGCATGCACGCGTCGGACAGCGGCTACCAGCGCTACATCAACGAGTGGGAGGGCGTGCGCGACGACGAGTTCACGCCGTTCGCGGCCCGGTCGGGGTTCACGGCGATCGTCGGCGGCCAACACCGCGAGATCATCGACACGGTGGCGTCTGCGATCGGTCACGGGCTGTGCACGCGCTTCCCACGGCTCAAGATCACGCCGGTCGAGAACGGGAGCGGCTGGGTGCGCCCCCTCCTGAACGACATGGAGCACGCCTACCGCTCCAACCCCCACGGCTGGGAGGAGCATCCCGTCGACGTGTTCAAGCGCAACATCTTCGTGCACCCCTTCCACGAGGACGACCCCATCGGCCTGGTGAAGCTCCTCGGCGCCGACAACGTCCTGTTCGGCTCGGACTACCCGCACCCCGAGGGCATGGCGGACCCGCTCAGCTTCGTCGACGACCTCATCGGCCTTCCCGACGATCAGGTCGCGAAGGTCATGGGCGGCAACCTGTCCCGGCTCATGAGCGTCGCCTAGCTCTCGTGGCCGAGCGCTCCACGAGCTTTCCCGACTTCAGGCCCACCGCCGGCGAGCTGATCCGGGCCTGTGCGGCGCGCCACGGCGACTGCCTGTTCGCGGTCTTGGGCGACGAACGCCTCACCTACGGCGAGGTCGAGGCGCGATCGGCCCGGTTGGCCAAGGGGCTCCTGGCCTCAGGCGTGGGCAAGGGCACCCGGGTGGGTCTGCTGGCCCCCAACGGCCCGGACTGGATCATCGGCTGGCTGGCGGCGGCGCGCATCGGTGCCGTCGTGTCGATGTTCAACACGTACTCGAAGGCCCGGGAGCTGAGCTGGGTCCTGCGGCACTCGGACATCGCCCTGCTGCTCACGGCCGATCGGTACCTCGGCCACGACTACCTCGCCCGGCTGGAGGAGGCGGTGCCGGGGCTGGCCGAGTCCGAGCCCGAGGTGGTCTTCGTTCCCTCCCATCCGTACCTGCGCAGCGTGTGGTCCTTCGGCGAGTCCGACCGGCCGTGGGCGGGCCGGGTCGACGACCTGGCGGCCCGCTCCACGCGGTCGGGCGGGGTGACCGATGAGCTGCTGCTCGCGGTGGAGGCCGAGGTGACGCCGGCCGACCCGATGGTGGTCGTGTACTCGTCGGGCAGCACCGCCGCACCCAAGGGCGCGATCCACAGCCACGGCGCGGTGGTCCGCCACGCCCACAACCTGTGGCAGTTCCGCGACATGACCGCCGACGACGTGCTCTACACGCCGATGCCGCTCTTCTGGGTGGGCGGCCTGAGCTTCACGTTGGTGGCTGCCATGCACGCCGGCGCCACCCTCGTGTTCGAGGAGCAGTTCGAACCGGGCGCCACCCTGGACCTGATCGAGCGCGAACGGGTGACCCAGGTGCTCGGATGGCCGCACATGGCCAAAGCCCTCGTCGACCACCCGAGCTTCGCCGACCACGACCTGTCCTCGGTGCGGGGCGGGACCCTCGCCGCACTCCAGCCGCGCGTGCCGGGCGAGCCGGAGGTGCCGCGGGCCAATGCCCTCGGCATGACCGAGACGCTCGGGCCCCACACCATCGCCCCGAAGGACGAGCCCGTCCCGCCCGACAAGGTCGGCACGTTCGGGCAGGCCGTCCCCGGCATCGAGCACAAGGTGGTCGATGCCGTGACCGGCGAGGACCTTCCAGCGGGCGAGGTCGGCGAGCTGTGGATCCGCGGCTATCCGGTGATGTTGGGCCTCCACAAGGTCGAGCGGGACCAGGTGTTCACGCCTGACGGCTGGTACCGGACCGGCGACGGCGGCCACTTCGACGCCGACGGCCACTTCTTCTACCGGGGCCGGCTCGGCGACGTGATCAAGGCCTCCGGCATGAACGTGACACCCCGCGACGTCGAGCTGGAGCTCGAGGCGCTGCCCGAGGTGGCGCTGGCGTTCGTCACCGGCGTCGACCACCCGACGCGCATGCAGGACGTGGTCGCCGCGGTGGCCCTGGCCCCCGGAGCATCGGTCTCACCCGAGGAGATCCAGCAGCGACTCAAGGCCCAGGTCGCGAGCTACCTCGTCCCGCGCCACGTCGCCGTGTTCGCCGATCCGACCGAGCTCCCGTGGCTCGACTCGGGCAAGGTCGACCGCCGCACACTCGCCAAGATCCTCGAGGATCGCTTCACGGAAGGTCCCACCTGATGGAGCTCCGACCCGGCCTGCGCCTGCAGAGCCCGTCCAGCGACGCCCAGATCGTGGTGGTCAAGGCCACTGCGGGAGTCGACGTCGACCTCCGATGCGGCGGCCACCCCATGGTCGAGCCCGACGGCACCACCCGAGACGAGCCCGCTGGCGACGACGGCCAGACCCTGCTCGGCAAGCGCTACGCCGCCGAGGAGCTCGGCCTCGAGGTGCTGTGCACCAAGGGTGGCGCCGGCGCGTTGACCATCGGAGACGTCCCACTCGGGATGAAGTCCGCCAAACCCCTTCCCTCCTCCGACTGATCCACGGCCGGCGCCACGGGTGGCGCCGCGCGCCGCGCTCAGGCGAGGCGGCGGAGGAGTCTGCTGGTCGTGGCGCCGGGGACGAACAGGTCGGCGGCGCTGTCGATCTTCTCGATGTAGGTCGAGTCCGCCGAGATGGCTGCGGTGCCGGCATCGACCTGCTCGATCGTTTCGGCCATGGTGATCCAGGCCAGCGTGGCAAACGGCCCGTACAGCCCGCGCACGAGGGTGACGTCTTGTCCCGTCACCGACGATACGTGGTTCATGATGTCCACCGCCCACGCCATGGCGTCGGCCATCCGACCGTCGGCGCACTGGGCGATCACGACGGCGGCGTACTCGCCGGCGTTCCCACCGGAGCCGGCGAAGGTGACGATCTCGTTGACCGTGTCCTCGGCCGGCGTGGCGAACATCTCGATCGCCCCTTCGAGCGTCTCGACGTACTTCGCGTCAGCCAGCAGCTGGTCGCCGATCTTCGCGATCTCGGCCTGGGAGGCCACCCGGGCGGACCATGACAGCGTGCCGAGGGGAGCGCCGTAGACGGTGCTCCATGGCGTCACCTCGAGCCCGGTGGTGGTGGTGACCTGGGTGGCGATCTCGGTGGCGAACGCGAGGGCATCGAGCATCTTCTCCGGTCGGGCCGTGGCATTCCGGATGTACAGGTTCATCGCTGTCCCTTGTCCTCTTGTCGTCCGCTCGCCCGTCGGTCGAGGGGCGCGCCTCGATGGTCCGCTCGCGCCGTTACACCTGCGCGTCACCCCACGTGGCCGGGGTGCAGGTAGACGCGCTGCGCGAGATCCGGACGGCCGCGATGGCTACGCTCCGTGCGTTCGGAAGGAGGTGACCGCATGGTCGAGCCTCTGGTACGCCTGCTCGGACCCGTGCAGTACGTCGATTCCGACGGCTCCGTGGTCGAACTCCCCAGCGTCTCGCTTCGCCGCCTCCTCGGGGTGCTGGCCGTGTCGGGGGACCAGACGCTCCGGGCCGAGTACCTCGTCGAACTGCTGGCCCTGTCTCCGGGCGCGTTGCGGACGAGCCTGTCGCGGCTCCGGTCGCGCATCGGGGAGGATGCGGTCCACACGGAGGGGGCCGGCTACCACCTCCGGTGCAACGTCGACTCCGGTCGATTCACGGCGCTGCTCGGCGATCGGGACCATCCCGATCCGATGACCCGCATCGACGAGGCACTGGCGCTCTGGCGCGGGAACGCCATCGAGGAGTTCCGGCACGAAGCCTGGGCCGAGGCCTGGGCCGCTCGCCTCGACGAGCTCCGACTCGTCGCGCTCGAGGACCGAGCGGAGCTGCTGATCGCACGCGGGAGGAGCGGAGAGGCGGTTGCCGCCCTGGAGGCCCACGTCGTCGCCAACCCGATGCGCGATCGCCCGCGTGGCCTGCTGATGGAGGCGCTGGCCGGCGACGGGCGTCAGGCCGACGCGCTGCGAGTGTTCCAGCAGTACCGCGGGTTCCTCGCTGACGAGACCGGCACGGAGCCATCGCCACACGTGCAGTCGATCGACCTCCGCGTGGCCGCACGGTGGCGTGAGATCGACCTGAGCTCAGACGCCCGCCTGCGCACGACCCGGGGCGCAGGTTGGCGGGAGCGGACCCGCATCGAGATCCCGCTCGCTCGCGCGCTCGAGCAGGCCGCGCCCCTCATCGGCCGCACACGTGAGCTGGCAGCGCTCGAGGCGGAACTCGCGCTGGCACGAGGCGGGGAGCTCCGTGCCGTCCGCCTGAGCGGCGACGCCGGCATCGGCAAGACGACCCTGTTGGCCGCGTTCGCGCGAGCCCCGCGCGGCTCGTCCGCCGCCATGCTCTATGGGCGGTGCGACGAGGTGACGGTGCCGCTGCAGCCGTTCCGCAGCATCGTCCGGGCCGTGGTCGAGCACGCGCCGCTGTCGGTGATCCGCTCCCATGCGGAGCTCCACGGGGGTGAGCTCCTGCGCCTCGCCCCACACCTGCGGAACCGCACCTGGGTCCCGGACCCCATCGAGGGCGGCGATGCCATCGAGCGCTTCCACCTCTTCGAGGCGATCGCTGACCTGCTGCGACGGGTCGCAGCGGCACGACCGATCGCGCTCGTCCTCGACGACCTCCATTGGGCCGAACCGGCCACGCTCGTGCTGATGCGGCACCTCGTCCGCTCCCTCGTGGGCTCGCCCGCGCTCGTCGTGGCCAGCTACTGCGAGGCGGGCGACGAGCTGGCGACAGAGGTGCGGGCCGCGCTCGCCGACCTCGATCGTGCGCCCATCCGACGCCTCGAGCTCCGCGGCCTGGACGACGCCGAGCTGGCCGAGCTGGCGACCTCCCTCGTCGGAACCGACCTCGCCCCGGATGCCGCGTCGATCGCCGTCGTTCGCGAGCAGTCCGCCGGCAACCCCCGCGACGCGTCGCAGCTCCTGCTGCACCTCCGAGATCGGCGAGGTCCCACCGGGACCTCGCCACCTGATGGCCTGGCCACCTGACGGGCTAGCTGCCCGCGAAGTGCGAGCGCAGGTGCGGGAGGTGCGAGGTGAGGATCGTGGACACCTGATCCCATGCAAGACCGGTTCGGCCGTCCACGGCCTCGACGCGGTGTTGACCCGAGGCCTCCAGCACGCCGACGTAGATGGGGACGTAGACGAGATCGGAAGCGTCGATGCTGAGGGATGAGGCGGGCGTCGGGATGCCGAGGAGGGCGAGGGCCGCGAGGTGGCGCTGGACCGCGGCCGGGGCGGTGACGCGCTCGTAGGCGGCGAAGGCCTTGCGGATGCCGGCTTGGAGCTTCGCCTCGGACAGGAGCGGCGGAAGGGCCAGCTTCGGGTCGAACCGGACCTCCTCCGAGGGGGCGGGCAGCCGTCCCAGGTTCACGCCGCCGAAGGCCTCGTACACGTTGTCGACGGTGATCGATCGCAGGATCGTCTTGAACCGCTTCTGCTCGGGCTGGGCGACGCTGACCCGGACGCAGTACGCCGGCATCCAGACGACCGAGAACCAGGTCAGGTCCTCGAGCGTCCGCACGCCGAGCCGGCCCTTCCCGGAGGATCGGATCAGCTGCTCGGCGGCCGACGTCGATGCTCGGAGCGGAAAACCCCACGCCACCGTCGCACCCGACGCGTCCGCGGCACCCGCGCCCATCTGGTCGACGACGCCATCGCCGAGGTGACGGCGGATCTCGTCGGGGCCCCACAGCTCGATGCCGAGGTCAGCGGCCGTCCGCTCCGCACCGGACCGGCACCCGCCGAGGCTCACGATGATCCCCTTGCTCAGTCCGGCGTCGTTGACGATGTAGTGGAGCTTCGACACGACGTCCTTCTCGATCGGCGCCTGCCACGCCTTGCACTCCACGGCCACCCGATAGGTCGTGAGCGCGTCCGACTTCTCGGCCAGGACGTCGATCTCGTGCCGACCACCTGAACGCCCCTCCGCGAACGCGTTGCACTGCGTGACGTACCCGTGCTGGCCGAAGAACGCGGCGATCCGCTGCTCGAGATCTCGCCCGACCTCCATCGACGACCGCATGATGCGGACGGTACCGCGGCCGACCGGACCGTCGATCGATCAGCGCACGAGGGCGCGCAGCTCGTCGGCGAGAGCGGTGATCTCCTGGTCGCCGACGGTGACCCCGATGACGAAGTCGTAGACGGCGTCGTTGCCGATGTGGGTCACGCCGATGCCGTTGATCTCGAGGAAGACGGCAGTGGACAGCCAACCGAGGCGCTTGTTCCCGTCGACCAGGGCATGGTTCTTCACGACCGAATGCAGCAGGGCCGCCGCCTTGGACCAGATGTCGGGGTAGGCGTCTTCCCCGAAGGCTGATGCTTGTGGGCGGGCGGCCGCCGATCCCAGGAGCCCGAGATCACGGACGGGTGGTGGGTCTCCGAGCAGGCGGATGGCCAGGTCGACCAGGTCGTCGAGGTCGAGGTACTCGATCGCCTCGGTCACCGTCCGAGGCGGTGGAGCGCGTCGGCATGGGCTTGTTGGACGCGGGCAGCGGCACCTGCCACGCGATCACGATGGCTCCCGCGGTTCACGAACTCACGGACGGCTCGGCGCGCCGCGTCCTGCATGGAGATGCCCTCGAGCGCGGCCCGCTCGCGAAGTGCCGCCTGTTCGTCGTCAGTCAGTCGAAGCGTCATGGCCATGCAGGTACGGTATCACTCTGATACCGCTCCACGACGTCTCGAAAGAGGGAGCCGTCAGCCGCTGGCCAGGGGGCGGATCATGGACTCTTGGGCGAAGGAGGCGACCAGTTCGTCGCCCTGGAAGATGTCGCCGCGGCCGAAGGCGCGGCCGGCGGCGATGATCGGCGCTTCTTGGGCGACCAGCAGCCAGCGATCGAGGTGGAGGGGCTGGTGGAACCACACGGAGTGGCTCGTCACGGCGGTGGCGATCTTGTTCATCGAGTCGGCTTCGGAGAGCCCGTCGATGGGTCGGAGGGCGGTACCGATCACGGTCAGGTCGGTGGCGTGAGCCACGAGGGCTTGGTGGACCGAGCCCGCCGAACCGGCCAGTTCGGGCGCGCGCATCCACCACCGGTAGGTCGGCGGGCCGGCCGCGCGGTCGGTCAGCTCGACGTCGCCGACCACGCGGATCTCCCAGGGGATCAGGTCGACGGCGCGCTCGGTGGCCGCGTCGATGCCGCCCACGTCGGGCGGTGGGCTGCTGTGGTGCAGGCCGGGCTCGTCGGCGTGCAGCGACACCATGGCGACGGCGACGATCCGTTCGGCGCCCGACCCCTCGTCGACCTGGAAGCCGATGACCTCGCCGGTCGCGAAGGTTCGGCCCTGGTGGTGCATCGTCACCCGGTACCGCATGGGCTTGGCGGCATCGCCCTCGCGAGGGAACGCCACGTGCACGGACTTCACCGACTTGTCGGAGACGGCGCCGGAAGCGGCGGTCAGGATCTGGGCGAGGATCTGTCCGCCGAAGACCCGGTGGTAGCCGATGTCGAGGTTCGGGCCCTGGACCACGCCCTCGCCGACGGGCTCCAAGGCCAGGCAGGCCCGCAGGTCCGCCAGATCGATCGCCATCAGTAGACCGCCATCAGTCGACCGCCATCATCGGTGCCTCGTGAGCAGCATCGCTCCGGCGATGGGTCCGCCGCCGTTGGCCACCGCGGCGACCTCGACCGAACCACCGACCTGGCGCTCGCCGCCCTCGCCGCGCAGCTGGACGCACGCTTCGTGGATGTGGCCGAAGCCGTGCAGGCGCCCGGCCGAGTGCTGGCCGCCGTGGGTGTTGACCGGGAGCTCGCCCTCCAGCGCGATCCGGCCGCCGCCTTCGATGAAGGGGCCGCTCTCGCCCTTCCCGCAGAAGCCCAGCGCCTCGAGCCACACCATGGTCAAGAAGCTGAACCCGTCGTAGAGCTCGGCCACGTCGACGTCGGCCGGTGTCAGGTCGGTGCGGGTCCACAGCTGGGCGCCGGCGTCGCGGGCGGCCATCGTCGTCATGTCGTCGAACTGGTCCCACGACGGGCGACCCCGAAGCGCCGTTCCCATCGCCTCGACCCCGACCGCCGGGTGGTCGAGCGCCGAGGCGTGCTCCACCCGAGACACGACCAGCGCGGTGGACCCGTCGACCGGCGCGTCGCAGTCGAACAGGTGGAACGGCGAGCTGATCATCCGTGAGGCGTGGTAGTCGGCCAGCGTCATCGGGTCGCGGTAGATCGCGTTCGGATTTCGGCCGGCGTTGCGCCGGGCGTTGAGGGCGATCATCGCCAGCTGGTCCGGTGTCGTGCCGAACTCGTGGAAGTGGCGTTGGGCGCTCATGGCCAGCCAGTTGGCCGCCGAGTAGGCCCGGAACGGGATGCTCCACTGGAACGGCCCGCCGATGCCCTTCGTCGCCACGCCCGCGTCTCCGCTGCCGACACCGATCCCGGCCCGTCCCCCGCTCCCCTGCTCCGTCGACTCGGTGACGGTGCGGTACACGAGGACGTGGCGTGCCAAGCCCGCGCCCACCGCCATCACCGCGTTGATCACCGCCGCGATCTGCGCCGCACCTTCGAGGCCGCCCGAGTGCCAGTTGAGGTTCAGGCGCAGGGCGTCTTGCACCTCGGGCGTGCCGGGACCGGTGAAGCCCTCGCCGCCGATGCCGGCACCGGGATAGGAGGCCAGTCCGTCGATGTCGGTGAGGTCGAGCCCGGCATCGGCCACCGCGGCAAGGGCCGACTCGATGGTGAGGTCGATCCCGGTGCGGCCGAGGCGGCGGCCGACGGCGGACTGGCCGATGCCCGAGATGATCGAGCGCCGCTCGAAGTCGGTCATGGCTCGTCCCGCTCGAACAGGGGGAACCACACGTCACCGCGGTGCTCGAAGACGACGCGGACCGGGAGGCCGATGTGCACCTCGTCGAGCGGGCAGCCGACCAGGTTGCTCGTGAGGCGGAGCCCGACCTGCTCCGGCATCTCGACGAGGACGATCGCATAGGGCGTGTCGTCGCCGTCCCATGCCTGGTGGTTGACCGTGAACGAGTGGATCGTGCCCCGCCCGCTCACGCCCTCGGGGACCAGCTCGGTGCCGCCGCAGTTCGGGCACCGCGGCGACGGCGGGTGCAGGTAGTAGCCGCAGGCCTGGCAGCGCAGGAACCGGAGGGTCCCTTCGGCCCCCGAGGTCCAGAAGGAGCGATTCTCGTCCGACAGCGCCGGCGGCACGCGGAAGCGCGCGTCGGCCTCGACCTCGGCCACTCAGCCCTTGCCGAGGCGCTCGGCGAGGGTCAGCACCGTGACGATGCCCTCCTCTTGGAACTTGCCCGTCCCCCGCGCCACCGGCGTGGTGTCCACACCCAGCGCCCGCGCCCGCAGCGCGCCCACCGTCGCCTGTTCCCGCGGGATGTGGGCGAAGGGGTCGTAGGAGAAGTTGGCCATGGCATTGAGGTGCGTCATCTGGTCGATCTCGTCGTCGGGCACCCCGTGCATCATCTTCGCCACCATCTCGGGCGAGGTCGGCCAGGTGGAATCGGAGTGGGGGTAGTCGCACTCCCAGTGGAGGTGGGCCGGGTTGAGGTGGCCTCGGACCTCGATGCCCACGGCGTCGTCGATGAAGCAGGTGAGCACGTGCTCGTTGAAGACCTCGCTCGGGAGCTGGTCGCCGAAGTCCTGGTTCGTCCACGCCTTGTGGTGGCGGTACGTGTAGTCGACCCGCTCGAGGAAGTACGGGATCCAGCCGATGCCGCCCTCGGAGAGCGCGATGCGCAGCTCGGGGAACTTCCGGAACACCGGCGACCACACGAGGTCGGCTGCGGCCTGCACGATGTTCATCGGCTGGAGCGTGATCATGGTGTCGATCGGTGCGTCGATGGCGGTCATGACCGTCTCCGACGACGAGCCGATGTGCAGGCAGATCACCGTCGACGTCTCCACGCACGCGGCAAGGAACGGATCCCAGTGGTCGCTGTGCCAGCTCGGCAGTCCGAGCTTGCTCGGGTTCTCGGAGAAGGTGACGGCGTGGCAGCCCTTGGCGGCCGTGCGCCGCACCTCGTCGGCCATCAGCTGCGGGTCCCAGATCGGCGGGACGGCGAGCGGGATCATGCGGCCGGGGTGGGTGCCGCACCAGTCCTCGATGTGCCAGTCGTTGTAGGCGCGCAGGAGGTCGATGGCGATGTCCTTGTCCGGACACGTCGAGAAGAGCTGGCCGGTGAACCCGGCGAGGCTCGGGAAGTTGAGCGAGCCGAGCACGCCGTTGGCGTCCATGTCGGCGATGCGGGCGTCGATGTCGTAGCAGCCGGGGCGCATCTCCGAGAACGCGAGCGGATCGATGCCGTACTCCTCGGGCACCCGCCCGGCCACCGCGTTCAGCCCGACGTTGGGCAGCGCGTTGCCCTCGAACATCCACACGTCGCGCCCGTTCGAGAGCTTCTCCACGAACGGGGCTCGCTCGGCCGCTCGCCCGGTCAGCCGTCCTTCGAACACATCGGGCGGTTCGACCACATGATCGTCGACGCTCACCAGGATCAGGTCGTCGAGCTCCACGATGTCCTCCGGTTCCAAACTGACAGCGGCGTTAGATTAGGCGAGTGGATCACGGTTGCGTCGGAGAGCTGCCCGGAGACGGTCGCTAACGTGCCGACGATGGACGGCACGGGACCCACGCGCCGGAGGCCGTTCGGAACCAACCCCCTGGTCGGCGAGCGGGGCTCGGAGACCGAGCGGCGCATCTTCCAAGGAGCCCTCGAGGTGTTCGCCGAGGTCGGCTACAACGAGGCCCGCGTCGAGCTGATCACCCAACACGCCGGCTGCTCGCGACCGGCCTTCTACCAGTACTTCTCCAGCAAGGATGACGTCTTCTGGAAGCTGGCCCGCGAGCTCGCCGGGAAGATGAACGAGCTGGGCCGTCGTCTCGAACGCATCGACGCCGACCGCGACGGTCTCGTCCGCCTGTCGGCCTGGATCGACGAGTTCACGACCCTGTACCAGGTGTACGCGCCGATCTTCTCCGCGTTCCAGGCCGCCAGCCGCGACCACGAAACGCTCGCGCGGCAGTCGACCACCGTCGGGGACCGGCTCGACACCGCCATGCTGCGCGCCTTCGGCCGCCGCAACCGTGGACGCGACCAGGCCCTCGCCAGCGGCATGGCCGCCGTGCTCATCCGGTGCAGCTTCTACTGGGACGTGATGGCGGCGACCGGTCCCGTCGACCGCCAGCGCCTCGTCGACGGTCTGGCCTGCGTCATCCACCGCTTGTTCCACGGCCCGATCGACGGGGTCAACATCGAACGGGCCGGGGGCGCCGTGCGCACGCCGCCGATCCCCACACCGGTGATGCCACCGCTCCCCGCGCCGCCCCACGCCCGGCCGCTGCGGCCCCGCGGCGAGCAGACGCGCCGGCGGCTCCTCGAAGCTGGGGCCAAGGTCCTGCCGGCCCGCGGCTACCACGACGCCCGCGTCGACGACATCGTGGCGACCGCCGGAGTCAGCCACGGCAGCTTCTATCGCTACTTCAGCGACAAGGACGACTTCTTCCGGGCCCTCGCCGAGGAGGCCGGCGGCCAGATGGTGGAGCTGCTCGGCCGCTTCCCAGCCGGCGGTGACACCGGCGAGCTTCGGCTGTGGCTCGACGAGTGGTTCGACTCGTACCAGAGCAACGGCGGCGTCATCACCACCTGGCAGGAGATGCAAGAAGCCGGGAGCGACCTCGTCGAGTTCTCCCAGCAGGTCGCCGGATCGATCACCACCGGCCTGGTGGCCATGTTGGAATCGCGGGGGTTCGGCGATGCGCTCGTGGACGCGCTCATCCTGCTGGCCCTGCTCGAACGGCTCCCCTACCGGGCGTTCACGCTCGGCTTCACCACCCGCGCCGCGGCCGTCGACGCCACCGTCACCATCGTGCGGCGCGGCCTGTTGGCCCAGGCCGACGACTGACGGCCAGGCCGCGCGCCATGGACCTCGAGCTCGACACCGACCAGCAAGAGCTTCGCGACCATGCCCGTTCCTTCCTCGCCGACTCCTGCCCGCCATCGCTCGTGCGCGACCTGTTCGAGGGGCGCGTGATCGAGGGGCGCGTGGTCGAAGGGCGCGTGGTCGAAGGGCGCGGTCCGGCCGACAGCGGCGGGCTCTGGTCGGCGATGGTGGAGCTCGGCTGGCCGGCCCTCGCCGCCGAGGTGGACCATGGCGGCCTCGGGCAGGGGTTCGTGGCCGAAGCGGTGTTGGCCTCCGAGCTGGGGCGGGTGGTGGCGCCGGGCCCGTACCTCGCCACCGTCACCCAGTTCGCGCCGGTGCTCGTCGCGGCCGGGGCCGCCGAGCTGCTCGGTCGCGTGTCGGCCGGCGACCTCACGGGCGCGCTCGCCCTGGGAGCTGCCGATGCCTCGGCACGAGCGGACGGCGACGGGTGGACCCTCGACGGCGTGAAGACCCACGTGCTCGACGGGGCCAGCGCGGAGGAGATCGCGGTCGTCGCCCGGCTGGTCGGATCCCGCGGCCACGAGGGCGTCGGCGCCTTCCTCGTGCCCCGCGCGGCCGTCGCCGTCGAGCCGCTCACGGTGATCGACCCGACCATGCCGCTGGCGACGCTGCGCCTCGATGGGGTGGAGGTCGACGGGGCACGGGTGCTGCTCGACCCCCGGGATCCGGCGTCGTTCGACGCCCTCGAGCACGTTCGTCGCCACGCCACCGTCGCCATGGCGCTCTCCGGGGTGGCGACGTGCCGGGCCATCGTCGAGGCGACGGTCTCCTACGCCAAGCAGCGGCACCAGTTCGGCCGGCCGATCGGTTCGTTCCAGGCGATCAAGCACCGGCTCGCCGACCTCTACCTCGCGGTCGAGCGGGCCGATGCGCTCGCCTGGTACGCCGCGGTCTGCCTGGCCGAGGACGACGCTCGCCTGCCGGTCGCAGCCGCCATGGCCAAGGCCGCCCTCGGCGACTGCCAGCGACTCGCCACCCGCGACGGCCTCCAGCTCCACGGCGGCATCGGCTTCACGTGGGAGCACGACCTCCACTTCCTGCTCAAGCGGGCCACCACCACGGCGTTCCTGCTCGGCGGGGCCGAGCACCACCGGGCCGAGCTGGCCCGGCACCTGGGGCTGGTCGCGTGAAGCTCCGCTTCGACGAGTCGGTGGAGTCGTTCCGGGCCGAGCTGCTCGGGTGGCTCGCAGCCAACCGCCCGAGCGCGGAGGAGATGGCGGCCGACCCGTCCGTCTCCACCGGCCACGCGCCCGCCTGGGCCCGGCGCTGGACCCGCACGATGTTCGACGCCGGCTGGCTCGTCCCGGGCTGGCCGCCCGAGCTCGGCGGCCGCAACGCCACGCCCACCCAGACGCTCGTGTACCTGGAGGAGCTGGCCAGAGCCCGGGTGCCACGGACCTCGAACGTGCAGGGGCTCGGGATCGTGGCGCCCTCGATCATCGACTACGGCACGCCGGAACAGATCGAGCAGTACGCCATGGCGATCCTCCACGGCGAGGCCACCGCCTGCCTCGGCATGAGCGAGCCCGACGCCGGCAGCGACCTCGCCTCCTTGCGAACCCGAGCCGTGCGCGACGGCGACCACTTCGTCGTCGACGGCCAGAAGGTCTGGACGTCGGGCGCCAACTATGCCGACTTCTGCTTCCTGTTCTGCCGTACCGACCCCGACGTGCCGAAGCACAAGGGCATCAGCATCCTGCTCGTCGACATGGACACGCCCGGGATCACCGTTCGTCCGCTGCCCGAGATCGTGCATCCCGACCACCCCGACCTGAACGAGGTGTTCTTCGACTCGGTCCGGGTGCCGGCCGATCGCTTGGTCGGCGAGCTCGGCGCCGGATGGGCCATGGCCAACGGCTCGCTTGCCCACGAGCGCGGCATGGTCTGGGTGAGCGCGGTGCAAGGCATCGAGGAGGCGCTCGCCCGCTTGCTCGACGAGGCGCCGGCGACCACCGCGACGCTGCCACCGACGGAGCAGGCGCTGGCGAACGACCGGATCGTGCAGGTGGCCATCGACGCCACCGCGGCTCGCTGCCTCGGCTACCGCGCCTTCGCCAAGCTGGCCCGGGGCGGCACCGCGCCGGAGCAGGCGCTGATGAAGTTGTTCTCCAGCGAGGTCCGCCAGCGCGTGGCCGAGGTGGCCGCCGAGGTGCAGGGGCCCGATGCTCTGGTCACCGGCGAGGTGGCCTTCGACGGGCACCAGGCCATCGACGAGCCGCAGGGCACCTGGCTGGAGCAGTACTTCCAGTCGTTCGCCAACACGATCTCGGCGGGCACCTCAGAGATCCAGCGCACGATCATCGCCGAGCGCGTCCTCGGCCTCCCGAGGGAGCCGAGGCCGACATGAGCGCCCGCCACGTGAACCACGTCGGCCTGGCCGTCGCCGACCTCGACGTGGCTCGTCGCTTCTACGTCGAGGCCCTCGGCTTCACGGTCCGCAACGAGATGACCGTGCCGGACGAGTTCACCTCGCCCCTGCTCAGGGTGCCGACACCGGTCGGGCTGACCGCGTGCTACCTCGAGCTCGCGGGCTTCGTGCTCGAGCTCCTCCACTTCGACCGGCCCGGCAACGCGCCCGAGCGAGTCCGCGACATGACCGAGCCCGGCCTCACCCACCTGTCCTTCGGCGTCGACGACATCACCGCGGCCTGCGACCTGGTGACCGAGCTCGGCGGCCAGGTGCTCGGGGAGACGAACGTCGGAGGCATGGCCGTGATGGTCGTCGACCCCGACGGGCAGCTTCTGGAACTGCTCCCCTCGACCTACTCCGCCGGTAGCTGAAGGTCGCGCTTGACGACCTTGCCGGTGGCGTTGCGCGGGAGGTCGTCGACGAAGGTGATGTGCCTCGGCAGCTTGTAGTCGCTGAGGCGGTCCTTGCAGTGGGCGAGGAGGTCGGCGGCGGTGGCCTGCTCGCCGTGGCGGAGGACGACCCAGGCGGCGACATCCTCGCCGAGGACGTCGTGGGGGACGCCGGTGACCGCGGCCTGGGCGACTGCTGGGTGTTCGTAGAGGACGGCTTCGACGTCGCCGGCGTGGACGTTGTTGCCGCCGCGGATCACGACGTCCTTGCGGCGGCCGACGATGTAGAGGTAGCCGTCGGCGTCGAGGTAGGCGTCGTCGCCGGAGTGGAGCCAGCCGTCCTTCCACGTGTCGGCGGTGGCGTCGGGGTCGTCGAAGTACTCGCGCTCCCGGCCGGGGTTGCGCACGAGGAGCTCGCCGGTCTCGCCGGGCGCCAGCTCGTGTCCGTCGTCGTCGACGATGCGGAACTCGGTGGGCGGCATCGGCTTGCCGACCGACCCCGCCCGCTTCGCCTGCTCCTCCTTGGGCAGGAAGCAGAACGCGGGCCCCGCCTCGGTCATGCCCCAGGCATTGGAGACCGACGCCTCGGGGAGCCGGTCGCGCAGGCGCTTCATGGTGACCGGGCTGATCGGCGCGCTGCCGACCGAGCACATGGTGATGCTCGAGAGGTCGGCGTCGTCGAAGCCCGGTGCACCCACGAGCAGCTCGACCATGGCGGGCACGAGGAAGACCGCAGCGGGACGGCGTTGCTCGACGGCCTGCAGCCAGCGGGCGGCGTCGAAGCGGGGCAGGTAGAGGAGCTGCATGCCGAGCTTCATCGGGTTGTAGACGGACGCGATCCCGGCGAACGTGAACATCGGCGACGAGTGCAGCCACCCTGAGCCGGACCACGGGGGGACGCCGTTGGGCATCATCGACGCGCTGCGATGGCGGACCACGACACCCTTCGGCCGGCCGGTGGTGCCCGACGTGTACATGAGGTCCGCGATGTCGTCCTTGCCGACGGGCACCTGGAACTCGGAGTCGTCAGGATCGGTCGCCGCCTCGAGGGCGACGATGCCGTCGCCCCCGATTGCGGCTGTCGTCGCCACGGTGTGCAGGGCCGGGAGGTCGGCCCGGGCCTGCAGCAGCGCCTCGGCGGTCGTCGTCCCGGTGATGGCGACGACGGCGCCGGCGTGGTCGAGGATGTCGGCCAGCTCTCGGGCCACCAGGCGGGTGCTCGTCGGGACGGCCACCGCGCCGGCCTTGTGCACGGCCGCGTAGCCCACGAGGAACTGGGTCGACTCGGCCGGCGGGAGGTGCAGGGCCACCCGCTCGCCGGGCCGCACGCCCCGGTCGACGAGCCACCGGGCGAGCTGGTTGGACCGCCGGTCCCATTCGCCGAAGGTGAGGTCGACGCCGGCATCGAGGTCGGTGACCGCAACCGTGTCGGCGAGCGCCTCGGCCATCATCCGCAGCTGGTCGGTCTGCAGCCCGCTCACCGCGCCTCCGGGTCGCGGGGCAAGCCGAGCAGTCGCTCACCGATCACGTTGCGTTGGATCTCGCTCGTGCCGCCGGCGATGGTCAGGCAGCGGTTGGCGAGGAAGCCGAACGTCCACTGGGCGGCATCGCCTTCGACGGTGGCGCCCCAGGGGCCGAGCAGCGAGAGGCCGAACTCCTGCGCCCGCTGGTCGTGCTCGGCACCGATCAGCTTGCGGATGCTCGCTTCCGGTCCGGGCTTGGCGCCGCTGACCGAGCGGTGCGTGGACCGGGCGCCGAGGACCGATACGACGTGCGACTCCGCGACCAGCGCGCCGAGACGGTCCAGCAGGACGTCGTCGAGCTCGAGGTCGCCGCGGTCGCGCATGGTGGCGACGAGGAACAGGAGCGCCTCGATCCCGCCGCCGAACGAGGAGCCGCTCCCCATGGCGACCCGTTCGTTGCCGAGCGTCGTGCGGGCCAGCGGCCAGCCACCGTCGACCTCGCCGATCACGCAGTCGTCGGGCACGAACAGGCCGTCGAAGAACACCTCGTTGAACATCTCCAGCCCGGTCATCTCGCGCAGCGGGCGGATGTCGATGCCGTCGCTGCGCATGTCGACGATGACGTAGGTGATGCCCAGGTGCTTGGGCGCGTCGGGGTTGGTGCGGATCAGGCAGATGCCCCAGTCCGCCTCGGTGGCCATCGTCGTCCAGACCTTCTGCCCGTCGATCCGCCAGCCGCTGTCGACCTTCGTGCCCGTGGTGCGGAGCGAAGCCAGGTCCGATCCCGCTTCGGGTTCGCTGAACAGCTGGCACCAGTTGGTGGTGCCGAGCAGGGTCGGGCGGACCCAGCGCTCCTGCTGGACCTCGGTGCCGTGGGCGACGATCGTCGGCGCGGCCCAGGCGCCGACCTGAAGGTGCGGGAGCCGGACCTTGGCCCGCCGCAGCTCTTCGTCGATCAGCAGTTGCTCGATCGCCTTCGCGTCTCGGCCCCACGGCTCGGGCCAGTGCGGCACCAGCAGCCCGAGCTCCACGAGCAGCGGCCGGCGCTCGTCCTTGGGCAGCGCGGCCACCGCCTCCACCGCGGCCCGGACCTCGGCTCGCAGGGCTTCGGACTCGGGGTCGTCGGGCAGGTCGACCCGGAGGCGCCGGCGGGTGCCGGCGATGGCCGCAGTGGCCAGCGCCTTCCGGGCCGGGGTTCCGCCGCCGAGCAGCTGGCGCAGGGCGATTGCCCGGCGCAGGTAGAGGTGGGCGTCGTGCTCCCAGGTGAAGCCGATGCCGCCGAGCACCTGGATGCAGTCCTCTGCGATCTGCACCGTGGCGTCGAGTGCGAAGGCGAGGGCCGACGACACCACCATCGCCGCCTCGTCCTCATCGGCGTCGCCCCGCTTCGCCTCGTCGATGGCGTTGGCCGCGTCCCAGGCCACCGCTCGCACCGACTCGGCGGCCGCGAGCATGTCCGCGCAGCGGTGCTTGACCGCCTGGAACTGCCCGATCGGCCGCCCGAACTGCTTCCGGTCGCACGCGTACGTGGCGGCGGTGTCGACGCACCACGACGCGATGCCCGCACATTCGGCGGCAGCGAGGGCACCGGTGAGGGTCGTGACCTCGCGCCGGTCGACGAAGTCGAGCAGGCCGGCGCTGCTCACGACCGCGTCGTCGAAGGTCAGGTCGGCGACCGATCGCGTCGGGTCGAAGGGCGACAGGGTCTTGGCCGTGAACGCGTCGGGCCCGACGAGGTACCAGCGCTCGTCGCCGGCCACCGAGACCGGTACGACGACGTGGGCGGCGAGGTCGGCGCCCAGCACCGGCCCGGTCGATCCGGAGATCGTGAGGGATCCGCTCCCGTCGTCCTCGCCCTCGAGCGCCGGCCCGAGGGCGATCGCCGCCACTCCCTCCATGCCTGCGACGGCGGCGGCCCACATGGTCGACAGCCACGGCCCTGGCGCGACGGCGCGGCCCAGTTCCTCGGCGACGATCGCCGCTTCGGCCATGCCGTAGCCCTCACCACCCCGAGCCTCCGACACGTGGAGCCCGAGCCAGCGGAGCTCCAGCAGCCGCTCGACCACGCCGGGAACGGTGCCTCGCTCGGCGTCGATCGCAGCCCGCACGGCCGAGGGCGGGCACTGCTCGGCCACGAACCGGCGGACCGACGCGGCCAGTGCCAGGTGGTCCTCGCCGATGGCGATGCTCGCTGCCCCACGGCCCTCACCGTCCATATCTAACGATCATGTCAGGTTCGACGGCGGCAGTGGCAAGATGTCGCCTCCGAGCGAGAAGAGGAGCGGCCGATGACCGGGTTGTGTGAGGGACGGGTGGCGATCGTGACCGGCGGCGGCCGCGGGATCGGGCGCGAGCACGCGCTGATGCTGGCGTCGGAAGGTGCCTCGGTCGTGGTCAACGACCTGGGCGGCGCACCCGACGGGGAGGGGTCGGACCTGACCCCAGCCCAAGAGGTCGTGGCCGAGATCGAGGCGGCGGGCGGGCACGCCATCGCCAACGGCGCCGACATCACCGACTTCGCGCAGGCCGAGGCGCTGATCGCCGAGGCGGTCGAGGTGTTCGGGCGGCTCGACGTGCTCGTGAACAACGCCGGCATCCTGCGCGACCGCATGGTCTTCTCGATGTCGGAGGCCGAGTGGGACGCCGTCGTCGCCGTGCACCTCAAGGGCCACTTCTGCCCAACCCGCCACGCCGCCGCCTACTGGCGGGCGCAGTCGAAGGCCGGCGAGCCGGTCGACGCGCGGATCATCAACACCACGTCACCGTCGGGTCTGTACGGCAACATCGGCCAGGCCAACTACGGCGCCGCCAAGGCCGCCATCGCCGGCTTCACCACGGTCTGCGCACTGGAGCTCGGCCGCCTCGGCGTCACCGCCAACTGCCTCGCCCCCACCGCCATCACCCGGCTCGTCGCTCCCCTCATGGGCGGTGAGGAGAACATCTCCGACGAGGTCAAGCAGTCCCTCTCCCCCCGCTGGGTCGCCACCGTCGGCACCTGGCTCGCCAGCACCGAATCGGCCAGCGTCACGGGCCGAGTCTTCGACGTCCGCGGCGACCGCCTGATCATCGCCGAGGGCTGGCACGCCGGCCCCCAAGGCACCAACCCCGGCGAACCCGACCGCCTGGGCCCCGTCATCGAAGGCCTCCTGAGCCAGGCCCGCCCCCACGCCGACCTCGACGGCAACGACGACCCCACCCGCCTGACCTGACGGGCGGCGGCGGCACCGCCTTCAGGTGGGGCGGGGGGTGATCAGCTCCAAGACGTTGTCGCGCATGACCTTGCGGGTCTCGGTCGCGTCGTAGGTGGGGATGTCCTTCACGAACATGGTCGGCTCGGGGAGGCCTTCGGTGTGGGGGAAGTCGGAGCCGAAGAGGAGGCGGTCGATGCCGAGGACCTCCTTCAGCTGGTCCATGTCGTCCTCGTAGTACGGGGCAACCCAGACCTGCTCCTTGAAGCGCTCGACCGGATCGTTCTCGAACGTGAACGGCATCTTCCCGTAGCCGGCCTTCAGGTTGCGGAGGAGGTCGGGAACCCACATGGCGCCGTTCTCGATGGAGGCCAGGCGCAGGTTCGGGAAGCGGTCGAGGACGCCATGGCAGAGGAGGGCGGCGAACGTGTCGGAGATGCCGCGGTCCTGGAAGGCGACGAGCGGGAACGTGGCGTGCTTGAAGCCCTCGAACCCGCCGCCGGCAGCGGGAGCGCCCGTGCCCCACAGCTTGCCGTAGGCGGTGATGCCGCTGAGCCCGGCGTGCAGCGCCATCGGGATGCCGGCGTCGTGGAGCAGCGACCAGATCGGGTCGAACTTGGGGTGGCCGGGCGAGATCCAGCCGTCACCGTCGGGCGCGGGGCCGGGGACCATCACGAGGATGCGAGCGCCGGCTTCGAGCACCCGCTGCACCTCGGCGCGGGCGAGCTCGGCGTCGGCGAAGGTGATCATCGGCGCGGCGTACAGGCGGCCGTCGCCACGGTCGAAGCCCCAGTCGTCGTCGAGCCAGCGGTTGAACGCCTCGAAGGCGGCGTGCAGCGCGATCGGGTCCTTGCGCAGCGCCTCCTGCATGCCGACGCCGAGCGTCGGGAACAGCAGCGCGCCCTCCATGCCCTGCTCGTCGAGCAACTGCAGGCGGGCCTCACGGTTGCGGTACCCCGGATGCTCGGCGATCGGTTCGAGCTCGCCGAACATGGTCTTGAGGTCGAGCCCGCCGGTGTTGCGGCCCCGGAAGTAGTCCTCGAGGCTGCCGGGCGCGGCGATGGGGTCGAACGTGGGGTTCGGGATGAACTTGTTGACCTTGCCCCCCACGAGCAGGCGCTTCTTGCCGCCGATGTCGGCCCACTGCATGCACCGCTTCGCCATCTTCGGGTCGATGTGGCGGATGAAGGCGTCTTCGGCCTCGTAGTAGTGGTTGTCGGCGTCGAACGGTCGGTATCCGAGCGATTCCATGGCTCCGAATCGTACTCCCAAGTGTGTGACGCTCGCGTTAGATACTGTGCCCGCCATGATCCTGGATGCCTGGGTGAACGTGTTCCCCGAAGGGTTCGCTGCCAACTTCGGAGCGCAGGCGTCCACCGCCGGCGTCCACGAGCTGTTCGGCGACGACGCCACCAAGGAGCGCACCCTCGAGTCGCTCGTGGCGTCGATGGACGGGGCCGGAGTGGACGTCGGCGTGCTCACGTGCGGCATCCGTCCGGCGGCCAGCGCTCGGCGCAAGGGCATGCTCGCCCCCGAGGACTACCTCGAGATGGCCGACACCCACGCCGGCCGGTTCCTCGTGTCCCCCACCATCGAGAAGGCCGGGCGGCCGGTCGACAACTGCAAGCGGATCCGCGAGCTCGCCGAACACCCGGCGGTGGCGATGCTCCGGGTCACGCCGCTCGTCGAGCAGTACGAGCTGAACCACCGCCTCTACTACCCGGTCTACGCGGTGTGCGAGGAGCTCGGCCTGCCCGTGTCGATCAACATCGGCGTGCCCGGCCCGCAGGTCCGATCGGCGTGCCAGCACCCGCAACTGCTCGAGGACGTGCTCATCGACTTCCCGACCCTGACGGTGATCGGCGCCCACATGGGCCACCCGTACGAGGCGCTGCTGATCGGGTACCTGCTCAAGTGGCCACAGCTGCACGTGATGACCTCGGCGTTCCTCGCCACCTACATGGACCCGGCGATGGTGAAGTTCATGGGCTCGTCGCGAGGTCGTGGTCGGATCTGGTTCGCGTCGGACCATCCGATCCTCGACGTCCAGCGGGCCCTCGACGCGGCCCGGAAGCTCCCGCTCGATGACGAGGCCATGGCCGAGTACCTGGGCGACGCCGCCCACCGGGTCCTCTCGCGCCCACGCCCGTGAGCGAAGGGGCCGTGCGCGAGACGGCCATGGGCGAGCACCCCGCGTTCGTCGCGGCCGCCGAACCCGACCGGATCGCGGTGGTCATGGCGGGAAGCGGCGAGACGCGCACCTACCGCGAGCTCGACGAGGCCTCGCGGCGCCTCGCCCTCGCGCTGCATGACCGGGGCCTGCGACGCGGCGACCACCTCGCCGTCCTGCTCGACAACCGGCCCGCCTTCTTCGAGGCCGTGTGGGCCGGGCTGCGCAGCGGGCTGTACGTGACGCCGATCAACTGGCACCTCACCGCGGCCGAGGCGGCGTTCATCGCCTCGGACTGCGGCGCCTCTGCGCTGGTGGCCGGGGCGGCGCTGGCGCCGGTGGTCTCGGCCCAGGGATCCGAGCTCGACGACATCGCGGTGCGGCTCGCCGTCGGGGGCTCGCTGCCCGGGTTCGAGGCCTACCAGGAGGTGGTGGACGGGCGTGCCCTCGATGACGACCCGGACCCGTGCGAGGGGCAGTGGATGTTCTACTCATCGGGCACGACCGGCCGGCCCAAGGGGATCGTGCCCGGACCGGTGGGCCAGCCGCTCGGCAACCCCTCCGCGTTCACCCAGATGCTCACGGGGCTGTGGGGCTTCACCGGCGACACCGTGTACCTCAGCCCAGCGCCGCTCTACCACGCCGCTCCGGCCGGCTGGTCGACGACGGCCCAGCGCATCGGCGGCACCGTCGTCGTCCTCGAGCAGTTCGATCCGGTCGAGTTCCTGGCTGCCATCGAGCGGTTCCGGGTCAGCCACGTGCAGGTGGTGCCGACTCACCTCGTCCGCCTCCTCAAGCTGCCGGCCGAGGTGCGCGAGCGCTACGACCTGTCCAGCCTGCGGATGGTCGTCCACGCCGCCGCGCCCTGCCCGATCGAGGTGAAGCGGGCCGCGATCGAGTGGCTCGGCCCGATCGTGAACGAGTACTACGCGGGGAGCGAGGGGAACGGGTTCTGCGCCATCGGATCCGAGGAGTGGCTCGCCCGACCCGGCTCGGTGGGCCGCTCGCTGCTCGGCGCGATCCACATCGTGGGGGCCGGCGACGAGGAGGTCCCCACCGGAGACGAGGGCCAGGTCTGGTTCGAGACGGCGCGGCGCTTCGAGTACCACGGCGACCCGGTCAAGACCGCGTCGGCCTGGAACGACAAGGGCTGGAGCACGATCGGCGACATCGGCAAGCTCGACGAGGACGGCTACCTCTACCTGACGGACCGCGCCTCGAACATGATCATCTCGGGCGGCGTGAACATCTACCCGCAGGAGGTCGAGGACCTGCTGCTCGGCCATCCCGCGGTGCTCGATGCCGCGGTGATCGGCACGCCCCACCCGGACCTCGGCGAGCAGGTCACCGCCTTCGTGCAGCCCGACCGCGCGGTGTCCGAGCCGGGCGCGGCCGATGTCGACCTCCCCGACGCGCTGATCGCGTACTGCCGCGAGCACCTCGCCCACTTCAAGTGCCCCCGCACCGTGAACCTGGTCGACGAGCTCCCCCGCCTCCCCACCGGCAAGCTCCTCAAGCGCCTCCTCCGATGACCGCCGAGCGACCCGGCCCATCCAAGTTCGGGGCTGACCCGAGGTGAACGTGTTCGAGCTGATGGAGCGGCAGCGGGCGTGCCGGCGGTTCACCGATGCCGACGTGTCCGACGAGGTCGTCGAGCGGGTGCTGCGGGCGGCGACGCGGGCGCCGAGCGCGGAGAACGCCCAGCCCTGGGTGTTCGTGGTCGTGCGGTCGGCATCGACGCGAGCGGCCCTGGGCGAGATCATGCGGCAGGCGTGGGAGGGAGGCGCCCGCCGCTTCTCTGAAGGGCGGCTCGCACCCGCGCTCCTGGCCGACGTCGACCAGGGCGCGACCGGGTCGTTGGCCGAGGCACCGGTCCACGTCGTGGTCGGCGCCGACCTCGACCGCTGCCTGCCCCAGACGGTCGGCTCGTCGATCTTCCCGGCCGTGCAGAACCTGCTGCTGGCCGCGACCGACCTCGGTCTCGGCTCGGTCCTCACCACCCTTGCCGCCACGCAGGCCGACGAGGTGCGTCGGCTCACCGGACTGGCGCCCACCATCGACGTCGTCGCCCTGATCCCGCTCGGCTGGCCGGCCCGGGCATTGGGACCGAGCAGCCGTCGACCGTTGTCCGAGGTGGCCTTCCGGGAGACCGCCGACCACCCCTGGTAGTCCGACCCGGGAGGGCCGCATGCAGGAGCACACCCACCACCTCGACGTCGACGGCACGCCCGAAGAGGTGTGGACCCTGTTCTGGTACCGGGGGCCGCGAGCGCAGTCCGGGCCGGTGACGATCGAGATCCTGCATCCGGGCGACGAGGTCGGTGAGGGACTCGTCCGCCACTGCACCTTCCGCGTGCCGCGCTACCTGTGCTCGGGCGGCATCGCCCAGTCGTGGGAGCTGCTGACCGAGGTGAAGCGCCCAGAGTCGTGGACGTACGAGGCGATCGGCAAGCCGCTGTGGTCGAAGGCCGAGGGCCACACCCGGCTCGAGGACCTGGGCGACGGCCGCACCCGCATCCACTTCCACGAGACGTACCACGCCTTCAACCCGGTCCTGCGAGCCCTGTTCGAGCGCCGCGTCCACCGCTTCATCTCCCGCGACAACCAGCGGATCATGGGTGACGCGATCGATGCCGGCCTGAAGGCGATGCGCAAGCACCGCGGCTGACCGTCAGGCGTCAGGCTTGGGGCGGAGGCGCTCACCGACGGCGGCGTAGTCGGCGGTGTCGTGGGACTGGGACTCGGCTGCGAGGCCGTAGCCGAGGGCGCGCACCGCGTTGGCCCGCAGGTGCTGGTTCAGCAGGGCCTTGGTCTCCTGGACCGCCTGCGCCGGTTGGGCGGCGAGGCGGTGGGCGAAGGCGGTGGCTTCAGCGAGCAGCTGGTCGGCCGGCACGGCGAAGTTGGCCAGGCCGAGCTCGACGGCCTCGGCGGAGCTCAACCGGTCACCGGTGAGGAGGTACTGCTTCGCCTTCAACAGGCTGGTCATCGCCGGCCAGGTGACCGCGGCGCCGTCGCCCGCCACGAGGGCGACCGACACGTGGGTGTCAGCGAGGAACGCGCCCTCGGCCATGAAGACGATGTCGCACAGGGTCGTGACCGTGCAGCCGAGGCCGACGGCCGGACCGTTGACCGCGGCGACGACGGGCAGCGACATCGAGAGCATGTCGTCGACGAGCCGGCGGGCCAGTCGGAGGCTGCGGCGGCGCACGACCGGGTCGACGCGGCGGTGCTCGAAGTCCTCGAAGCTGCCGCCGGCGCTGAACGCCCGACCGGCGCCGGTGAGCACGATGGCGCGAGCGTCGTCGTCGTCCTCGATGTCCCGCCAGGCCTGCACGAACTCGGCGTGGAGCTCCTCGCTGAAGGCGTTCAACTCGTCGGGTCGATCGAGCGTGACGATCCGCACCGGCCCGTCGCTCTCGACCCTGATCCCGGTCAGTTGGTGCACGGCAGGTCCCCCCGGGTGAGCGATGGCCAGAGGGTAGCGATCATCACCGGGGGCAGCGGGGGGATCGGCCTGGCGCCGGAGGGCCGCATCGCTGATCAGATGCGGTAGAGGCGCTCGGCGTTGGTGGCGAAGAGGCGGTCCCGAGCGTCGTCGCCGAGGCCGGCCGTGACCTGGGCGTAGGCCTCGAACAGCTGGTCGAAGGTGCCGTGGACGCCGTCGACGGGGAAGTTGCTGGCGAAGAAGCAGCGGTCGACGCCGAACGCGTCGATGGCGTGCTCGAGCCAGGGCCGGAACGCCTCGGCGCTGATCGCGCCGAGCGGCATGGCAAGCCCGGAGAGCTTGCAGTGGACGTGGCCGCCGGCGTCGGCCAGGGCCGACATGCCGTCCCTCCAGCGCGCGTGCTCGTCAGGCTCGGACGAACGGGGCCAGCCGGCATGCTCGACCACGACGACCAGGTCCTCGATCGCTCCGAGCCGCCGGGCGGCCTCGACGAGCTGATCCGGGTGGGCCATGAGCTCGAACACCAGGCCACGCTCGGCGAGGGCGCGCAGGACGTCGTCGTCCGGCACCGGCGTGGACACCGGCCCCATCGGCCGCACGCCGCGGAACCGGCCGGCGTCCATCTGCTCATCGAGCATCGCGATCGCGTCGGCCACCGAGTCCGCCGGGGGCAGGCCGCCGATGATGGCGTCAGGGTGGCCGTCGGCGTCGGCCCGCCGATCCATGTCGAGCGTCTCGGCGATCGAGTGGCGTCCGGTGGCGGCGGCCACGTTGACCAGCTTCTCGACGTTCCAGCGCGCCGACTCGCCAAGGTAGGTGGGGACGTCGAAGCGGCGGGCCATGCCGGAGACGTCGCCCATGCCCAGCTGCGCGCTCGACCGCAGGTACGGGTACCAGTCGGTCCGGGCCGGATCCCACAGGTGGACGTGGGCATCCACGATGCGAGCGGGGGGACGAGCGGGAGGAGCCGTCATCGCATCTCCTCCCGGGCGCCCACCAGGGCGCGCAGGGCGTCGTCGAACCAGGGCGGGAGCGGTGGCCCGCCGAACACGATGCTTCCGCTCGGGCGAGGGTGGCTCCTCAGGCCGACCCAGCCGCCTGCGACGACCAGTTCGGCTCCGGCCAGAGCGGTCCCGGCGTCACCGACCACCAGGTGGGTGGCGAGGTCGGCCACCGTCGACGGGTCACCGCCCTCGATGGACACCGCGATCGCCGACACCAGGTCGCCGGTCGCGCGGCGCGCCGCACGGGAGAGCTGGGCCGCGGCCTGTGCCCGGCTCTGCCCACCGGCGGTGGCGGCGTCGACCAGCGTGACCAGACGGATCGGCTCCCCGGTGGCTGCCGCTCGATCGGCGACAGCCCGGGCCCACACTGCGTCGGCGTGGATCTGCCTGACGATCCCCTCGTGCTCGGCCAGCACCCGAGCCCAACCGTCCGTGGCGATCGACGTTGCCGGCGTGCTCGCGGCGAGGACCACCGCATCGAGCGAGCCTTGGCCCTCGGCCGCCGCGTCGAGCGCGGCGCGAGCCCCTTCGAACCCGGGACCCACCTCGGCGAGCGCGACGAGCGCAGTTGCGACGCCCGCGGCGTCGAGTCGCTCGACGATCGCCTCCCCCAGCTCGGGGCGATCGGTCACCACCATGACCGTGGCGGTCCCGCCGGATGGACCCGTCGGCGGGTCGTCACCATCCGTCGACTCGTCGAAGATCGCGGGGAACCGCGGGTTGGCGGCTCCCGACGTCGCCTGCTGGGCCTCGGCCTGGGCCAGCGCATCGGCCGTGGCCGCGAGCACGTGCGTCACGGAGCCCGCGTCGCTGGTCCGGATCACCTCCAGGAGGCGAGGTGGTTCGACCACCGCCACCTCCGATCCGCCGGCGAACAGCACCTGGCCTCGGCACCACTGCAGGCCCGGGCCGACGAGGTAGGAACCGAACGGGCCGAGTTGCGCGGGCTCGGGCATCGAGCCCAGCGACAACCCACCCGTGGCGGCTCCGCCGCGACCACCGGCGCCGGTCCCGGCGGCTCGGGCCAGCGCGGCGGTGACCATGCGGGTCACGGCGATGGGCGAGATGGCGTTCACCACCACCCCGGGCGGGGCGGCCCGGCCGACCTGCCACGTCAGGGAGGCGACCGCTCGCTTGGCGCAGCTGTAGGCCCCGGCGTCGGCGGCCCGCCAACCCGACCCCGACGTGACGCCGACGATGTGCCCACGCCCGGCCGCGGCCATGATCGGCAGCGCCGCTTCGAGCACGTTGCGGTAGCCGTCGAGGTGGACCGACAGCACAGCTGCCCAGTCCTCCTCGGTGCCCTTGGCGAAGCCCGTCGGGCGGGTGATCCCGGCGACGTTGACGACCGCGTCGAGCCGGCCGTGCGCCTCGACCAGGTCGACGAAGAGCGCGTGGATCGCGTCGCGGTCGGTGACCGACGCCGACGAGGCCTGGGCGGCGCCGCCCGCGGCGACGATGCGTCCGGCCGTCGTCTCTTCGGCGGCCGGCAGCTGCTCGGACCCGTCGACCGAGACCAGCGGGTCGACGGTGACCACGAAGGCACCCCGGCGGCCGAGGTCCTCGGCGATCGCGGCACCGATGCCACCGCCGCCGCCGGTCACCACCACCACGCGACGCTCGCTCGACGCTCCCGTGCTCACGTCAGCTCGAGCCCTTCCAGGTCGCCGGCCGCGAGCCACGAGTCGAGCCGCTCCCGGTAGCC
>JAOBWM010000091.1 GCA_025463365.1 Acidimicrobiales bacterium
AGCAGCAGCGCCATGGCGCCCTCGACCTTGGCGGCCCGGTCGACGGGCTCGGCCATGAGGTGCCCCTCGTAGCCCATGACTCCCCGCACGCCCAGGCCACGGCTGCGGGCCAGCTCCGCCAGGCGCCCCGCGTCCTCCGGAGCGCAGCCGCATCGAGGCATGCCGACGTTGACGTCGATCAGCACCTCGGAGACGCCGGCGCGGGCGGCGACCTCGATCGTCTCGGGCGAGTCGACGGCGACGGTGATCCGCGCGTCAGGTGCACCCGAGATCAATGCCGCCAGCCGGTCCCCATCGACGACCTCGTTGGCAAGGAGCAGGTCGTGGCCAAGGCCGGCGGCGGCCAACCGGGCGATCTCGCGCCGGGTGGCCGCGCAGAACGCGGTGTGGCCCGCGGCTGCGAGCCGCATCGCCAGTGCGGTCGACTTGAAGGCCTTCACGTGGGGACGCAGGCGTGCGCCCGGCCAGGCCGCGCCCATGCGGGCGATGTTGGCGTCGAGCAGGTCGAGGTCGACCACCAGCGCCGGTGTGGGGAGCTCGTCGATTCGCATGCGCAACCCTGGCAGGCGCGCCGGACCGGGGACGCCAGGACGTCAGGACGTCCGGTCAGGACGGCTGGCAGGTCGCACAGCGCCAGGTCGTGCGGCCGGCGATGGGGAACACGTCCAAGGGCGTGTGGCAGCGGCCGCACACCTCTTGCTTGTAGGCGTAGCGACCCTCGCCCCGCTGCAACCGGCCCAGCGGTCGGGGGAGCTCGTCGGCGTTCATGGTGACGATGCGGTTGCGACGTACGCCGAGGCGGAGCTGGCGCACGGTCTCGGCCCACAGCGCATCGAACTCATCGCGGGTCACCGCCTTGCCGGGTCGCCGCGGGTCGATGCCGACGATGTTGAGGAGCTCCGAGCGGTACACGTTCCCGATGCCGGCCACCACGTCCTGCTCCATCAGCAGCAGGCCGATCGGCTTGGAGCTGCCCTGCAGGCGGGCCCACATGCGCTCGGGCTTGGCGTCTCGCCGGAGGGGATCGGGGCCGATCTTGGCGACGATCGCGCCGCGTTCGTCGGGCGACACGACCTCGCACGTCATCGGCCCGGTGAGGTCCCACGCCACGTCGTCGGTTGCCAGGCGCAGCCGGGTGGTTGGTGTGGGGGCGGCGAGCACGCCGTCGGGATCCGCGGTGCGCCGGAACCACTTCCCGATGAGCCCGAGGTGGACGTGCAGCACGTCGCCGGAGTCGAACGAGTGGAAGAGGTGCTTGCCCCACGCCTCGGCCCGGCGCAGCACCTGACCGTCGAGGCGAGCGGCCCCCGACACGAACCGCTCCTGCCCGGCCTCGGCCGCCACGGGATGGCCGGCCAGGTCGGCTCCCTGGTCGCGAGCGAGTCGGTGGATCGTGTGGCCTTCGGGCATCGGGCCGAGACCCTGGCACGACACCGGTAACCTCGGCCACCCGGCCGACGTAGCCCAATTGGCAGAGGCACCAGGTTTAGGTCCTGGCCAGTGCGCGTTCGAGTCGCGCCGTCGGCACTGGAAGGTTCGAGCCGACCGCTAGCCTGCGGCCCCATGGATCTCCCCAACCTCGTGCCGACCGCGCAGGGTCCCCTTGGCTTCGACCCGGGTGCCGACATCTACAACCGCCTCCTCAAGGAGCGGATCGTCTTCCTCGGCACCGACGTCAACGACACCATCGCCAACCAGTTGGCGGCGCAGATCCTGTACCTCGACGGCCAGGATCCCGAGACCGACATCTACCTGTACATCAACTCGCCGGGCGGCTCGATCTCGGCCGGCATGGCGATCTACGACACGATGCAGTTCGTCACTGCCGACGTCGCCACGGTCTGCATGGGCCTGGCCGCTTCGATGGGCCAGTTCCTGCTCTGCGCCGGCGCCGCGGGCAAGCGGGCCGCCCTGCCGCACAGCCAGATCATGATGCACCAGCCCTCGGGCGGCATCCAGGGCCAGGCCTCCGACATCGCCATCCAGGCGGAGCGGATGGTCTACATCAAGCGCCTCATGGCCGAACGGATCGCCGACCACACCGGCCAGACCGTGGAGCAGATCGAAGAGGACTCCGAGCGGGACCGCTGGTTCACCGCCGAGCAGGCCAAGGACTACGGGATCATCGACAACGTGATCGTCCGCCGGGCCGCCCTCCCCACCGACGACTGACAAAGACGACAGACGGACGGTCGAGCCGACCTCCCGGGCTACCCGAGGGGGCTAGCCCGTCGAGGTCGTGGTGCCGGCAGCGGTGGTCGACGCCGGTACCGACGACGTGGTCGTCACGACGGTCGGGTTGAGCGACACGTCGCACTTCGTCTTGGCGTAGGCGGCGACGGCGCGGGCGTCGGTCGCGGCGCGGGAGTTGGCGCGGAACTCGCGTCCCACCTCAGCGGCCACCGCGGCGGGATCGTCGGGGTGGGCTGACACGGCATCGATCACGAGATCGACCACGCCGACCACGCTCGAGACCTTGCTGCGGATGTCGCCGGGTGAGGCCTTCTCGAGCGACGCGTAGGCGGCGCGGGCCGACGTGAGGCGGTTGGTCAGCTCCTTGCGGTCGGCGCCGGTGTAGCCCGACACCACCGAGCTCATCGATGGCACGCGCTGCACCTCGCGGCAGAAGGCAGCCTGGGACCCGCTGTCCTTGGAGCAGGCCGGTGCCGCCAGCGCCAGCGCAGCCAGGGCGACCGCGGCCATCGCACTCCTGCGGGGGTCAGGCCGCATGGGCGCCGCGCTGGGCCGCCTCGGCCCGGGCCCGAAGGTCGGCGACGGCGTGACCGAGGCCCTCGGGATCGCGGTACAGGGCGCTGCCGGCCACGAGCACGTTGGCGCCGGCCGCGGTGGCGCCGGCGACGGTGTCGGGCCCGATCCCGCCGTCGACCTCGATGTCGATGTCGAGGCCGCGATCGGCGACGAGCCGACGCAGCTCGGCGATCTTGGGTTCCATGGTGGCGATGTAGGCCTGGCCGCCGAAGCCCGGGTTGACGGTCATGACCAGCACCATCTCGACCAGGTCGAGGACGTGCTCCACTGCCGACACCGGCGTCGACGGGTTCAGCGCCACTGCGGCACGAGCGCCCGCCTCGCGGACCTGGCCGAGGCACCGGTGCAGGTGGATCGTGGACTCGGCGTGGACGATCAGCAGCTCGCAACCGGCCTCCGCGTAGCGGTCCAGCAGGACCTCGGGCGTGTTCACCATGAGGTGGGCCTCGAACGGGATCTGGACCGACGAGCGACACGCGGCGATGACATCGGGGCCGAAGGTGAGGTTCGGCACGAACTGGCCGTCCATCACGTCCCACTGGATGCGGTCGACGCCGGCCGCCTCCAGGGCCGCACATTCCTCGCCGAGCTTGGAGAAGTCGGCGGGCAGCACCGAGGGGGCGATGTGGATGGGACGGGGCGGGAGGTCGCTTGGCACCCCGGCATCCTACGGGCCGCGCCCCGGCGCCTCGGTAGGCTCGCCGCTCGTGACCCTCGTCGAACTGCAGACCACCTCGATGGCGGTGGGCGGCGAAGCGGTCGCCCGCGAAGACTCCGGCCGGGTGGTGTTCGTCGCCGGTGCGATCGGCGGTGAGCGCGTGCTGGCCGAGGTCGTCGACGAGCGGAAGTCCTTCGCCCGCGCCGTCAGCGTCGAGGTGTCCGAGCCGTCGCCGGATCGGGTCGTGCCGCCGTGCCCGCACGTCGCGGAGGGCTGTGGTGGGTGCGACTGGCAGCACATCGCCGAGCCTGCCCAGCGCATGTTGCGGCGCGAGCTCGTGGCCGACGTGCTGGCGCGGTCGGGGATCGTCGACCCCGTGGTCGTGGCGGGGCCCCCGCTCGCGGCTGCCGGCTTGCGCACGACGGTGCGCGGCGTGGCCGGGCCCGACGGTCGCTTCGCCTTCCGGCGGCGGCGCTCCCACGATCCGATCCAGGTCGACTCGTGCCTCATCGCCCATCCCCTGGTGGAGGAGCTGGTGGCCGAGGGCCGGTTCGGATCGGCCCGCGAGGTCACCATCCGCGTGGGTGCCCGCACCGGCGAGCGCATGGTCGTCGTCGGTCCGAAGGCGGTCGGGGTGCGGGTGCCCGACGGGGTGCAGGTCGTTGGCACCGACGAGCTCTACAAGGGCCATCGGGCCTGGCTCCACGAGGAGGCTGCCGGCCGCTCGTGGCGCGTGTCGGCGGGGTCGTTCTTCCAGGCGAGCCCGGAGGGCGCGGAGGCGCTGGTGTCCGTCGTCGGGGGCCTCATCCGCGATCACGCCCCAGCGGCCCAACGGCTCGTCGACCTGTGCTGCGGCGTGGGCCTGTTCGCCGGGACGGTCGGTGCCGGCATGGCCGTGACCGGCGTCGAGCGGAGCGCCTCGGCCGTCGCCGACGCCCGCCACAACCTCGAGGGGATGGAGGCACGCCTGATCAAGGTCGCCATGGGTCGGTGGCGACCGGCTCCGGCAGATGTCGTCGTCGCCGATCCGGCGCGCAGCGGGCTGGCCCAGGAGGGCGTGGCGGCCGTGGCCGCCACCGGCGCTGGGCTGTGCGTCCTGGTCAGCTGCGATCCGGCGGCGATGGGTCGCGACGCCCGGCTGTTGGCCGCGGCGGGCTACCGCCACGTCGGCTCCACGGTCGTCGACCTCTTCGGGCACACCAGCCACATCGAGGTGGTCTCGGGGTTCCGCCGGGACCGCTCGGTGGGCGACGCCGGCGCCTGACCGATGCGGACCATGCCGGCCTTCCGGATCGTCGACTGGCAGCAGCCGCCGCTGTTGACCGAGGCCTCGGTGCCCGAGCCGGGACCGGGCCAGGTGCGCGTCCGGGTGGCCGGCTGCGGCTTGTGCCACTCCGATCTGGCCATGGCCCAGATGCCGAGCGCCATGGGGGAGGCCCTCGGGTGGACCGCGCCGTTCACGCTCGGCCACGAGACCGCCGGGTGGGTCGACGCGGTCGGCCCGGGCGTGGAGGGGTGGTCCGAGGGCGACCCGGTCGCGCTGGCCTCGCCGTCGTCGTGTGGGACGTGCCGCTGGTGCGTCCGCGGCCAGGAGAACGCCTGCCCCAACGGTCTCGTCGGACGCGGCTACGGCCGCGACGGCGGCCTGGCGCCCTACGTCCTGGCGGCCGACGTGCGGGCACTGGTTCCGCTCGCCGGGCTCGATCCAGCGATCGCCGGGCCGCTGACCGATGCCGGGGCGACGTCGTTCCACGCCGTCCGTCGGCTCCTGCCGCGGCTCGACGGGGGCAGCACCGCCGTGGTGCTCGGCGTCGGTGGCCTCGGTGCGTTCGTCCTCCAGATCCTGCGCGCCGTGACCGGTGCCCGCGTGGTGGCGCTCGACCCCAACCCGGCCCGCCGGGCGCTCGCCGCGGAGCTGGGGGCACACGATGTGCTCGACGGCGTCGACGAGGCGACCCCCGACGCGCTCCGCACGCTGCTCGGGCCCGACGGAGCCGACGGGGTGATCGACCTGGTGGGCACCGACACCACGATCCGCACCGCCCTGGGCGCCCTCGGCGCCGGGGGAGGGCTCGCGCTCGTCGGGGCGGCCGGCGGCACCCTCCGCCGGCCCTGGTACGGCACCTTGCCCCGCGACGGCGAGGTCTTCACGTTCCAGGGGTCCGACCTCGCGGACGCTCGCGCGGTCATCGAGCTCGCCGCTGAAGGCAGGGTGCGCGTGGCCGTCGATCCCTTCGACCTCGACCATGTGGCCGACGCGTACGCGGCCCTCGACGCCGGCACCCTCACCGGCCGAGCAGTGGTCCGCTTCGGAGCCGAAGCCTGATCGGTGCTCGTGCTGGTTTGCTTGGTGCGCCCCGGGGGATTCGAACCCCCAACCTGTGGATGAAGAGGTCCGTTGGTTTGGCTTCGGAGCTGGAGGCTGAGTCCGCTTCGCCGGCCGTGCTGTTTGCTTGGTGCGCCCCGGGGGATTCGAACCCCCAACCTGTGGATTAAGAGTCCATTGCTCTGCCGTTGAGCTAGAGGCGCGGAGCGACACTAGTCGACGCCTCCCAGGGCGAGGCCAACCGGAGACGGGCCTCGAGGACGTCGATGGCCGGCCGTCGGAACCGACGACCGGCCATCACGATGGGCTGACCGAGGGGATTCGAACCCCCGACATCCGCGACCACAACGCGGCGCTCTGACCAGCTGAGCTACGGCCAGCAAGGACTGGTCACCCTAGCAAGGCGACCTCGCACGACCGAAGCCCGAAACGCGGTCGCGCGCGGCGCGGCTCCCGCTGTGCCGGGTTGCTCGCTGGCGTGACGAGAACCATCTCGCTCCGAGGCGTCGTGATCGGAAAGACTGCACGAGACCGATGAATTCGGCGGGCCGGCGTCGTTGTACTGGTGACCGGTTTGCGTTCCGCGGGTTCGGCGCCGCTTCCATCCCAGATGCACGAACGAGGGTTCTTCCATGTCGACCACCGATCCGTCCGCCCTTCGGCGCCTCGGCCGTTCCTGCTATCGCCATCACTGGCGGGTGATCATCGTCTGGGCCTTGGCCATCGTCGTGCTCGGCGGCATCGGTGCCGCCGGCAGCGGCTACTCCGACAGCTTCGGCGACTTCAAGAGCGAAGCCACGCGCGGCTTCGACCTGGTCGACAAGGGCTTCGGCAAGGGCAACGCCGGTGAGGCGTCGGCCACCATCAGCTTCGAGGTGGCTCCCAGCGTCCAGGGCGGGGTGAGCAACCCGGCGATCCGCAAGGAGATGGAGGCGTTCTTCGGCCGGGTCGAGAAGGCGGGCGAGAAGGGCGACCTCAAGGTCCAGAGCCCGTACGACAACCCGCAACAGGTGGCGAGCAAGGGCGACCTCTCCGGGCGCGTCGCCTACGCCACGGTCAACCTCCCCGCGGACACGCAGAACACGCAGGCCCAGAAGTGGGTGAAGACCATCCGCAAAGACATGCCGCAGGCCCAGGGTCTCCAGCACGTCTACCTCGGCGGCCAGTACTTCGCTGAGTTCGAGCAGCCGCAGTCCGAGGTGCTCGGCGTCGGATTCGCCATCGTGATCCTGATCATCGCCTTCGGGTCGGTGCTGGCCATGGGCTTGCCGATCGGCATGGCCCTGGCCGGGATCTTCGCCGGGGTGTCCACCGTCGGCATCGTGTCGAACCTCGTCCCGATGCCGGAGTTCACGACCACGGTGGCGCTCATGCTCGGCCTCGGCGTCGGCATCGACTACGCCCTCTTCATCGTCACCCGGTTCCGAGAGGACCTCCACAAGGGGATGGAACCGGAGGAAGCCGCGGGCCATGCGCTCGACACGGCCGGTCGGGCAGTGGTCTTCGCCGGCATCACGGTGGTCATCTCGGTGCTCGGCATGTTGGTGATGGGGCTCGGGTTCATCCGCGGCATCGGCATCGGTTCGGCCATCGCCGTGGTGTTCACGCTCACCGCGTCGATCACGTTGCTGCCCGCCCTGCTGGGCCTGGCCGGCAGCCGCCTCGAGGTCACTCGGCGGCGTGGCCTGCTCGCGGCCGGGATGATCGCCCTCGGCATGGTGAGCGTCGGGTTCGGCGCGCCGGCGCCTGTCTTCCTCGGTCTGGCCGGGCTCGCGGTGCTCACCATCATCGCCGGGTTCTTCGTGCCGGCCCTCCGCCAGCCGCTCGCGCCTCGCAAGCAGAAGGCGGCCCGCGAGACCTTCTGGTACCGCTACAGCCGGTTCGTCCAGCACCACGCCTGGTTCACCGCCGTCGGTGGGTTGCTGATCCTGATCCTGCTGGCCATCCCCGTGCTGGGCATCCGGCTCGGGTTCTCCGACGAGGGCAACTTCCCGAAGAAGACCGACACCCGGGAGTCCTTCGACCTGCTCGCCGATGCCTTCGGGCCCGGCTTCAACGGCCCGCTGATCCTCGCCGCCGAGCTCCCCAAGGGGACCACCGACGCCCAGCTCGGTGCCATCACCGCGCAGATCGGCAAGACCCCCGGCGTCGCCGCCGTCTCCGGGCCGACCCCCGGCGCCCCGGCCGCCCGCAATGCCGGGTTCGTCAGCAAGGACCGCACGATCGCCCGGTGGTTCGCCACCCCCACCACGGCACCGCAGGACAAGGCGACCGAAGCCCTGGTCCGCAACCTCCGTGGCAACGCGCTCGACCCCGTCACCAAGGCCCAGCACGTCGACGTCCTGGTCACGAGCTTCACCGCCATCGGGATCGACTTCTCCGACTACCTCGGTGCCCGCTACCCCGTGTTCTTCGGGGCCGTGCTCGGGCTGTCGTTCATCTTGTTGATGACGGTGTTCCGCTCGCTCCTCGTGCCGCTCAAGGCGGTGCTGGTGAACCTGCTCTCGATCGGTGCGGCGTACGGCGTGGTCGTGGCCATCTTCCAATGGGGCTGGGGGTCGGCGCTCACCAACATCGCGCCCGCTCCCATCGAGCCGTTCATCCCGATGATGCTCTTCGCCATCGTCTTCGGGCTCTCGATGGACTACGAGGTGTTCCTCCTCTCACGCATGAAGGAGGAGTACGACCGCACTGGCAACAACGCCGAGGCGGTGGCCGACGGCCTGGCCGTGACCGCCCGCGTCATCACCGCTGCCGCCCTGATCATGGTGGTGGTGTTCGGCTCGTTCCTGCTCGAGAACAACCGGGTCATCAAGCTCATGGGCACCGGCCTGGCCGTGGCCGTGCTGCTCGATGCCACCATCGTCCGCATGGTGCTGGTTCCAGCCACGATGGAACTGCTGGGCGACCGCAACTGGTGGCTGCCCCGCTGGCTCGACAAGCTGCTCCCGGTCATCCACGTCGAAGGCGCCGCCGACGACATCGAAGCCCCCGAGCCCGAGCCCGAACTGGTCGGCGCCGGCACCCAGGACTGACCCACGGCCCAGTCCCACCCCGGTCCCGCCGTGTTCCTCCTCACGAGGCGCGGCCGGGGCCTGCCCGGTTGTGGTGTGCGCGCTGCGGTGTGCCCGGGCGCGTCAGAGCGCGCACACCGGCTGTGGCGAGGGGTGTGCGCGTTGTGGTGTGGTGGGCGCGTCGGGGCGCGCACACGGTCGGGCGAGGCCCTGGGGTGTGCGCGTTGCGGTGTGGTGGGCGCGTCGGGGCGCGCACACCGGCTGGGGCGAGGCCCCAGGGTGTGCGCGCTGTGGTGTGCCAGGCGGGTCGGGGCGCGCACACGGTCGGGTGGGGCGCGGGGTGTGCGCGTTCCGGTGTGCCCGGGCGCGTCGGGGCGCGCACACCGGCTGGGGCGAGGGGTGTGCGCGTTGCGGGGTGTCAGGCGCGTGGGGGCGCGCACACGACGCGGGTCGGGCCTGAGCGTTGCCCACGGTGTGCGCGGGGCGGGGTGGTGGGCGCGTCGGGGCGCGCACACCCCGGGTTGACGGCGGACCTAGACGGCGAGCATCGACGTCAGGCGCTCGGGGCGACGTCGGGCGCGTGGGCCGCGTCGGCGACGTGAGGTGTCGACGTGTCGACGTGAGGTGTCGACGTGAGGTGTCGACGTGAGGTGTCGGCGTCAGGGTGTCGGCGTCAGGTGTCGACGTCAGGTGCCGACGTCAGGGTGTCGGGCGCGTCGGGCGCGCCAGGCGCGGGGGCGCGGTGAAGCAGGGCCGCCGGCTCGGGGGCCGGCGGCGGGAGCGGGCCTATCGGCCCGATGTGCTCCAGTGCCAGGGCTCGCTGGGGAGGTTGTAGAAGCCGTGGCTGGCGGCGTGGCCGGACAGCCACTGGAAGCAGGCCGAGCTGCGCGACGAGCAGTTGCTGAAGTCGATGGCCAGGCCGATCTCGTGCTGGCTGGTGCCGGGCTTGGCCGTGGGCGGGTGACAGGAGCTCGACGGCATCTGGTAGATGGCGTAGTAGCTCGAGCCACAGTGCTGACGGCGAAGCTCGATCTGCTGCTGCGGGTTGCGGTAGCCGCCGCCGGTGAGGACGAGCCCGGAGGATCGGGCGTCGTTGAGCAGGCCGGCGAGCTGGTCCTTGATCTGGCAGTTGACCGTGATGCCGCCGACGGTGCACAGCGAGATGCCGCCCGCGCTCGGGCCGGGGCCACCGGAACCGACCGGCGGGAGCGGGGTGTTCTCGCCGCCGCCGGGCGATTGGGTGTTGGTGATCTGCTGGGCTGCCTGGGCAGCTGCGGACGCCTTGGCCTGTGCGGCCTGCGCTGCCTGCTGGGCGAGGAGGCGAGCTTGGAGGGCGGCCTGCTGTTCCGCGATCTGGGCCGACAGCTTGCGGTCGGTCTTGGCCAGCTCGATCGAGCGGGCGATCTGGGAGTCGATCGAGGACTGGACGTTGTCCGAGAGCCGCTTCTGGTCGGCCCGGGCCTGGCGCACAGCGTCGGTGCGCTTGGTCTGTTCGGCTTCCTTGCGGTCCGCCCGCTTCTTGGCCGCGGCGGCCTTGCGGCGCTGGTACTCGAGATCGGCCCGGGCACCGTCGAGGCGGTCGGCGACGTCGGCATCGTCCGCGGCGCGCAGCTCGATGAAGAACTTGCGGTTGGAGGCGGTGGTGAAGTCCTTGGTCTCGAGCACCGAGAGCACGTCGTCGCCCGGCGGGTTCACGTAGGCGCGGACGGCGCGGCGGCGCATCTCGTCGCGCAGGGTGCCGACCTCCTTGGAGAGGAGGGCCTTGGCGGCTTCGGCGTCGGCGATGTCCTGCTTGGCCTGGGCGACCTCGCCCTCGGTGCGGCGGAGGGCGGCCTCTTGCGTGCGGACGTTCTGGTCGAGCGTCTGGAGGGCCGCGTCGATCTCCGCCAGCGACGCCTTCTTCGTGTCGATCTGCGACGCGACCTTGGCGCGCTCGGCGCGCACGCGCTCCCGCTCGGCCCGCGGGTCCTGGCCAGGGGCCGAGGATGCCAGCTGCGGGGCAACGGAACTGAGGGCGATGGCAGTGCCCAGGGCTAGGGCGACCAGAGATCGTCGGCGCACGAAGCTTCCTTCCCACCGGCCTCGGACAGGAGACGTAGCGCCGGCGTCGTCATGAAACCGTAACACACGTCCCCGAGGTCGCAAATTCACCCCCCTCACGCTAATCACCCGAACCGCCCACACAGGGGCACCCTCGGTGGTGGGGGGATCACCCAACGTTCGCCCCGGCGGTGGGCGGTCCTCGGAGGCCGATCGGGCGACGGCAGTAGCATCGCGGCATGAGCGCGCCGCCTGCCGTCGTCCTGCTTTCGGGTGGGCTGGACTCCTCCACGTGCCTGGCGCTCGCCGCGCGGGACGGGTTCGAGGTGTCGGCCTTGAGCTTCCGATACGGCCAGCGCCACACGTCCGAGCTCGATGCCGCGGCCCGGATCGCGGCCGGCGCCGGGGTGGCGCGCCACGTGCTGATCGACATCGACCTCGGCTCGGTCGGAGGTTCGGCTCTCACCGACGACACCATCGAGGTGCCGAAGGGGCGCGACGCGGCCGCCATGAGCGCCGACATCCCGGTCACCTACGTGCCGGCACGAAACACGGTCTTCTTGTCGTTCGCCCTTGCCTGGGCCGAGGTCCTCGGTTCGTCGGACCTCTTCATCGGGGTCAACGCACTCGACTACAGCGGCTACCCCGACTGCCGGCCCGAGTTCATCGCGGCCTACGAGACGATGGCCAACCTGGCCACGCGGGCCGGTGTCGAAGGTCGCCGGCTCACCATCCACACCCCGTTGCTCGAGCTCACCAAGGCCGAGATCATCGCCTTGGGCACCGGGCTCGGCATCGACTATTCCGAGACCATCTCCTGCTACGAGGCCGACGACGCGGGGTTGGCGTGCGGCGAGTGCGACGCGTGCGTCCTGCGCCGCAAGGGCTTCGCCGACGCTGGGATCACCGATCCCACCCGCTATCGCGGCGGAGCATGAGCTACCTCGCCAAGGAGGTCTTCTTCACCCTTCAGGGTGAAGGTGCCCACGCCGGACGGCCAGCGGTGTTCTGCCGGTTCACGGGCTGCAACCTGTGGTCCGGCCGCGAGGAGCACCGTGCGACGGCTGTGTGTCGGTTCTGCGACACCGATTTCGTCGGGACCGACGGCGACGGCGGGGGCCGGTTTGCCGACGCCGGCGCGCTCGCCGGCCACGTCGCGGCGACCTGGACCGGCGGCGAGCCCCCGCCCGGCGAGCGTCGTCTCGTCGTGTGCACCGGCGGCGAGCCCCTCCTCCAGCTCGACGAGGCGTTGGTCGACGCGCTGCACGACCGGGGGTTCGAGGTCGCCATCGAGACCAACGGCACCCTGCCCGTCCCGGCGGGGATCGACTGGGTGTGCGTCAGCCCGAAGGCGGGTGCGGACCTCGTCGTCGTCGCCGGCGACGAGTTGAAGCTGGTCCACCCTCAGCCCGGCGCCGAGCCCGAGCGGTTCGAGGACCTTGCCTTCGGGCGGTTCTCGTTGCAGCCGATGGACGGCCCGGACCTGGCGGCCAACACCGAGCAGGCCATCGCCTACTGCCTGGCCCACCCGCGGTGGCGGCTCAGCGTCCAGACCCACAAGGTGGTCGGCATCCGATGAGCGACGCCTCCGCGCCCCGCCGGCCGGTGGCCGAGGTCGTCAAGGACTTCACGTTCGAGGCGGCCCACCGCCTGCCGAACGTGGCGCCGGACCACAAGTGCGCGCGGTTGCACGGCCACTCGTTCCGCGTGTCGGCGCACGTCTCGGGTCCGCTCGGCGACGCATCCGGGTGGGTGCTGGACTTCGCCGACGTCGCTCGCGCCTTCGCTCCGTTGCACGACCTGCTCGACCACCGCTACCTGAACGACATCGCCGGTCTCGAGAACCCGACGAGCGAACACCTCGCCGTGTGGATCTGGGACCGGCTGCGGCCCGAGCTCGGTGGGCTGTCGCGGGTCGTCGTCCACGAGACCTGTACGAGTGCCGCCGCCTATTGGGGAGAAGATG
>JAOBWM010000099.1 GCA_025463365.1 Acidimicrobiales bacterium
ACCCGCTGCCCCGCCAGCCATTGGCCCGGAGCCGATCGAGCCCCCGGTGGTAGCCGACGCGGAACGCCGCATAGCGCTCGATGTCATCACGGCCGAGCTCACCGAGGCGAGCCCAGCCGTCCAGGAACCGAGGATGGCGGGCGACGACGAGGGCGACCGCGTCGCGGATGGCAGGTTCAGGCAGCTGGAGCGCCTGGGCAAGGCCATCGAGCGCATCGCCCGGCTCCCTGTCCAGAACGGTCTCGGGCGGACCCGAGGTGGTGAGGGAGACGGGGCGATCGCTCATGGCCTCCCACGCTACGGGGCGGAGAGCGACGACCCCATGGTGCCGAACTTCGAGGAGGCAGAGCTCCCGAGGAAGGTGACCGCCACGATGCACACCACGGCGATGAGAGCGACGAGCAAGGCGTACTCCACGAGGGAGGCGCCACGCTCGTCTTCGGCGAATCGAGCACGCAAGTACGAGGCAATGAAGTCGAGGGTGAGCATGAGCTGTTCTCCAAATGGTGAGGAAGTCGGTTCGAGGTGAACCGTCTGCCATCCATCGGTACGTTGGCACTAAGGCATGAGCTTTTCTTCGGGCGGGGCCGCGACTTCTTCGGGCCAGCGACCTGGACAACTGTCCCCGACACCGTCTGGACGAGCTGATTGGATACGGCCAACGTTTGAAGCATCCACATCCGAAAACGACAGAAGCCGGGCCTCGAGGGCCCGGCTTCTGTTGTTCGTTCCCTTGTGGGGAAAGATCAGGGGGTGTTGATCGACGAACCGAACGAGTTGAACTTCGACTTGGCCGAAGAGCCGAGGAAGGTCACGGCCACGATGCACACCACGGCGATGAGGGCGACGAGCAGGGCGTACTCCACGAGGGAGGCGCCACGCTCGTCATCGGCGAAGCGGGCACGGAGGTAGGTGGCGAGGAATTCGTAGCTGGTCAGCATGGGGTGGTTCTCCTGTTGATGTTTGGTTGGTCACCCCACACTGGGGTGCTTGCTTCCTGACAGGTAATGGATCGGACCGAGGTGGGCGATCCTGAATAGGTCAATCGGCCTGTTTCACCCGTTTGCCGTCAATTGCCCTTTTGCGGCTGCTCGCGGCCGTTTCAACGCCGTTCGAACGGCGCGCACACCAGGGAGGGGACCCGGTGCCGTGCACCGAGACCCACGTGGGTCAGGTCAGCGGTCGACGCCTGCGGGCTGCGTCGTCGCCGCGTGCCCGGGGCGGTCTTCGGGGCGAACCTCGGGCACTGCGGCGGCGAGATCGTTGCGATCCCCGTCCTGGGCATCGAGGAACGCCGCCGTCGCCTGGTAGGCGGTGGCGATCATCTGGTCGCTGTGGCCGAAGTCGTTGTAGCGGATCAGCGGCGTGCCGCCGGGCGGGAGCACCAGCACCTCGATCTCGGCGGGGATGCTCGCCAGGTCGCGCTGGAACCGGCTGCGGCGGGCCAGCCAGTAGGCGTACATCGCCATGTCGATCGGGCGTTTGGGCTCCGGGCGCGGGCGGTCCCACGAGCCGACGTGCAGGACGAAGATCCGGTCCGCCTCGAGCTCGACCGCCCGGCTCACCGGCACGTCGTTGACGATGGCGCCGTCGAGGTACTTCACGCCATCGATCTCGACCGGCGGGTAGACCGCCGGCAGCGCGGCGGACGCGAGGATCGGATCGACGAGCAGGCCGTGGTCGAACCAGGTCTCGGCGGGACCGTCCGACAGCGCGGCAGCAACGCACTGGAACGGCACGACGAGCTCCTCGAAGCGGCGAGCCGGGAGAACGTCCTCGACCACCTCGCGCAGCGCGGCCATGTCGTGGATCGCCACGCGTTTGCGAGCCAGTTGCACCGTGGTCGGGAGGAAGCCGGCCGGCATGACGTCCTTGTCGGCGATGGTGCGCCAGAGGTCCTGCAGCCGGCCGACCATCGCCAGCGACGGGTCGGCCGCGATGGCCGCCCCGTTGAGCGCCCCGACCGAGCAGCCGAGGACGAGGTCCGGCTCGATTCGCCGCTCCATCAGCGCACGGAGCATGCCGACCTGCAAGGCACCGAGGTTGCCGCCACCGCTGAGGACGAACGCCGTTCGCCGGGGCTTGCGGCGCAGGAGGTCACGAAAGCGGGACATGTCGAGGTGACGCTACCGCCGCTCCTCGGACCTCTCGCCCGCAGCGACGGCCTCGCGCACCAACTCGGCCATCGCCGAGGGGTGGGTGAGGTGGGCACCGTGGGTGGCGCCTCCGACCAGCGCGAGCTCGGCGACCGGCAGCGCCGCCGCCAGCTCCTCGGCGGCCTGACGGTGCCACCACGTGGTCTGCGAGCCGCAGCCGACGACCACGGGAACCGCGACGGCCGCCGGATCGAACGGGGGCGGACCCTGGAGCGATGCGAGGTCGGCTCGGAGCGCGCCCCCTTCGGCGCGGCGATCGGCTCGGGTGCGCGCCGGCAGACGGGCCCAGATCCGCTCGCCCACCGCCCCGACCATGAACGCCTCCGCTTCGTCGGCCGGATCGATGTCCAGGGCCGGCGCACCTTCCGCGGCCGCCCCGGATCGGTTGGGCCACCACGGCATCCAGGGCGTGGGCGGCTCGAAGGCGAGGACGCTGCGGACGAGACCGGGATGAGCTTGCGCCGCGACCAGGGCCACGACGGCCCCGATGCTGTGGCCGAACACCGTGGCGGGACGGCCGGCGAGCACGGCAAGCAGGTCGTCCACGTGGGCAGCGAGCGGTGCCGGGCCGGCATCGACCGAGCGGCCGTAGCCGCGACGGTCGTAGCGGACGACATGGAGGTCTGCGAGGGACCGGACCACCCGTCCGAACGACGACGCCCGATCCATGGCGCCGTGGACCACGACCACCAGTGGACGGCTCGGATCGGTGCCGTTGTCCACGACGTGCAGGTCGGTCAGGGCGTCCACGGTCAGACGGTATTCCAGCGACACCGTACGATCGCCCGCCGTGGAGATGTGGTTGATCAGACATGGCCTGCCCGTGCGCATCGATGGCGGCGACGCCCCGGCCGATCCCGGGCTCGCGCCCGACGGGGTCGATCAAGCCGATCGCCTGGCGGTGTGGTGGGCACGGCACGGGGCCGACGCCGTGTACACCAGCCCGATGCGCCGGGCGATCGAGACCGCAGCGCCCCTCGCCGCAGCACTCGGCGTCGAGCCCGTGGTCGATGCCGGGCTCGTGGAGTTCGATTCGCACCTCAACTTCTACGTGCCGATCGAGGAGCTCCGCGCCGACTCCGAGCGTTGGAAGCAACTGGTCGACGAATGGCTCTCGCCCGAGGCCGAATCCGAGCGCCAGGCCTTCCGGGACACCGTCGTCGCCGCGATCGATGCGATCGCGGGACGTCACCCGGGTGAGCGGGTCGCGCTGGTGTGTCACGGCGGCGTGATCAACGCCTACTTGTCCCGCCTCCTCTCGCTGCCGGGCACCATCTTCTTCGAGCCCGCGTACACCAGCGTGAGCCGGGTGCTGTCGGGGAGCACCCACAAGCAGGTGGTCAGCATCAACGAGGCACCCCACCTGCCCGCGCTGGTCCTCCCGGCCACGGCACCCGAGTGAACCTGGATCAGCCGCCGTCGCTGTCAGCCCACGGCGTGCGACAGGGCCCGTCTCGTCAGTTGAATCGGGCCCGCAGGACCTGGGCTCGGCGCTCGGCCGCCTCGGCCGCCGCCGGCTCGACCCGAGCCGCGAGCTCCTCGTAGCACCGCGCCGCCTCGTCGACCCGCCCCACCGTGGCCAGCGCTTCGCCGAGCTCGGCGAGGGAGCGGGGACCCGTGCCCGCTCCGGGGATCTCTCGTCGGAGCTCGAGCACACGGACGAGGCGGCGGGCATCGCCGGCGGCCCGGTACACGCCGGCAAGGTTGGCCAGCACTCGCCCCAGGACGAGGGGATCGGGCGTTGGGTCGAGGAACCGTCGGTCGAAGGCACCGGCGTCGCCGTGCACGGCAGCGAAGCGAGCCGCCGCTCCCGCTTCGTCCACCCACGTGCCGTCGTCGAACGCGTCGAGCCAGCGGGTCGGCCGCGGTCCGTTGCCGACCAGGAAGTGCCCGGGCATCCCGACGCCGACCGCGTCGATGCCGCGCCGCCGGGCGACCTCGATCACGACCGTGGCAAGGGTGATGGGGATCCCGGTCCGGCGCCGAAGGACCGCGGGGAGCAGCGAGTTGGCCGGGTCGTAGTAGTCGGACCGGTTGCCGTGGAAGCCCTGCTCGACGAACAGGAACCGAGCGACCGCATCGAGGTCGTCGCCGGGGACGCCGGCCGCCAGCTCGTCGAGGCGGGCCAACCCGTCGGCCACGGGCTCGCTCCCACCGAGGTGGCGGGCGATGACGAGGCACCCCTCACCGAGCGGCACCGGGCGATCGCGCACGAGGGCGCGGAACCGGGCGAGGGAGCTCTCGGACGCCTCGCTCACCGCTGGATGACCACCAGCCGCTCGCGCGTCATCTCCCGGACCGCCCAGTGCGGCCCTTCCTTGGTGTTGCCGCTGTCGCGGACGCCGCCGTAGGGCATCTGGTCGGTGCGGAACGTCGGGACCTCGTTCACCAGCACGCCACCGAAGTCCAGCTCGTGGGCCGCGCGGAGTGCGCCGTCGAGCTCGGTGGTGAAGAGGGCGGCCTGGAGCCCGTAGTCGGTGTCGTTGGCGAGGGCGAGGGCGTCGTCGAGCGAGTCGAAGCCGGCCAGCCCGACAAGCGGACCGAAGACCTCGCTCCGGCTGACCTCCATGTCCGGCTCGATGCCCGTCAGGATGGTCGGGTCGAGCAGCCGGTCGTGGCGCTGGCCACCCACGACGAGCGACGCACCGGCGCCGACCGCCTCGCCGATCCACCCCTCCACCCGGTCGGTCTCCGCCTGGCTGATGAGCGACGACACGTCCGTCGCCTCGTCGAGCGGATCGCCGACCCGGAGCGCACCGACCCGTTCGGCCAGGGCGGCGGTGAAGTCGTCGAGCAGCGACCGGTGCACGTAGATGCGCTGGGTCGAGATGCACGACTGTCCGGCGTGGCTGAACCCGGCGACCGCCACCTTCTGGGCCGCGGTCTCCCAGTCGCCCGACGCGTCGATGATCAGCGGCGCGTTGTTGCCGAGCTCCAGGCCCACCTTCTTGCGAAACGCCTTCTCGGCGATGCTCCACCCCACCCCGGGCGAACCCGTGAACGTCACGACATCGACGTCGGGGTGGGTGACGAGCGGGTCCCCCACCGTGCCGCCAGACCCGGTGACGATGTTGATCCATCCCGGTGGCAGGCCGCACTCGTCCATCAAGATCTCGTGGAGCCGGATGGCCGACAGCGGGGTCTGGCTGGCCGGCTTGAGGACCACGGGGCATCCGGCGGCCAATGCCGGCGCCAGCTTGTGAGCCACCAGGTTGAGCGGGAAGTTGAACGGCGAGATCGCCGCCACGACCCCGCGGGGGACCCGCAGGGTGAAGCCGAGCTTCCCCTCCCCCGGCTGAGCGGCGTCCATCGGCACCATCTCGCCGGCGAGCAGGCGCGTCTCGGCCGCCGCCGACTGGAACGTGATCACCGAACGCTCGGCCTCCGTGCGAGCCGTGCGGATCGGCTTGGCCGCCTCCTCGGCGATGATCGCCGCCAGTTCGTCGCGGTGCGCGGCGACGGCCACGGCTGCGGCGTCGAGGATCTCGGCTCGGCGCCACGGGGGCAGCGGGTCGGCGAGGACGGCCTTGGCGATCGCGATGGCGCGCTCCACGTGCTCGGTCGTGCACGACGGCACGGTGGCGATCAGGTGATCGTCGTAGGGAGCGCGCACCTCGCGCCCTTCCACCGTGGTGATCTCCTCGGATCCGATGCGGACAGGCTGTTGATCGGTCACGACGAGCTCCCGGAGGTGGAGGGTGGGCAGGCAGGCATCATCGCACCGCTACCCTGCGCCCGTGCCCGCCAGTCGATGGCCCTTCCTCGACCACCCCGGACCGCTCCCCTTCGCCCATCGCGGCGGTGCCGGGACGTGGCCCGAGAACACGATGCCAGCGTTCGAAGGGGCGGTGGAGCTGGGCTACCAGTACGTCGAGACCGATGCCCACGTCACCTCCGACGGGATCTGCCTCGCCTTCCACGACGACCACCTCGACCGGGTGACCGACCGGAAGGGCGTCATCGCCGAGCTGACCTACCTGGAGGTGCGCGACGCACGGGTGGACGGGCGCGAGCCGATCCCCCTCATGGAGGACCTGCTCGGCGCGTTCCCCGACCTCCGCGTCAACATCGACCCGAAGCACGACGGCGCCGTGGACGCCCTGGCGGCGGTGATCCGGCGGACCGGCTCGGTCGAGCGTGTCTGCATCGGCTCGTTCTCCGATGCCCGGATCGCCCGGCTCCAAGCTGAGCTCGGCCCCCGGCTGTGCACCTCGCTGGGCCCGAAGGGCACGGCGCGGCTGCGCGGCGGCTCGTTCGGTCTGCCCGCCGGTGCCCTCCAGAGCCCCTGCGCCCAGGTGCCCCACCGGGTGAAGGGCATCACCATCGTCGACCACCGGTTCGTCGCCAAGTCCCACGCCCTCGGCCTGCAGGTCCACGTCTGGACGATCGACGACCCCGGCGAGATGCACGAGCTCCTCGACCTCGGTGTCGACGGGATCATGACCGACCGGCCCGCGGTCCTGCGGAAGGTCCTCGAGAGCCGCGGCGCTTGGTACTAGCTCAACTCGTGCCGTGTCAGGCAACGCTCGCCTCTTTGCAAGGAAGCCTCAGACCCGGCGTTGCGGGACGACGGCGTGCGGCTCGACAGCGACTCGCGCTCGCAACCGATGGCTACCGTCTCGGCTCGTACCGCATCGCCACTGCCCCCGAGCCGTAGTTGCCGCTGACAAGATCGTCTTCTCGGAGACCCTGGCGTCGGCGACGAGCGCACGGACACAGGCACGGACACGGATCGCCGCGCAGGAGCGTCACTCCTGCATCTACCAGTCTTGGGCGGCGACCAGTCGTGCGGCCAGCGGTTCGAGCGTTGCGATGAGCTCATCGAGCTCGCCGGGGTCGAGGCTTTCGTAGGGCTTCGCCGCGAGGTCGTCGGTGAGCGCCTCGACGCGCTGTTTGACGGCGCGACCCGGTTCGCTCAGCCAACCGTCATCGTCGATCAGGCCGCGATCGCGCATCCCGTCGATCACGGCGGCCAGCTGCGCTTCGGGGAGGTGGTGGATGCGTCCGAAGTTCTCCGCGGGCATGCCCATGTCGAGGGCGAAGAGGACGTGAGCCTCGAGGCCGCCGACACGCTCGATCATCAGGGCCGCGATGTGCCCGTCGCCACGGTGCTCGCGCAGCAAGGAAGCTGCATGAAAGAGACGGGCCACCACGTCATCTGGGTTCGGGATCGTGCGCAGCGCGGCGTACATCGGCCGGCCCTCGAACGGTGCGCTGGTCGCGGCCTGGAGCAACAGGTCCGCCGCGCGTGCGAATGCGGGAGCGTCGACATGATCGCCCAGGATCCGCCGCAACGCCTTCGCACAACCCATCTGGCGAGCGGCGATCGCCGCTTCCGGCGTGGTGGTGCGCCACACCTTCGGAATGTGGCGAGCCACTTCACCGGGAGCGAAGTTGTAGAAGAGCGCGTCCACCACCTCCGCCGGCGCGAGGCCCAAGGGCGCCGCCCGTCCGGCGAAGTAGGTATCCCAGTAGTTGGTGAACCCCAGGGCGAACATCGCCTCGTTGGGCTCGTCGGCTGAGTAGGGGATGACACCGATCGGCTCGACCAGCTCGAACATCCGGCGTGCCAACACGTTCATGGCCGACCCCTCCTTCCTGCAACCCCGTCGCCCCAAGCGGGCGCTCACGATCAGTTGGACGGCCGCGCACCGCGAAACTCATCGCAGCGACGGTTCGCCTCGCTGTCGTGGGTCAGGCAGAGGCCGCGCCGAACTGGCGCGTGCCGGCCGAGTACCCCGCTGAGCTCGTCCTCATGGGACGACCTCGTCATCGGGTGAACGTGAGGTGGGTGACGCCGCTGGGCGTCGTGACTGCCTCCACGTCGTACTGCTGCTCCAACGCCTCCAGGCCGTCCCACAGCCGAACACCGCGGCCCAGCAGGATCGGCACCTGCACGACGTGCACGTGGTCGACGAGACCGGCGGCGAGGAATTCGCGCACCATGGTCGGGCCCCCGCCGATGCGGACGTCTTGACCGGCTGCTGCGTCCCGCGCCACCTCGAGTGCATCGGCTGGTGCGGCGTCGAGGAAGTGGAACGTCGTACCACCCTCCATCTCCAGCGGCGGGTGCGGACGATGGGTCAGGACGTACGTCGGCGTGTGGAACGGCGGGTTGTCGCCCCACCACCCGCGCCACTCAGGGTCGTCCTGCCAGCCCGGAGGGCCGAACTTGCCCGCGCCCATGATCTCCGCACCGATCCCGGGTCCGTGCTGGGCGGCCATCACGTGATCGACGCCTTCGGTGCCGCCCGACTCGCCGAGGACTTCCTGGCGGCCGAACCGAGTGGCGATCATCCACTGGTGGAGCCGATGGCCGGCGTGGCCGAACGGCGTGTCGAGGGCCTGCCCCTCGCCGGTGGCGAACCCGTCGAGCGAGATCGTGAAGTTGTGGATGCGGACGCGCGACATGGCGGCTCCTTCGGGTGGTGGTGGTCGGTCGGTCAGACGGTTTGGGCTGTCCCGCGGCGAGATCTCATCGGCCGTGGGATTCAGTCGACCTCGAGATGGTGAGCGAGCTTCTGCATCGTCTGCAGGCCGAGCTCGACCGCGCCGAAGCCGATGACTGCTTCTCGCCGCTCGACGGTCGGGTGGAGCTGCCGCAGCGTCAACACCGTCTTCCCATCTCCTTGTTCGTCGAGGGTGATCGTCACTCGAAAACGCGCTGGGTCATCGTCGGTGTCGGAGCCATGATCGAGCACCAACCTCTCGACGGGAACGACGTCGAGGTAGTCGAAGCGATTCGTGTACAGGGTGCCGTCTCCGGAGGTCAGGTCGAAGCGCGCTCGACCTCCCGGGCGCACGTCCATCTCGTGCACGGTGCAGGTGAACCCATCGGGACCGAACCATTGGCAGAAGGAATCGGCATCGGTCCACGCGGCGAACACCGCTTCGCGTGTGGCGTCGAGAACTCGAACGAGGACGATCTCACGATCGAGCGCCCAGGTCGTCGGATCGGTGATGGTCGGGGTACTGCTCATGGTCTCTCCAAAGGCGGTGGCGATGGGGTTCGGTCAGCTGTCCGCCGGAGGTGCGCATCGAGCCGGTCGAGACGGCCCTCCCACGCAGCTCGTGTGTGCTCGGCCCATGCGGCGATCTCCACCAGAGGCTCCGGCCGCAGCTGGCATGGCCGCCGTTGTCCATCTCGGCCGCGGCTGATCAGCCCCGCGTGCTCGAGGACCTTCAGATGACGGGAGATGGCCGGGAGGCTGATCGGGAACGGCTCGGCCAACTCGAGCACGGATGCCTCACCGTCGGCCAACCGACGCACGATCGAGCGCCGCGTCGGGTCCGACAAGGCGGCGAAGACGACGTCGAACCGATCGGGGGCCGTCACGGTCATCGTCGCCGTCGCTCCTGCAGATACTTCACAGTTTGGTTATTTAACAGAATGACTACATAGAGTCAAGGACGTCGGGGTGTCGACGTCGCACGTCGCTCCAACGTGCCGGTTCAGGACTGGGCAAATCGCCACCTGGCACGGCGCTTCGCTCAGCTCGTGGCCGTGACCGTGACCGTGACCGTGACCGTGACCGGCGTTACGGCAGGAGCACGTTGGGGTTGCAGATGCCGTCCGGATCGAGGGCGGATTTGATCGATCGCATCGCGGTGATCTCCGCGTCCGAGCGGGCGAGGTGCAGCCAGCGACGCTTGGCCCGACCGATCCCGTGCTCGGCGGAGATGCTGCCGCCGAGAGCCGCCACCCGCACGAGGACGGCCTCGTCGACGCGCTCGTCGCCAGGTGCCACGCCCGTGACGTTGACGTGGACGTTGCCGTCCGCGGCGTGACCGAAGCACCACGTCCGGGCATCGGGAGCCACCGCGGCCACGAGTCGAGGTGCGTCCTCCACGAAGTCGGCGAGCGAACCCGCGGGCAGGGTGACGTCCAGCTTGTGCGGCGCGCCGAGCCGCCCGATGGCGTCGGTGTGGTCCTCTCGGTAGCGCCACAGCTCGCGCCGGCGTGGCCCGTCGAGCGCGACGGCCGCATCGACGACCCCGTCCAACCCGCCGACGGCGTCCCCCAACGAGCCTGCCGGGTCGCGTGCATCGGATGCCTCGACGAGCAGCGCCGCTGGCGGCGTCGGTGCGAAGGGAGCAGGGAGTGCACCACTGCGGCACACGAGGTCGAGGCCGTCGGCCACCATCAGCTCCACCGCTTCGAGCCCAGGAAGCTGTCGGCGCAGCGCGGACGCGGCGGCGACGGCCGACGCCACCGACGAGAACGCCACGAGCGCAGTGGCGAGCGGTGGCGACGGGGCCACGAGGCGGAGGCGCACGGCGGTGATCACCCCGAGCGTCCCTTCGCTGCCGCACAGGAGCGCCGCGAGGTCGAAGCCGGTGTTGTCCTTCTCGACGGCAGGCAAGTGGCGGACGACGGCGCCGGTGCCGAGCACGGCCTCCACCCCGAGCAGCTGGCGCCGGGTGCCACCGTTGCGGACGAACCGCAGCCCGCCGGCGTCGGTGGCGACGGAGCCGCCGATCGTGGCGGTGTCACGGGCGGACCAGTCGACCCCGTAGGCCCAGCCGAGGTCGATGGCTGCGGCCTGCACCCGCGCCACGGTGGCACCGGCGCCGGCCGTGAGCTGGCCAGAACCGGGATCGGCATCGGTGACGTCACGGAGGCGCCGGAGGTCCAGCACCACTTCCCCGTCACCGGGGATCCCGCCACCGACCAACCCCGTGTTGCCACCCTGCGGCACGAGCGCCACCCCGGCGGATCGGGCCGCAGCCACCACGGCGGCGACCTCCTCGACCGAGCCTGGGCGGACGACCGCGGGCGTCTGGCCCCGGAACCGACCCGTCCAGTCCACCTCCTGCCCGGCGACCACCGCCGGGTCGGTGAGGACGTGGGTCGCGCCCACCACCTCCGCCACCGACGCCGCGAAGGCAGGTGGCAGGACGGACGCGGGCACCCGTATCGGCACCGGCACGGCGGGCGCCGACTCGCTCAGGCCGGATCGGTGAACTGCGCCGGGCGCTTCTCGAAGTACGCCATGACCGCTTCGAGCTGGTTGGGCGAGCCGATGATCTCCGTCATCAGCCGGGTCTCCTCGAGGAACGACTCGGCGAGCGGGCGGGTGCCGGCCGCATTCAGGAGGGCCTTGGTGCCACGGATCGCGGCCGGGTTCTTGCCGGCGATCTCGGCGGCCAGCTCGAGGGCGGCGGCCCGCGGATCGTCGGCGACCCGGGTGGCCAAGCCGAGCTCGACCGCTTCGGTCCCCGAGACCATCCGACCGGTGAAGGCGAGTTCCTTGGCGACGTCGAGGCCGACGAGCCGCGGGAGCATCTGGAGGCCTGTCATGTCCGGGAGCAGACCCCAGCGGATCTCGAGGACGGAGAGCCTGGCATCGGGGGCCACGATCCGGATGTCGGCACCGAGGGCGATCTGGATGCCGCCGCCGAGCGCCACGCCGTGGACGGCGGCGATCACCGGGACCGCCATCTCGGTCCACGTGTAGGCCACCTGCTGGGCCACGTTGGCGATGCGGCCCTCGGCTCGGCCGCCGAGCACCGAGAACGAATCCGACGACTCCTCGCCATCGCCGCCATCGCTGCCACCGGCGGCCGCACCCCCGCCCATGAACGCCCCGACGTCGAGGCCGGCGCAGAAGCCCTTGCCCTCGCCCGACAGCACCACGGCACGGACCGCGGGGTCTGCGGCGACGTGATCGCCGGCTTCGACCAACGCCGCGAACATGGCGCCGTCGAGCGCGTTCATCTTGTCGGGGCGGTTCAGACGGACGTCGGCGACGCCGTCGGTGACGTCGATGGTGACGCGGTCAGACATGGCGGGCTCCTGGCGGTGCGGTGGACCGCCAGTCTGGCCCACCGCTGGGCGCCGCCGCGGGCTGGGGCGAGTCGGTTGCGGGCCGGAGAACCCCAAGCGACCTGTGGACCGACTGTGGGTTGCCCTGTGCATCACGACTGTGAAATTGGGGACAACGGAAAAGGTTCGGGGACAACCCTGGGGACAGCGAGAAAGTGCTTGACCGTGCTCGAGTAACGTGGGCATCGTGCTCCTCGCCAGGCCGCACCAAGCGGACGGGCACCGGGCAGGAAGCCTCCGGAAGCAAGGTCCAGTTCGCTGGACGGAGCGACCGGCGGTGGGTCCGGAGCTCGACCGGGAGGGGCGTCTGGCCCGGCCCGCCGCCGAGACCTTCGGGTCGAGGAGACGGAAGCCGGCACCGGACCTCGCCGCCGAAGCCCTCGGGCCGAAGCGAAGGGGAACGGACCCGGCCCCGGCCCCACCACCTTCGGGTGGCGGAGACGGAAGCCGGAACCCCGAACCTCACCGCCGAAGCCCTCGGGCCGAAGCAGCGGGGAACGGGCCCCGACCTCGCCGCCGAAGCCTCCGGGCCGAAGCGGAGAGGAACGGAACCGGTCGGCCCCGAGGAGCAGGTGAGCGCAAGCTCGTCGGTTACTCGGGGCCACCACCGTTTTTCGGGTCCGATCGCCCGCGGCCACGCGCCGGGCTCAAGATCGGGTGCCGCTCGGCCGACAGGACGGGACGATGGGTCGCGCCGCGCCGGCCCTCGGACTGGAGCCCTTCCGATGATCTGCAGCCGTCGACGCCGCACCGCCCTGCGAGCGATGGGCATCGCCACCGCCGTCATGCTCGCCACCACGTCGTGCTCCACGCTCCACCACAACGCCGACCAGGCCGCGGTGACCTCCGGCGGGTCGGTGGCCATGGACCCCACCGAGAGCGGCCTGGCCGACGCCGGCAAGCCCGAGCGCGGCGGCCAGCTCGTCTACGCCCTGGAGGCCGAGGCCGAGAAGGGCTACTGCCTCCCGGAGTCGGAGCTGTCGATCTCGGGCATGCAAGTCGCCCGGGCGATCTACGACACCTTGACCGTGCCCGATGCCAAGGGCGGCTACGCGCCCTACCTGGCCAAGGACGTCACGCACGACACGACGTACAAGTCCTGGACGATCACCCTGCGTCCCGGCATCACGTTCCACGACGGGTCCCCGCTCGACGCCGCGGTGGTGAAGAACAACCTCGACGCCTACCGCGGCACCTATCCGGGTCGCAGCCCGTTGCTGTTCAGCTTCGTGTTCAAGAACGTCGAGGGCGTCGAGGTCGTCAACGAGCTCACGGTGCGCGTCACCACCAAGATCCCGTGGGTCGCCTTCCCGGCGGCGTTGTACAGCTCGGGTCGGCTCGGGATCATGGGCCAGCACCAGCTCGATGACAACGCCAAGGACTGCGCCGACAAGCCCATCGGCACCGGTCCCTTCTCGTTCGTCTCGTGGACGCCTGATGTCTCGCTGCGCGTCAAGCGGAACCCGACCTACTGGCAGGACGCTCCCGACGGCAAGCCGCTCCCGTACTTGAACGCCATTGAGTTCCGCCCGATGCCCAACAGCGACGAACGGGTGGCCGCCCTCCAGCAGGGCGAGATCAACATGATGCACACCTCGACCTCGGCGGACATGGCCGACAACCTCGTCAAGCTCCGCGACGACGGAGCGATCAACCTCATGGTCTCGAGCGACCACACCGAGGTGAGCTACCTGCTGTTGAACAGCACCAAGACGCCCCTCGACACGCGCACGGCCCGACTGGCGATCGCCAACGCGATCGACCGCACGAAGCTCAACCAGCTCGCCAACAAGGGACTGCCCGAGGTGGCCGACGGCCCGTTCGCGCCGGGCGTGCTGGGCCACCTCGACGATCCGAAGTTCCCCGGCTTCGACCTGAAGGCAGCCAAGCGCGCCGTCGCGGCCATGAAGCAGGCCGGGACGAACACCCACCTGTCGCTGCTCACCTCCGACGGTCCCGTCGCCGTGCGCCAGGCCCAGATCGAGCGGGGCATGCTCGAGGCGGCGGGGCTCACCGTGGAGCTCGACGTCGAGTCCGAAGCCGAGCTGATCAGCAAGGTGATCGGCGGCGACTACGACATGGCCTCGTTCCGCAACCAGCCCGGCGACGACCCGGACATGGACCACATCTGGTGGTACGGCGACGGCAACCCCGTCAACTTCGGTCGCTTCGACGACTCGGTCATCAACCAGAACCTCGACCGGGGTCGCATCAACCCGGACCGCAGCATCCGCCAGGACGCGTACGAGGCGATCAACCGTGAGTTCGCCAAGCAGGTCTGGAACGTGTGGCTCTGGTACGCGCCGTGGGCCGTCGCCGAGGCCGCGAACGTCCACGGAATCCTCGGACCGGACCTTCCCGGCGACGGCGGTCCACCGCCCGTGCGCCTCGTCACCGGACACTCCCTGCTGGGCATCTGGATCAGTCACCGCTAGCTCCCGGGCGGACCCGCGGCGCGTGCTCGCGCGCCCCTGACGAGGCAGCTATGGTCACCGTCACGTTGTGCGTCCGTGGTCACAGGGGCATGCGCACGTGCCGATCCGCCAGAACCTGCAGGGGAAAAGATGCGCCGTCAGAGCCGAGTCGTCGGACGCCGTTCGCTGGCAGCAGCAGCAGCGATCCTCACCATCACCATGCTGCTCGCCTCGTGCGGCGGCACGAAGTCGGGTAACAACGCCCAAGCCAGCACCAAGCCCACCGCGAAAGACGGCGAGACGGGGCTGAAAGAGGCCGGCAAGCCCGTGCGGGGCGGGAAGCTGATCTACGGCGTCGAGGCGGACACCCCCGGCTTCTGCCTGCCCGAGGGCCAGCTCGCCATCTCCGGCATGTTGGTCGTCCGGGCCATCTACGACACGCTCACCGTCCCGAACGCCAAGGGTGAGTACATCCCGTACCTCGCCAAGACGATCACGCCGAACGCCGACTTCACGCAGTGGACGATCGGCCTGCGCAAGGGCGTCAAGTTCCACGATGGGACCGCCCTCGACGCCACCGTCGTCAAGAACAACCTCGACGCCTACCGCGGCGCCTACCCGGCCCGCAGCCCGCTGCTCTTCAAGTTCGTGCTCTCCAACATCAAGTCCATCACCACCGAGGGCGATCTCACGGTGAAGGTCGCCATGTCCAAGCCGTGGCCGGCGTTCCCCGCCTACCTGTACAGCTCGTCGCGCATGGGGATCATGGGGCAGTCCCAGCTCGACGATCCGAAGAACTGCGGCACCAAGCTCGTGGGGACCGGCCCGTTCAAGTTCACCGGCTACACCCCGAACCAGAAGCTGACGGGCACCGCCAACCCGAACTACTGGCAGACCGCCCCCGACGGCAAGCCCTACCCCTACGCCTCGTCGATCGAGTTCCGCATCCTTCCCGACGGCACGGTGCGCAACCAGGCCCTCGAGAGCGGCGACATCAACATCATGCACACCTCCAACGCCGAGGACATCTCGGGCAAGCTGCTGGACCTGCGTGACCAGGGCAAGGTCAACATGTTCGTCTCCGAGGACAGCGCAGAGGTGTCCTTCATCCAGCTGAACGCCAGCAAGCCGCCCTTCGACGACATCCGGATGCGCAAGGCCCTCGCCATGGGCGCCGACCGCAACGTGATCAACGAGGAGCAGAACAACGGACTGCCGACCGTGGCCGACGGCCCGTTCGCCCCGGACTCGGTGGCCTACCTGAAGGATCCCGGCTTCCCGAAGTACAACCTCGCGGAAGCCAAGAAGCTCATCAAGGACTACGTGAAGGACGGCGGCAAGGCCGAGTTCAACCTCACCACCACCACCGACCCCTCCACCCTGCGCCTCGCTCAGCTGATCCAGCAGAAGGCCGAGCAGACGGGCGTGACGGTCAAGATCATCCAGCGCGACCAGGCCGCCCTGGTGAACGACGCCATCGGCAAGGCGTACCAGGCCACGGTGTTCCGCAACTACCCCGGCGGCGACCCCGACATCAACTACGTCTGGTGGTACGGCTCCAAGACGAACCCGGTCAACTTCGGTGGCTACGACGACCCGGTGATCAACCGCCTGCTCGACGAGGGTCGCAGCGAGCCCGATCCCGCCAAGCGCAAGCAGATCTACCAGGACATCAGCCGCGAGTTCGCCAAGCAGGTCTGGAACGTCTGGGCCTGGTACACCCCGTGGGCGATCGTCGAGAACAAGAACGTCCACGGCATCCTCGGCCCGCCGCTTCCCGGCGCCGATCCGTCGAAGCCGGGCGCCGAGTCGACCACCGATCCGGCGCTCGAGCCCAGCACGGGGTTGGCCACCGGGCACTCACTCCTCGGCCTGTGGATCAGCAAGTAGGCCCGCCGGTGACCGCTTGCCCGGGCCGGCCGGCCCACCTCGACCAGGGAGACCGCCACCTGTGCGCGTGATCGGACGCCGCATCATCCAACTCGTCGTGGTGTTCGTGGTCGTCACGTTCTTCACGGTGTTGCTGATCTCCTTGGTTCCGGGCAAGCCGGAGATCGTCGTCATCCCGTTCGACAATCCCCAGCACACCCAGCGCGCCGCGTTCCGCAAGGAGAACAACCTGGACCGGCCGCTGGTGATCCAGTGGGAGAAGTGGGCCGGGAAGTTCGTCAAAGGCGACTTCGGCAACTACTACCAATCGACCGGGACCGACCCGGTGGCCAAGCGCATCAAGTCGTCGGCTCCCGTGTCAGCCCTGTTGATCTTGTACACGCAGGTGTTCTCACTGGCCGTCGCCATCCCCGTGGCGATCTGGGCGGCCTACAAGTCCGGGAGCCGCCTCGACAAGCTCTTGAACGCCACCGCGTTCGCGTTCATCTCGCTCCCCGCGTTCGCGGTGGCACTCATCCTCGGCTACTTCCTTGGCGTGAAGTACAACCTGCTCCCCACGTCGGGCTATGTGCGCATCACCGACAACCCCGTCGAGCACTTCAAGACGATGGTGATCCCCGTCCTCTCGCTCTCGCTGGGCCAGATCGCCGTGTACATGCGGCTGTTGCGCTCCGACCTGGTGTCCACCCTCCAAGAGGACTTCATCCTCATGGCCAAGGCCAAGGGCATCTCGAACCGCCGGGTGCTGTGGCGCCACGCCCTGCGGCCGTCGAGCCTCACCCTGCTCACCGTCGCCGGGCTCAGCATCGGCACCTTGATCGGCGGGACGCTCGTCGTCGAGGTCCTCCTCGGCATCCCGGGCATGGGCTACCTGATCGGCCAGGCCGTCCTGGCCCGCCAGTACGTGGCCCTCCAGAGCTCCGTCGCGCTCATCGCCATCGTGTTCGTGCTGCTCAACTTCTTGATCGACTACCTGTACACCGTCCTCGATCCGCGGATCCGGGAGCGCACCTGATGACCACCGTCCCTCCCGAAGTCAGCCCCCTGGGCCTGACCCTGGAAGCGGCGCCCCACGCCGCCGCCGAGAGCACCGCCACCAGGAAGAAGGGTCTCGGCATCGCGTCGTGGCTGGCGATCGCCTGGCTCACGATCATGGTGGGCTCCGCCGCCCTCGCCGACGTCCTGCCGCTGAAGGACCCCAACGCCGGGGTGGCCCCCAAGCGGTTCGCCCCCTTCCAGAGCGGCGGGCCGATCCTCGGTGCCGATGCCAACGGGCGCGACATGCTGTCGCGCACCATCTACGGCGGCCGCATCTCGCTGATCATCGCCGTGTGCTCGATCCTCGTCGGGCTGTTCATCGGCGGGTTCCTCGGCCTCCTCGCCGGCTACTTCCGCAACTGGCTCGGCAACATCCTGGTCGGGCTGTTCGACATCCTGCTGGCCATCCCGCAACTGGTCCTGGCGCTGTCGCTCGTCTCGGTGCTCAAGGGCGACCCGAACATCCCCGAGGGCTTCCACCTCCCGATCATCCTGGTGCTGATCATCGCCCTCGGCCTGGTCTCGATCCCGATCCTGGCCCGCATCACCCGGGCCTCGACGCTGTCGTGGTCCCAGCGCGACTTCGTCACCGCGGCACGGGCCCAGGGCGCAGGCCACGGCCGCATCCTCTTCCGGGAGGTGCTGCCCAACGTGGCGCCGGCGATGTTCTCGATCACCCTCCTCGGCATGGCCATCGCCATCGTGGCCGAGGGTGGCCTGGCCATCTTGGGTGTGAGCGTCGAGCCGCCCCAATCGACCTGGGGCACCATGATCGCCACCGGCAAGAGCGAGCTCGACGGGGCACCGTTCATCTTGTGGATCCCCATCGCCGCCGTCTTCCTCACCGCGGTGTCGCTGAACTACCTCGGCGACGTGATCCGCGACCGCTTCGACGTCCGGGAGAGCGCACTGTGACGGACCTCACGGCCGACCCCGCCGAGATCGTGGAACCTGCCGACCCGGCCGTCGGCGAGGTCTTGCTGCAGGTCACCGACCTGAGCACCAGCTTCACCTCCGACCGGGGCACGGTCCGGGCGGTACGAGACGTGTCGATCACCCTGCGGCGAGGCCGCACGCTGGGCGTGGTCGGCGAGTCCGGCTCGGGCAAGTCCGTGCTGGCCCGCTCGATCATGGGCCTCATGCCGTCGAACGCCACCCGGACCGGCAGCGTCGAGTTCGGCGGCGTCGAGATCCTGAACGCCCCGCCCAAGGCGATGCGCAAGTTCTGGGGCGAGCAGATGGCCATGGTGTTCCAGGACCCCATGACCGCGCTCAACCCCGTGCTGCGCGTCGAGCAGCAGATCACCGAGTCGCTCCACGAGCACCTCGACCTCACCAAGGACCAGGCCCACGACACGGCCCTCGCCCTGCTGACCTCGGTGGGGATCCCCGAGCCCGCCCGTCGCCTGCGGATGTACCCCCACGAGATGTCCGGCGGCATGCGCCAGCGCATCATGATCGCCATCGCCTTGGCCTGCGGTCCCAAGATGCTCTTCGCCGACGAGCCCACCACTGCCCTCGACGTCACCGTGCAGGCCCAGATCCTCGACCTCCTGCAGGCGCTCCAGCGGGATCGCCAGATGGCCATGATCCTCGTCACCCACGACCTCGGCGTGGTCGCCGGTCGGGCCCACGACATCGCCGTCATGTACGCCGGCCAGATCGTGGAGCAGGCCTCCGCCGAAGCCCTGTTCGCACGGGTCCGCCACCCCTACACCGAGGCCCTGCTGAAGTCGATCCCCAAGCTGGAGATGGCCAAGCACACCCGCCTCGAGGCCATCGGCGGCCGACCGCCCGACCTCGTCGACCTTCCCGTCGGCTGCAAGTTCGCCGCCCGCTGCCCCTACGCGCAGGATCGCTGCCGCGAGGAGGAACCCGAGTTGCTGCCCGACCCCGACGACGCCAGCCACCTGGTGCGGTGCTTCTTCCCGGTCTCGGTGGCGGCCTCGGCCGCCCTCCAGGCCACCGCCCCCGTGGCCGGCGAAGAGCTCGCCTGATGGCCGGCATCGGTGACGCCCACCTCCGCGCCCCGGGGGAATCCCTGCTCCGAGTCGAGAACCTCGTTGTGGAGTTCCCCTCCGGCCGGGGCCAGAAGGTCCACGCCGTCACCGACGTGAACCTCGACGTGCTCGAGGGCGAGACGCTCGGGCTGGTCGGCGAGTCCGGGTGTGGCAAGTCCACCACCGGCAAGGCGATCATGCAGCTGCCGTCGCCCACGAGTGGCCGCGTGCTGTTCGGCGGCCAGGATCTCACCGACGTGAAGGGTGAGGACCTCCGCACCCTCCGCACCCAGCTCCAGATGATCTTCCAGGATCCGATCTCGTCGCTCAACCCGCGCCGGCGGATCGAGGACATCGTCGCCGAGGGGCTCAACATCTGGAAGACGGGGACCAAGAGCGAGCGGGCCGACAAGGTCGACAAGATGCTCCTCACCGTCGGGCTCGATCCCAAGGTCGTCCGGGGGCGCCGACCGCACCAGTTCTCCGGCGGCCAGTGCCAGCGCATCTCGATCGCCCGCGCCGTGGTGACCGAGCCCCGGCTCATCGTGTGCGACGAGCCCGTGTCGGCGCTCGACGTCTCGGTCCAGGCCCAGATCCTCAACCTGCTCGAGGACATGAAGGCCCGGTACCAGCTGACCATGGTGTTCATCGCCCACGACCTCGCCGTCGTGAAGAACATCTCGGACCGCGTGGCCGTCATGTACCTCGGTCGGCTGTGCGAGGTGGGTGATCCCGATCTGTTGTATGCCAACCCGGCGCACCCCTACACCGCCGCCCTGCTGAGCGCGATCCCGGTCGCGGATCCGACGGTGAAGCCCGATCAGCGCGAGACCCTCGGCGGGGAGATCCCCTCCCCGTTGTCGCCCCCGTCGGGCTGCCGGTTCCGGACGCGCTGCCCACGCGCCGACGACCAGTGCCGCAACGAGGTGCCGGTGATGGCGCAGGTCGAAGGTGACCACTTCGTCGCCTGCCACCACCCGATCGCCCCCGGCGAATCGATCGAGGGCACCGTCAACCTGGCCGGCGCGCTGGCCAAGGCGCTGGCCTGACCGACGGCGGCCCTCCCCCGGCGGCCAAGCGCACCCGGGCCCCGCGCCTCGATCCCGACACCCGGCGTGGCCTCATCGTCGATGCCGCCGAGCGCCTCCTCGCCGAGCACGACCCGCTGCTCGTCACCTTCGAACAAGTGGCCGAGGCCGCGGGCGTGTCCCGGGCCCTGGTCCACGCCTACCTCGGCGACCGGCGCGGCCTGATCGACGCCGTGCAGGTCCGCATCATCGGGCGGCTGGACACCTGGGTGGGCCACGGCCTCAAGCGCGCCACGACCCGCGACGCCCGGCTGGCCGCTCTGGTCCACGGCGTGTTCGCCTACGTCGACGACGAGCGCGACGCCTGGGGGGTCCTGGCTGCGAGCGGCGGGTTCGACCACCCGGCGCTGCACGGCGTCCGGGGGCGCTGGGCGGCCGCCGCGTCGGTCGACGACGATCCGGCCGACGTGCCCGCTCACGCCGCCGTGTCGGCCCTGCTGGGCGGCGTGGGGACGTGGGTCAACCGCGGCGTCGAGGCCGGCACGGTGCTGCCGATCCTGGGCCGCCTGCTCGTCGAACCACCGCCGCCGACCACGACGGACGTGGCGTCCACCTGACGGGCGATCGATCCCGGTCCCCTGGCCCGCGCATGGCAGGATCGGACCATGCATGCGACCCTGCACACCAACCACGGCGACATCCGACTCGAGCTCTTCGAGGCCAAGGCCCCCAAGACGGTTGCCAGCTTCGTGAGCCTCGCCAAGGGCGAGCCGAGCTGGAAGGACCAGGAGATCGGCCAGAGCCGGAGCAAGCCCTTCTACGACGGCGTCGTCTTCCACCGGGTCATCAGCGGCTTCATGATCCAGGGCGGCTGCCCGGACGGCCGCGGCACCGGGGGCCCCGGCTACAACTACGACGACGAGATCGACCCCTCCGACAGCTACGCCGAGCCCTACGTGCTGGCGATGGCCAACGCCGGTCCCGGCACCAACGGCTCGCAGTTCTTCATCACCCTCGGCCCCACGCCGCACCTCACCGGCAAGCACACCATCTGGGGCAAGGTGGCTGACGAGGACAGCAAGCGCGTGGTCGACTCGATCGGCAGCACCCCGGTCGACCGCAGCGACCGCCCCAAGGACGCCGTGGTGATCAACAGCGTCACCATCGACGAGAACTGACGGCGCCGAGCCCGCGTGGAGCTCAACCTGGCCGAGATCCACGAGGCGCTGGCCGCGGCGCTCGGTGACCGCCCCTGCCTCGTCTGGCGCGACCAGACCTGGTCCTGGGCCGAGGTCACCGAGCGCAGCCGGCGCCTCGCCAACTTCCTGCGGTCCCACGGGATCGGGCGCACCCGGGCCCTGGCGGACTGCGCCGGGTGGGAGTCGCCCCACGACCACGTCGGGCTCTACCTGACCAACGGCAACGCCTACCTGGAAGCACAGCTGGCCGCCTCGAAGGCCGGGGCGGCGGCGTTCAACGTCAACTACCGCTACGTCGCCGACGAGCTCGCCTACCTGTTCCGCGACTCGGGCGCGTCGGCGATCGTCTACGGCGGTCGCTACGCCGAGACGCTCGCCGACGTCCTCCCCCGTCTCGACCACTCGCCGCTGCTCTTGCGGGTCGACGACGGCAGCGGCGACGAGCTCCTGCCCGGCGCGATCGACTACGAGGCGGCGATCGCCTCCGGCTCGCCGGCGCGGCCCGATGTCGAGTGGCTGCCCGACGACCTGTACGTGCTCTACACGGGCGGGACCACCGGCAACCCGAAGGGCGTGCTGTGGCGCCAGGCCGACTTCCTGGTCGCGGCGCTCGGCGTCCGGCGCAGGGACGGAACCGACCACGGATCGCTCGATGAGCTCGTGCAGCCGGCCGTCGCCCGCAACCTGGCGACGCTGCCCGCTCCCCCGCTGATGCACGGCGCCGCCATGTGGAACGCGCTGAGCACATGGATCAACGGCGGCACGATCGTCATCCAAGACACCGTCGACCGGCTCGATCCCGTCGACGTGCTCGACACCTGCGAGCGCCACCACGTGACCTCTCTGCTCATCGTCGGCGACGCCTTCGCCCGGCCGCTCCTCGACGAGCAGCGGGCTCGACCACGGGACCTGTCCTCGCTGCGGTTCGTGCTCACCGGTGGGGCCATCCTCTCGCCCGCGCTGCGGACCGACCTGCTGGAGCTGATCCCCCAGGTGCGGATCGTCGATGTGCTCGGCTCCTCGGAGACGGGGCGCCAGGCGGTCGCCGACACCCGGTCCGGCGACGACACCGGACCCACCCGCTTCAAGCCGTCGGCCACGACCGCGGTCCTCGATGACACGTTGACCCACGAGGTTCCGGTCGGCGAGCCCGAGATCGGATGGCTGGCCCAGGGCGGCCGGATCCCGCGGGGCTACCTCGGCGACGAGGCCAAGACGAAGGCCACCTTCCCCGAGATCGACGGCCGACGCTGGGCCGTCGCCGGCGACCGGGCTGCGTGGCGCTCCGACGGCACCATCGAGCTGCACGGCCGGGAGTCGGTGACCATCAACACCGGCGGCGAGAAGGTGTTCGCCGAAGAGGTCGAGCAGGTCCTCAAGCACCACCCCGCGGTGTACGACGTGCTCGTGGTCGGACGACCGAGCGAGCGGTGGGGCCAGGAGGTGGTGGCCGTGGTGGCCGCCCGGCCTGGCGTGCCCCTCGACCTCGAAGGGCTCCGCGATCTCGCGGCTGGGCACCTGGCCCGATACAAGCTCCCCAAGGTGCTCGTGTTGTGCACCGAGGTGTCCCGCAGCCCGAGCGGGAAGCCCGACTATGCCTGGGCCCGCGCCGCGGCAATGGCCGACGGAGCCTGAGCGGGCTACCTTCACGGGTCCCGGAACACGCGTTCGCCACCCCCGAGGCGGGCACGCCGGACCCGCCCATGCACGAACGCACCGTCCCCCTCCCCTTCCCGATCGATGTCCGTCGAACGCTGTACGGCGTCCGGCGCGGCCGGCACGACGCCACCTGCCGGTTCGGGGCCGACGGCCTGTGGCGTGCCTCGCGCACGCCGGCCGGGCCCGTCACGCTGCGCCTGCAGCCCGAGACCGATCGCGTGATCGCCACCGCCTGGGGCGACGGGGCCGAGGCCGCGCTCGACGCAGTCCCGAGCCTCGTCGGCTGCCACGACGACGACGACGGGTTCGATCCGGACCACCCCGTCATCGCTCGCCTCTGGCGGGACTTCCGCCAGGTCCGGGTGCCACGATCCGGGTCGATCAGCGAGACGCTGATCAACGTCGTGCTCGAGCAGCGGGTGACCACGTTCGAGGCTCGCCGGTCCCAGTCCCAGCTCAACGCCAAGTGGGGCGAGGATGCGCCGGGCCCGATCGACCTGCGGCTCCCACCCGATCCCGAGGTGCTGGCCGGCGTGGCCTACTACGACCTGCACGTGCTCGGTGTCGAGAAGAAGCGGGCCGACACCGTGCGGCGGGTCGCGGCCAACGCCCGCCGGCTCGATGCCCTCGCCCTGCTGCCTGCACCCGAGGCCCACCAGCGGTTGCTGGCGATGCCCGGCGTCGGCGCCTGGAGCGCGGCCGAGGTCGCGATGGTGGCGCTGGGCGACGCCGACGCCGTCCCCGTCGGCGACGCCAACCTGCCCTCGACCGTCACCTACGCCCTCACCGGTACCGCCGTCGACGACGACGACGCCATGCTCGAAGCCCTCGAACCCTTCGCCGGCCAACGCGGCCGCGTCATCCGCCTCATCGGCGCGGGCGGCATCCAAGCCCCCCGCAAGGCCCCCCGCTACGCCCCCAGGGACATCCGCAGCCAATAGCTACCCGCCACCGTCTCGGTCTGCCGCCGGCGGGTCAGCGGGCTGGGTGGGGTCGGGCCAGGGCTTCGAGGTGGGTGGCGGCGGCGGGGGCGCCGCCGGCGGCGGCGAAGGACGACCGGACCCGTTCGGCGGCGGTGCGCAGGGATCCGTCGGTCAGGGCTTGGTCGATGGCGGCGCTCAGGGATTCGGGCTTGACCCTCGCGAACTTCACGCGGACGCCGGCGCCGGCCCGTACGACCTGGTCGGCCACCACGGGCTGGTCATCGCGGATCGGGGCCAACACGAGCGGCAGGCCGGCGGCCAAGGTCTCACAGACGGTGTTGTGGCCGCCGTGGGAGACCACCGCGTCCATGCGCTGCAGGAGGGCGAGCTGAGGGACGCGGGTGCGGGCGATGACGTTCTCGGGCGGGTCGGGGACGAGGTCGGTCGGGGCGACGAACACGGCCTGCCAGCGCGCCCCAAGGCAGGCGTCGGCGGCGACCGACCAGAACCGCTCGCCCGCCTCGGCGTTGAGGGTGCCGAGGGAGACCAACACCTTGGGACGGTCCGGGTCGGGGTCGAGGTCATCCCAGGGGAAGTCGTCGTGCTCGGGGCGGCCGAGCGTGGACGGGCCGACGAATCGGGCCTGCGGGACGTCGGGCAGGGGGCCGGTGAGCAGGTCGGACGTGTAGGCCAGCACCAGGTGGGGCGACAGGCGAAGGTCGCCCGCGGCCGCCACCTCGGCCCTGATGCCATGTGCCACCTGCAAGGCGACCCGGGCTTCGTGCATCGCCGCCGCCACCAGCGGCAGCGCGGCGAGCGGATCCACCAGCTCGGCCGACGTGGTGGCGGAGGTGGCCCACGGCATCGAACGGCGGCGGGCCACCACCGCGCCCCCGAGGGCCTGCTGATCGACCACGAGCACGTCGGCGCCGTAGGTGTCCACCGCAGCATCCACCCCGTCGACCATCGCGCCGGCCAGCGGCAGCAAGACCTCCTCCTGGAGGAACTTGAACGCGGCGGCGCCCCGCAGGTCCTGCGGGCGCTCGGAGGCCTCGGCCACGTAGGCGGCGACGTCGTCGGACGTCGCCGGGAGGAACGTGGAGCCGGCCGGCAACAGCGGCTCCACCGTGCCGGGGAGGCCGGTCCAGGCGACATCGTGGCCGCGCTGAGCCAGTTCGGCTGCCACCGCGACGGTGGGGTTGATGTGACCGGTGAACGGCGGCACCACGAAGAGGAAGCGGGCCACGGTCAGGGCCCGACGGTTGGTGGGCCCGACGAGCCCGGCGAAGCGACGCGCTCGATCCAGGCCAGTGCTCGTTCCCGCACCAGGTTGCTCTCCTCGGTGAGGAGCGAGTGGCTGGAGCCGGGCACGATCTCGAGCTCACAGCCCGGCACCTTGGTCTCGAGCTCGCGGGCCCGGTCGAGGATGTCGGACTCGCTGCCGTACATGGCAAAGGTGGGACATGCGATCTCGGCCAGCCACTCGATGGGCTGCTCCGCCTGGAGGTCGTCGATGAGGGACGTCTCGGTCAAGAAGCGCTCGCTGCGCCTGGCGACCCGCGAGAGCTTGCGGTCTGCGTTCTCGGCCAACCAGTCCTGCACGGCGTCCTCGTCGAGACCGAACGCGGCCAGCGCAAGCGAGCCCGCCATGTGCTCGCCCCAACCCTCCACCGCGAAGTGGGCTTCGATCAGGAACAGGCTCGCCACCCGCTCGGGATGACGGTGGGCGAGGGCGAGGGCGACGACGCCCCCGAAGCTGTTGCCGAACAGGTGCACGGGCTCGGTGATGCCCCAGTGGTCGAGCAGGGCCACCAGGTCGTCCACGTTCTCGGCGACCGTGTACCCCGTGGCCGGCATCTCCGAGCGGCCGTGGCCCCGGAGGTCGTAGAGGTGGACGTCGGCCACCAGGCCGAGCGGGTGGGCCAGCGTGTAGTACCAGCTCGACAGGTTGTCGATGACCAGGCCGTGGAGCATCACGACGGGCGGCCGGGGCGCAGCCGGAGCGCCACCGTCGGACGCTCCGTCGCCGTGGCGGATCACCTGGGTGTTGAAGCGCAGGCCGTTGGCCGAGACCTCAGGCATGGGCGAGCGAGCCCACCACGAAGCTGACGACGTCGCCCACGGTGAGTGCGATGATCTGGTCGAGCTCCATGCCGGCCATCCAGGCCACGAAGTCGACCTGCTGGCCGTAGGTCTCGAGCAGCTTCTCGGCGAGGGCGACGAACTCGATGCTCTCGAGCTGGAGGTCCGCGTCGAACGACGTGGTCATCGTCAACGGACCGTCGAGCAGGAGATCGTCGCCGATCACCTCCGCGAGGATTCGGTCCAGTTCGGCCAGCACGGCCTGGTCGGTCACGGTCTCAGGCATTCGTCTGCTCTCGGTCTCGGTGTTCGTCGGTGGTCCAGGCCACCACATGGTCAAGGGGGCCGTCGGCGGTGCCCGCCAACAGGGTGCTCGCGATCCAGCGTTGGCCGATGCGCACGCGGTCGCCGTCGACCGCGACGATCTCGAAGTCCCGGGGCCGGCCTTCCATGCCGGTACCGGCCGCCTTGGCCGCGGCCTCCTTGGCCGCCCACCAACGGGTGACCTCGCGATCGCGGTGCGGTTCACCGTCGCTCGGCAGCAGCGCGAGCTCGCCGGCGGTGAAGGCGGCGTACGCGAACGACGACGGCCGCGGCTCGATGCGCTCGATGTCGATCCCCACATCGATGCCCTCGGCCGCCATGGCGACGCCGAGCCCGGCGGTGTGGGCGATCGAGACGCGGACATCGGCGCCCTCGGCCGCCACCTCGACGCGCGGCTGGCCGGCGGCATCGTTGGCCACGTGGACCTCGATGGGGAACAGCGGGCCCGCACCTGACTTCCAGAGGAGGTCGCGCACGGCGTCCTTCACGGCGATGCGGCCGAGGAGCCACGACCGCTGGACGTTGGGGTTGCGCGAGTCGTAGTCCGTCCGCTCGGCCTTGCCGAGGAACCGGCGCATCACGACGTCGCGCGACGCGGAGTCGGGCCAGCCCTCGCGGACCAGCACCCAACCACCCGGTTGCGGCTCGGCGAGGAGGAGCTTCGCCGGGTTGCGGAGCACGAGGAACAGGCGGTCGTCGCTCTGGAAGCGGCGATCCTCCCAGCCCTCGATCCGGCACCAGACCGTGCCGTCGACCGTGAGCTCGAGATCGGCGCGGACGGATTGCGGTTGGAGGTCCGTGAGGTTCACGACGCAGTGGACGGCGACACCCGGCGCAGGGTGGGGCCCGTAGAACGAGATGCGGTCGATCGAGGTCGGGAGGACGAGCCGATCGACGTCCACCCGCGACGCCATCCAGTACCCGAACAGCTGCCCGGCATTGTCGAGCAAGGCGCCCGGCGCCGGCTGGCTCTCCAGGCGGCCGATCACGCCGTCGGTGCCGAAGGCCTCGAACGAGCGGATGCCCTGGTACGCGGGCCCGTGGAAGAGGTGCCGCTCGGCGTAGAGGCGCTCGACCTCGATGGGCTGCGGGATCTGGCCGTGGACCGGCTTGGCCGCAGGCTGCGGCGGCGACGGGTACGTGGATGCCACTCGCACCTGGGCGCGGGCGTGGCGTTCGATCGCCGAGCGCACCAGCGTGGTCCCATCCGCTGCCCCACCGACCTCGCCGTCGAGGGTCGCCCGCACCGTGACCGCTACCGGTGGCTCGACGGCCAGCCACTTGAAGGCCCGAACCGACTCCAGTGCCACGGTGACCTGGCCGGGCACGAGCGCTTCGGCCTCGGCCGCGAGCATCTCGAGGATGGCGGTCATGGGCACCAGCGGGAACGTGTCCTCGATGCACGGCCACCCGGCGGGCTGCTCGTAGAACGAGTGGTCGAGCCAGTGCGGCTGTTCGGTGACCGACAGAGCGTGGACCGTCTCGTGCACACCAACCTCGGCCGGCCCCGGTGCCGTTGCCGGTGCCGGTGCCGCGCGCGCCGGGCTGGGCGCCGCTGGTGGCGCGACCGCGCGGCGGCCGGAGGCGGCGGCGTCGAGCACCTGGCGGGCCGCAGCCGACGCCTCGTCCATGGCGGCGCGGAACTCGGCCAAGATCGAGCCCGGCTCGGCGCCACCGAGCTCGGCGGCGCGAGCGGCATCGGTCGACACGGCCAGGTCCAGCGGCGTGAGGTGGCGCACGAGGGCAGAGCCGAGCACGAGGGGTCGCGCGGACGTCGACGCTGGTGCCGCTGGGCTCGGCGGTGCAGCTTCGACCACGTCGTGACCCAGCGGGGCGAACTGCACCTGGCGCCCGATGCTCCAGAGTGCGGCCGCCACCCGGCGCAGCTGGCTCATGCCCGTCTGCTTGGTGGTGTTGGCGGCGATCGAGAGGATGTCGTCGTCGCGGAGCGTGTCGTCGACGAAGCCGATCAGGCTGCCGGTGCCCACCTGCACGAAGGCGCGCACGCCGTCGGCATGCAGGTTGTCGACGAGCTCGCGGAAGCGGACCCCCTCGACCAGGTGCCGTCCGGCGAGCGTGGCGATGCCCGCGGGATCGTCGGGATAGGGCTGGACAGTGGTCGCCGACCACAACGGCACGGTGGGCGTCACCAGCGGGATGGCGCCGAACTGCTGGGCCATGGCGGAGACGAACGGCGCGAACAGCGGCGAGTGGAAGCCCGATCGGAACGGCAGCTCCTGGGCCAGCACCTTGCGGTCGCGTGCTCGCTCGACGGCGACCGCAGCCGTTGACGGCGGCGCGCAGATCACCGACTGGTGGGGACAGTTGTCGTGTGAGACGTAGGCGTCGCTCAGCCCCTCGACCAGCTCGGCGGCGACGTCGGCACCGCAGCCCAGGGCGACGAACACCACGTCGGACACCTCGATACCACCAGGTCCGAGGCCCTGCAGGAAGTCCTCCACGAACGCGCCCGGGATCATCCCCGAGACGATCTGACCGGTCCACTCCCCCAGGCTGTGCCCCGCGACCACGTCCGGCCTGATGCCGAGCATCCCGAGGGCATCGGCCAGCAGGCGTCCCACGGCGACGATGCCGCGGCCCTGCGTCTCGAGCGCGGACGCGCCCTCGACCAGCCCGGGCCACTCGATCCCCAGCCGATCGGCGACATCGTCGACCCGGGGGTCGAAGACCGGCTCGACGCCCGGGAAGAGGAACGCCACCTTGGCGTCGTGCATGCCGAGGCCGTCGGGGTCGAACCACACGTCGTTGCGGCCTCGGAAGGCGGTGCCACGCTCGAGCACCTTGCGGGCGAGCTGCAGGCGCCGGGAGTCGGGCGCCACGATCGCCAGCCGCGCCGGCCCGCCCGACGGCACCAGCAGCTCCCGGCCCGTCGACGGGGCCCACGCGTCGAGCTGAGCCGCCAGGTCGGCGGCATCGGCCCCGGCGAGCAGGAGCACGACCTCGGCGCCGGGATCGGTCGACGAGGCCGCGGCGCCGCCCGAGGCTCCCGTCGACGCCGAGGCCGATGCCGAGACCGACGGTGAGCGACTGCGCGACCTGCGGCCCGGGGGCTCGGTCAGCACGACGTGGGCGTTGATGCCGCCGAAGCCGAAGGCGTTGACCCCGGCGACCCGGGGCCGGTCGCCGCTCCACGGCTCGACCTCGGTGACGAGACGGAAGCGGGTGTCGGCGAGCGCCGCGTTGGGCTCCTCGACGTGGAGGGTGGGCGGGAGCTCGCCGTGGAACACGGCCAGCGCGGTCTTGATGAGCCCGGCGGCTCCGGCGGCCGGCATGGCGTGGCCGATCATCGACTTCACCGATCCGAGCCCGGCCCGACCGTGCGGATCGTCCCGGCCCCGACCGTCGGCCGGCCCGAACACGGTCCGCAGGGTCTCGAGTTCGGTGCGGTCGCCGACCGGCGTGGCGGTGCCGTGCGCCTCGATCAGGCCAACCGTCGCCGGATCGAGGCCGCTCGCCCGCCACGCCTGCTCCACCGCGAGGACCTGGCCTTCGGGACGGGGGCTCATGAGGCTCGCGTCGCGTCCGTCGCTGGCGACGCCGGTGCCCCGGATGACCGCGTACGTCCGGTCGCCGTCGCGCTCGGCGTCGGCGAGCCGCTTCAACACGAGGATCCCGGTCCCCTCGCCGACGAGGATCCCGTCGGCGGCCTCGCTGAACGGCCGGATCTCACCGGTGGGTGACAGCGCTCGCAGCTGGGAGAAGACGCTCCACAGCGTGAGGTCGTGACAGTGGTGCACCCCACCGGCGAGGACCACGTCGGCGCGGCCGGAACGGAGCTGGTCGACGGCATGGTCGACGGCGATCAACGAGCTCGCGCAGGCCGCATCGATCGTGTAGGCCGGACCCCGAAGATCGAAGCGGTTGGCGATCCGGGAGGCGGCCAGGTTCGGCACCAAGCCGATCGAGCTCTCCGGCCGCTCGGGACCGAGCCGGTCCTGGAACTCGACCTTGACCTGTTCGAGGCGGTCCTCGTCGATCCCCGGCACCAGCTCGCGCAGCGTCTCGACGAGCTGCTGGGCTGTCCGCACGCGCTGGTCCAACCGGGCCACCCCGTCGCCGACGTACCCGCCGCGCCCGAGGATGACGGCGACCTTGCCGGGGTCGACCCGCTCGTGGGCGCCGCCGGCGTCGGTCAGGGCGGCAGCAGCCGCGGCCAGGGCGAGGAGCTGGTCGGGCTCCACCGAGTCCACGGCGTTGGGCATGATCCCGAACGCGAGCGGGTCGAACGTGGCCAGGTCGTCGACGAACCCGCCCCGACGGCAGTAGAAGCGGTCGGCGCCCTTGGCGTCGGCGTCGAAGAACACCGGGTCGAGGCGTGTCGCAGGGACGTCGGTGATGGCATCGAATCCGGCACGGATGTTGGCCCAGAACGCGTCGAGCGTCGGGGCGCCCGGGTAGAGCGCCGCCATGCCGACGATGGCGATGCCGTCGTGCCCGGGGCCTGGCTCGCTCACGGTTCGGCCGGGCCGTCAATCACTGTTCGTGTACCCGCCGACGAGGTCGTCGCTGGCCGCGGTGTGGTCGGCCGGCGGCGCGAACGCCTCGGGCGCACCGCGCATGACCACGAGCTGCGAGGGACCCGTCGGCGAGGCCACCTCGTGGAGGAGGGCGACGACGCCGTCGGCCGGGTCGACCAGGCCGATGCCGCGCCGGGCGTACTCGCGCTCGAGCTCGGGCGACACCATGCCCCCGCCGCCCCAGGGCCCCCAGTCGATGCTGACGACACGGCAGCCGTCGGCACCGTCGTGCGTCCGCGCGAGCGTGTCGAGGGCGTCGTTGGCAGCCGCGTAGTCGGACTGTCCCCGGTTGCCGAACACGCCGCTGACGCTGCCGAACAACACGACGAAGCGCAGGCCGAGGTGGGTGCGGTCGAGGATGGCGCGAGCTCCCTCCACCTTCGTCCCGAAGACCCGGTCGAAGCCCTCCGCGGTCTTGTCCCGCAGGAAGTGGTCGTCGAGGACACCCGCGCCGTGGACGACACCGTCGAGGCGGCCGTGGGTGGCGTGCAGCGTGTCGAGCAGCTCGCCGAACTCGGGTGCCCGCACGTCGAGCGAGCAGTACTGGACCCGCGCCCCGAAGGACTCGAGGACCTGTTTCGTCTGGCGCATCTCCCGAGCCGCTTCGATGCGGTTGCAGGCCGCCTCGATCTCGTGGGGCGTCTTCAGCTCGCCGATCTCGAGGAGGGCCCGGCGCAGTGCTTGGCGGTCCGGGGCCGCGGCGGTGCGTGGGTCCTCGTCGGCGTCGGGGAAGGCCGACCGGCCGACCAGCACGAGGTGGCACGGGTTGGTGCGGGCGAGTCCTTCGGCCACGCGGGCAGTGATGCCGCGTGCACCGCCGGTGAACACGACCACCGCATCGGCCGGAAGTCCGAAGTCGCCGGGCACGGCGAGGTCCTCGCCCTCGCCGACCGTGCGGGTCGAGCGCTGGCCACCGGCCCACGACACCGCGGCCGGGGCATCGAGATCGAGCACCTCGTCGACGAGCGTCTCGGCCAGTGGGGTCAGGTCGCCGTCGAGATCGGAGGCCGCGACCTCGATCGACCGGACGAGGGCATCGTGGCGCTCCCGGGCGACGGCGCGCATCAGGCCGGGCACGCCCGTGGCCGTGCCGTCGGGGTGCACCGCCACGGTCACGGCGAGGACGCGACGGGCCTTGCCGAGCAGCGCCGGCTGGATGTCGTCGAACACGCCGCGGGCATCGGTGCCCGAGTCGAGCGCGGTGGTGGAGAGGTCGATGAGGACATCGAGCTCGGCGAGCGCGTCTCGGCGTTCGGCCGAGGCCGGCTCCCGGGCGAACATCGACACCAGCGAGCCGCGATCGACGAGCACCGACCTGACCGCTTCGGTGAGCGCGTCGGCACCGGCCACGATGCCGACCGACGCCCCGGCCAGGTCGCCCCGCGGGACGGCGGGGCCGAGGAGCTCGGTCCGCACCGTGAAACGCTGGGCCGAAGCCGGCAGGGCTTCGTGGGGGTGCTCGGGCTCGTGGGCGACGTGGGCCGCCGCCGTGGCCTCGACGGTCTCCGACGACGGGTCGGCACCGGCCATCGCCTCGATCCAGTCGACGATGGCACGCAGCGACTTGTGCTGGGCGAGCTCCTCGACCAGCTCCTCGTCGACGGCGGCTTCGTCGAGGCCCGCCAGGCCGATCCGCTCGGCCAGCTCGCCCACGATCTCGATGCGCTTGATCGAATCGATGCTCAGGTCGGCCTCGAGGTCGAGGTCCGGGTCCAGCATCTCCATCGGGTAGCCGGTCCGCTCGCTCACGATGCTCTGCACGGCCTGCAGCAGTTCGGCGCCGCTCAGTGCGGGCCGGTCCTCGACGGCGACGGCGACGGCGACGGCCAACTCGGCCACCACCGGCGCCGGCTCGCGCGTGACCGGTGCGATCGCAGACTGGGCGGTGGCGGCGATGACCTGACCCAGCTCGGTCCCGCCGAACGCGCTGGTGGCGGGCACGGCCGCGCCGAGGTAGCGGAGCATGACGTCCCGCTCGGCCGCGACCAGGTCGCGCACGCCGCGGAGGTACTCGAGCACCACGGCGCCCGCTTCGTCGGTTCCGGGTCCCATGGGCGCGAGGCCTCCGAGGTCGAGGGTGGGCAGCGTGTTGGCCGGTTGCAGGCTGTTGGCGAGCGGCCGCCCGTCGGCGGTGCGGACGGATGCGCCGTCGATGAGCCAACCCGGCGCCGGAAGTGGGGCGGATGCCAGATCGAGTGGCCTGGCCCGGCCGCTGAACAACGGCATCGGGTCGACGGCCACGCCGAGCGTCGCCAGTTCGGCCACGGCCAGAAGGAGGCGCCGCACGCCGGGCTCCCCGGCCACGTCGGTGGCCACCATGGCGTGGGGCCGGTCACCCAGGATCTTGCCGACCTGCTGGGTGAGCACCCGGCCCGGCCCGGCTTCGACGAAGACCCGGACACCCGCGGCGTACATCGACTCGATCTGGTCGACGAAGCGCACGCCGGTGGTGACCTGTTCGGCGAGGAGGCGGCTGATCGCAGCCGGATCACCGGACGGATAGGGCTCAGCGGTGACGTTGGACCACACGGGGAAGCGCGGCGGCGCCACCGCGACGCCGTCGAGGTGGTCGGCGAACTGCTCTCGTGCCACCGCGATGACCGGGCTGTGGAACGCGCAGGCGACGGGAAGGAGCTTCACCCGGACGCCGTCGGCCTCGAACGCAGCCGCGGCGGCCTCGACCGACGCCGTGGGCCCCGAGATCACCGCTTGGCGCGGCCCGTTGTGGTTCGCCAGTACGACGTCGGGCCATCCGGCGAGGCGGACGCCGAGCTCCTCGCGGGTCAACTCGACCGCCGCCATGGTCCCGGGATCTCCGCCGGACTGCTCGACGGCATCGAGGATGGCGGTGCCACGCGCCGCGCTCAGCGCGAGGAGCGTCTCGTCGTCGAAGGATCCGGCGGCGGCCAGGGCGGCCAGCTCGCCGTAGCTGTGGCCAGCGGCGACGTCGGGCACGATGCCGAGGCGGCCCAGCAGGCGGGTCACGGCGAGCGACGCGATGCCGAGGGTGGGCTGGGCGACATCGGTCGCGGTGATGGCCGCCAGCTGCTCGGCCCGTTGCTCGCGCGTGAACGCGGCCGGCGGGAAGAGAGCGCCGAGCCACGGCTGGCCGGCTCGCAGCAGATCGTCGAGCCCGCCGAAGGTCACGAAGAGGTCGGCGAGCATGCCCGGCCGTTGGCTGCCCTGGCCGGGATAGAGGAACCCGACCGTCGGCGGCACGGCCGCAGGATCGGCGCCGTCGGCCACGAAGACACCGGCGCGGGGATCGGCGGTGCCCGCCACCGCGAGCTCCAGCTTGGCGGCCAGATCGGTGAGGGAGTCGGCCACGAGCGCGACCTGCACGGGCCCGCTTCCGGCTCGGCACACGGCGAACGCCAGGTCGCGCAAGGAGTGGCGCTGGCCATCTGGGTCCGACGCCGCGATCTCGGCGACCACCCGGCCCAGGTCTTCGGTGACCGAGCGAGCCTGCTCGACCGACGCGGCCCGGATGAGGAACAGCTCGGCCGGCCAGTGCACGAGGCCGTGGGCGGGCCGATCGCCGCGGTCGTAGGACGACACCAGGGCATGGAAGTTCGTCCCGCCGAAGCCGAAGGCGCTGACCCCGGCGTGGCGGGTCTGCTCGGCCCACGGGCGGGCCTGGTCGAGGAACCGGAAGGGGCTGGTCTCGGCGTCGTAGTACGGGTTCGGCGCCACCAGGTTGGCGGTGGGCGGCAGCACGGCGTGGTGCACCGCCTTGGCCGCCTTGATGAGCCCGGCCAGCCCCGCGGCGCACTTGGTGTGGCCGATCTGCGACTTCACCGACCCGAGCACCGCCGCCCCCGGCGTCACGCCGTGCTCGGCGAACACCTCGGTGAGGGTGGCCATCTCGGTGCGGTCGCCGACGACCGTGCCGGTGCCATGGGCCTCCACCAGGCCGATGGAGGTGGCCGAGCGACCGGCCTGGGCCAGGGCCCGGTGCACGGCGCGCTGCTGGCCCTCCTTGCGCGGGGCGGTGAGGCCGAGGTGGCGTCCGTCGGAGGACCCGGCGACGGCGTCGACCAGCGCGTAGATCCGGTCGCCGTCGCGTTCGGCATCGACTCGCCGCTTCAGCACCACGCATGCGATGCCCTCGCCGAGGGCGATCCCGTCGGCCGACGCGTCGAACGTCCGGCACCGGCCGGTGGGCGACAGGGCATGGACCGACGCGAAGAGGAGGTAGTCGTTCAGCCCGTTGTGGAGGTCGGCACCGCCGCACAGCACGAGGTCGGAGGTCCCACTCCGCAACTCCTTGCAGGCCGCATCGAGCGCGGCGAGCGAGGATGCGCACGCGGCATCGACGGTGTAGTTCACGCCGCCGAGGTCGAGGCGGTTGGCGATGCGCCCGGCGATCACGTTGCTCAACACACCGGGGAACGAGTCCTCGGTGAGCGATGGCAGCCAGTCGTCGAGGCCGGCGGGCACCTCGCCGAACAGCTGCGGCAGGAAGGCCCGGATCCCGTAGGCCCCGGCGAGCTCGTTGCCGGACTCGGCACCGAAGATCACCGACGCCCGCTCCCGGTCGAACTGGCGCTCGCCGTACCCGGCGTCGGCCAGCGCCCGGGCCGCGACCTCGAGGCTCAACAGCTGCACGGGCTCGATGGCGGCGAGCGATGCCGGTGGGATGCCGTACCGCAGCGGGTCGAACCCGATGCGCCGCAGGAACCCACCCCAGCGCGACGGCGTCTTGCGGCCGGCGTCCTTGGTGAAGGCGTCGGCGTCGTAGTAGCGGTCGACGTCCCACCGCTCGGCGGGGACCTCGGTGACGGCGTCGGTGCCCGCGACGATCGCCGACCAGAACTCCTCCGCGCCCACCGAGCCGGGCATGAACGCGTCCATGCCGACGATGGCGATGTCGAGCGGGCTCGGCTCCCGGTCGGGCTCGCGCACCACGAGGTGGCCGTTCGAAGCGGGCGAGGCCAGCGCCGCGCTCCCCTCGCTCACGTCGGCGTGCAGCGCGGCGATGGTGGTGACCTCGTGGCGGAGGGTCGCGACCTCGCCGATCATGTACATGCCTTCGCGGCGCTGGTGGTCCTCGTCGACGGCTTCGAGTCCCTCGTCGCCCCGCACCAGGGCCTTCGACGCGATGCGCAACCGGCCCAGGTTCAACGTCTCGAGCTCGGCCCAGCGCGCCTTGGGCTCGACCCCAGCGGCGACCAGTTCGTCGCGGCGCGATGCGAAGGCCCGCACGTAATCGGTCTCGACGCAGCGCGTGGCGTGCCCGGGTGCGGTCTCCAGCAGGACCGTCGTGTCGCAGGTGACGGCCACGTCCTGGAACGCGGGCTGGATGGCGCCCGCCGCCACCGCCTCCTCGGTGAAGAGGTAGCCGGTGCCCATGAGCACACCGATCGCCGCACCTCGGGCAGCCAGCGGGGCCGCGGCAGCGGCGGCCATCGCTGCTGAGCGGGCGTCGTGGATCCCGCCGGCGAAGAGCACCTGCAGCCGTTCCGGATCGGGAACCTCGAGGAGCCGTTCGATCTGGGCGTCCCACAGGGCGAAGCTCGAACGGGGGCCGACGTGACCGCCGCACTCCCGGCCCTCGAACACGAACTTGCGGGCGCCGTCCTTGAGGAAGCGATCGAGCAGGCCCGGTGACGGCACGTGGAGGTACGTGGCGATGCCGGCCGCCTCCAGCGGCTGGGCCTGCGACGGACGGCCGCCGGCGATGAGTGCGACCGGCGGAGCCACGTCGTGCACGACCTCGAGCTGCTCGGCGCGCAGTTCGGCGGGCACGAACCCGAGGACCCCGACACCCCAGGGTCGCTCGCCCAGGAGCGCGGCCGTCTCGACCAGGAGCTCGCGCACCTCGTCGCCTGGCATGAGGGCGAGGGCGAGGAACGGCAGGCCGCCGCCATCGGCCACCGCCGACGCGAACGCGGCACGGTCGCTGACGCGGGTCATCGGGCCCTGAGCGATCGGATAGCGGGTGCCGTGCACCGTCGAGACCCCCGCGCCGGGCGCGAGCGGTGGCGCGGCGGCGGCCGACGCGAGGTGGTCGGCGACGGACGCCCGGACCGCCTGCACCACGCCACCAACGGTGGCGAAGCGGCGGGCGAGCCCGGCCGCGAAGGCCCCGTCCTGGCCGATCGGGAGGAGGTCGTGGCGGAGGTCCGGGCCGAGGGCAGCGGCCACCTCAGCGGGAGCGATGTCCTCGGCGAGCGCGGCCGCCGGCAGGTCGGGCCGGGTGTAGATGCGGTGGCCGCCGACCACGCGCGTCTCGCTGCCATCCATCGCCTCGATCGCACGCCGCGCATCGACGCCGAGGGTCGACTCGCGGGCGAGGGCGAGCTGGGCGTCGAGGACGACACCGGTGCCGCCTCCCGCCATGACGGCAGCAGCCGTGTGGAGGCCGATCCCGCCACGGATCCAGACGGGGGCCCCGAGGTCGAGGAGATGCTGCAGGAGGATGAACGACTCGGTCGCACCGACCGCGCCCCCACCCTCGGAGCCGAGCCCGATCAATCCGTCGGCTCCCGCCGCGACCGCGGCGGCACCGTCGGAGGGCGATGTGACCTGGACCAGGACGCGCCGGCCCGGTGCGGACCAGGCCGCGATCCGGCCGTCGAGCGGACGCCCGGCCGGGTCACCCACGTCGAGCACCACCGCCGTGATCGGTCCGACAGCGGGCACGTCCTCGGGAGCGAGGCTCGGCCCCGGCCGCAACCAGCACCCGTGCACCTCGCGCCGGGTCAGTTCGGCCAGCGCGGAATCGAGCGCGGCCCGATCGACGGCATCGAGGAGTCCGGTCCCACCAGCGCGAACGGCCCCGGCGACCAGGGCCACGTTGGTGGAGCGGCAGGCATCAGCAGCGACGATGGCGTCGTTCGCTGGCGTTCGCGACTCCTCGTGCACTGGTTCCCCCCGGATCGTTTGGTTGTGTCGGTGCTGGTCGGTACCGCATTCGGATGCCCCGATCCAGGGCGACCGACCCTCGTGAACCTTACAAGGTCACGATGTTGACCCCTAGGTCGAGTGACCTATGGCTGGTGAGGACAGGCGTCCGTCCGAGGTTCCACCGACGGTGGTGGCTCTCGCGGCCGACTGCTGCCATGCTGGGCGCCCGAAATGGTCAGGTTCGTCGGTACGGGGGCAGGGGTGCAACGACTCGCAGGAAGTGATGCCGGCTTCCTCTTCGTCGAGGGCCCGACCATGACGTCGGTGTGCCTCGACCTGGTGGAGCTCGGTCCCGACAGCACCGGTGACGGACCCGTCACCACGGCTGGGCTGCGTTCGATCTTGCGCGATCGCCTCCCCTTGCTCCCGTCGTTCCGCTGGCGGCTGGAGCGGGTCCCCCTCGGCGTCCACCACCCGGTGTGGATGGAGGATCCGGACTTCGACCTCGACTACCACATCCGCCAGACCGACCTTCCGGCGCCCGGCGGGCCCGACGAGCTCGATGCCCTGGTGGCCGGCCTCCTGCCCGAGCTGCTCGACCTGCGCCATCCGTTGTGGCAGATCCTGCTGGTCGACGGCCTCGACGGCGGCGGGCAGGCGCTCGTGTTCCGATTCCACCACTCGATCGCCGACGGTGCCGCCCTGATCACGACCCTCGACCACCTGTTCTCACCGGTGCCCGACGACGTCACCGATCCCTGGCAGCCCGAGGAGCCCCGACCGGCGCGCCTCCTGGCCCGGAGCCTGCGCGAACAGGCGCACAACTGGGCCGAGGTGCCGCGCCTGTTGCGGACGACCCTCGCCCGGTTCAAGGCCGTCGAGCAACGGCGCGAGGAGGCCGCGGCCGTGGTCCCCCGTGCCATGGCCGATGCCCCGGCCAGCGTGCTCAACGACAGCTACACCGCGGACCGCGCCTACGCCCGGCTCGTGCTCGCCACCGCGGACCTCCAGCGCGTGAAGGCGGCCGCCGGCTGCACCCTGAACGACGTCGTGCTGGCGGTGGTCGCCGGCGGCCTGCGGTCCTACCTGACCGAGCGCAGCGCCCTCCCCGAGCGGGCCCTCGTCGCCAACGTCCCGGTCGCCAACGAGCCACCCGGCGCGCCACCACGCCAGCACGGGAACCGCTTCGCCAACTTCTTCACGACGCTCGCCACCGACGTCGACGACCCGGTGGAGCGCCTCGCCGCCATCGCCGCCGGGACCATCGAGGCCAAGCTCCAACTCGACCTCCAGGGCCGCGACACGTTCCCCGCGTGGCTGGACCGGCTGCCACCGGCCATCGCCGAACCGGCGGCGCTGGCGATGGCGCGTCGCAGCCGCCGGCGCGAGGACGCCGCCGACTTCAACGTGCTGGTCTCGAACGTCCGGGTCACCGCACCGGCGTGGGCCGTCGACGGGCATCGGGTCGAGCGCATCTTCATGTCGGGGCCGGTGGCCGACGGTGCCGGCCTCAACGTGACCATCACCGGCTACGGCACCGACCTCCACATCGCCCTGGTGACCAACGCCCAGGCCGTCGAGGAGCCCGACGCCCTGGCCGATGCCATGGTGGCGGCGCTCGACGAGTTGGTCGCGGCCCGTCCCTCCGAGCCGGCAGAGGTCTCCTGACGTGCACCGCCTGAACGGCGAGGACGCCGGCTTCTTGTACATGGAGGGCCCCGAACAGCCCATGAACACGATGGCGGTCGGGTTCCTCACCTCGCCGACGGGTCCCGACGGTCGCCCGCGCCCGCTCACCCTCCCCCAGCTCCGGGCCCACCTCGAGGCCCGCCTCGACCAGCTCCCGTCGTTCCGCTGGCGCATCGTGGCGGTGCCGCTCCGGCTGCACCACCCGGTGTGCGTGCGCGATCCCGCCTTCGACCTGGACTTCCACCTCCGCACGGCCACCCTCGCCGGCCCCGGGACCGAGCGCGAGCTCGATGCGCTCTTCTCCGAGGTGGCCGAGCGCCGGCTCGATCGGCGCCACCCGCTGTGGCAGGTGACGCTCGTCGACGGCCTCACCGACGGCCGCCAGGCGCTGATCGTCAAGTACCACCACTGCCTGGCCGACGGCGTCGCCGCCCTGACCACGTTCTCCCGTGTGTACTCCGACCAGGAGTTCCCGCCGCTGCCCGGCACCGAGCCGTGGAAGCCCGAGCCGCTGCCCGGTCGCCTGCGCCTCGTGGCCGATGCCGTCAAGGACCACCTCGTCGCGTCGGGCCGCCTGCCCCGCCTCGTCGCCCGCACCCGGCGGGGCGCCGCCGCCGTGAAGGCACGCCGGGCCACCGCCCCCGTCGACGTGCCGGGATTCAGCGGCAAGGCCCCGGCGTCGCTCCTCAACGACGCCTTCACGGTCCGTCGGGCCTACGCCCGCGCCGCGGTCCCGTTGCCGGAAGCCAAGCGGATCAAGGACGCGGCCGGTGTCAGCCTCAACGACGTCGCACTGGCGACCGTCGCCGGCGCGGTGCGCCGTTACCTGGACGACCTCGGGGCGCTACCGGCCCAGCCGCTCCTCGCCAGCGTGCCGGTCTCGTTCGAGGCCCCCGACGCGCCCATCCGCCAGGCCGGCAACCGGTTCTGGAGCTTCACGACCTCGCTCGCCACCGACATCGACGACCCGTGGGAGCGGCTGGCGACGATCAGCGCGGTCGCCGGGGAGGCCAAGGCCCAGCTCGACCTGTTCGGCGTCGACGTCGTCCCGACGTGGCTCGACCACGTCCCGCCGCTCGTCGCCCAGCCGGGCGCCCGCGCCCTCGTGGCGCGCCTGCGCGCCGACCGCGACCACGCCGACGCCAACATCCTCATCTCGAACGTCCGGGGGCCGGCCGAGCCGTGGCACCTCCTGGGAGCCACCGTTGACGACCTGTACGTCGACGGACCACCGAGCAACGGCGTGGGCTGCAACGTCATGCTCTGGAGCTACGCCGACCGTCTCCTCTTCGGCGTGCTCTCGTTCGCCGACGCCCTCGTCGCACCCGAGGACCTGTCGCTCGCACTGGTCGCATCGTTCGAGGAGCTCCAAGCGGCCGCCGACCGCCACCGAGACGGCGAGGCCACGACGTCCGCCACCGAGGGCACGGCCGCCACGCCGGTCACCTGAGCGGAGCCACACGGGCAGCCATACCGGCAGAGACGGCGGCCTGCGCCCGTGGACAACTCCTCGAACTCACAGGGTTTCCCCCCTTCCTCCTCACAGCCGCGCACCCGTACGGTTGCTCGTGGAGGTGGTCGAGATGCCCGAGTACGAGGTGACGCTGCGAGATCGCACGGTGGAGCGGGTGCAGGAGGCGGACGCGTACCAGCAGGAAGGGCAGATGACCACGTTCTTCCGCACCGCGTCGGCGCGCCAGGTGGTCGACACGTGGAGCACGCGCGTGGCCAGCTTCCGCACCGCCGAGGTACTGGTCATCCGCCGGATCGAGCCGGCGGCCGCCGACCGGACGCCCACCGTGGATCTGGACGCGCTCGACGCCCTCGACGCCCTCGACGAGGTCCGGGAGCTGGATGGCATCGACCAGCCGGTGATGGCCGGCACGGTCACGCCGTTCGTGCGCAGCGCCTGACAGGATCGGCCCCATGTCGCTGACCGATCCCGTGCCCGAGACGCAGACGTTCCCGTGCCCGCGGTGCCAGGCCGAGGTGACCGAGCCTTGGTACGGCCCCTGCGGACCGTGCCGCGGCGAGCTGCGGGCGACCCTCGGCGGCGAGGCCCGCGAGATCGAAGCGGCCGACTACGTGCCCAAGGTGAACGTCACGCCCAACGCGGTGGCCACCAAGGACTGAGTCCCTCAGGAAGCGGGGACCGGGGCGAACAGGGCCACGGTGGAGGGCTCGAAGGCGTCGGTCGGCTGGGTGAGCAGCTCGGGCGGCCGCGCCTTGCCGAGCGTGTTGTAGATGTCGGTGCAGCTCTGCTTGTGGGTCGTGTACGCCGTGTCGAACACCAAGAAGATCTTGCGGTCGCCGGCGCGCTCGAGCACCTTGCGGGCGAAGGCTTCGGGGTTCGCCTTGGCGAGGCGCTGCGTGTAGTCGACCCAGTCCACGAGCTGGGGGCGGCCGAACGCGGGATAGGTGACCTGGTCGAAGTCGTCGCCCAAGATGCGCGAGGCCGACGGCCCCAGCTGGTCGGGGCAGTAGACGACGAGGTCGCCCTTCGTACCCCGATCCCGAATCGCGGCGGCCGACTGTCCCGCGTCGGTCCGGTCGTTCCACGCGTTGCGCACCGAGCCCGCGCCGCCGAACAGGAGTAGGACGGTCAGGAGGCCGAACGCGATCGGCCGGCTGCGGATCTGGTCGATGCCGAGGGCGGCGAGGAGGAACAGGAACGGTACGAAGATGGCGGCGTAGCGGCTGGCGTAGGTGGCCCCGGTGGCGTAGCCGACGACGCAGGCGATGGCGAGGGTGCCGACGATCAGTCCGGCGAGCGGCCGGCCGATACGGCGCGTACGTAGGTCGAGGTCGATGTGGAAGCGGTCGGTGGCCTTGCCGAACAGGCCGAGCGCGGCCAGGGAGCAGAGCCCCCAGCCGAGCAGGAGGGCCTCGGCCTGCGGGCCGCCGCCGAGGTCGGCCAGGGTGAACGTGACCATCTCGGTCGGGCGGACCGGCCGGGCCCACGGCGTACCGGTGTGGGCCCCCTGGTACAGCAGCGTCGGGAGCCAGGGCAGGAACGTCAGGGCGCCGGCGACGAAGGCCCCGACGACGAGGAGCGAGTTGCGCCGGCGCTCGGCGTTGCCCACCCGGTGCGCCCGCCAGGCGCGGTACACCAGGGCGAGGCCCGCCGAGGCGAGGAACCACATGGCCCAGTAGTGCGTCCACAACAGCGCGCCCACCAGCGCCGCGATCCCGGCCAGGCGCCACCAGGCCGGCTTGCGCAGGGCGTCGGCCACCAGGAGCCACCCGAGGAGCGACAGCACCATCTCCATGGCGTACATGCGCGTCTCGGTCCCATAGCGCACCGCGTAGGGCGACAGCGCCAGCAGCACCACGGCGTAGGTGACGACGCGAGGCCCGCCCAGGCGACGGGCCGCGACCCACAGCAACGGAAAGACCCCGAGCGACCAGATGCCCGAGAAGGCGCGGACCGCGACGTTCCCGGTGCCGAAGAGCACCATCCAGCCATGGAGCAGGACGTAGTAGAGCGGGGGGTGGCCGTCGTGGCGGAGGGCACCGGGGATCTTGCCGATCGGCAGGCGGGCGATGTTGACGCTCAGGCTCTCGTCGAGCCACAGCGGCGAGCGGGCGACGAAGCGCAGCACCACGCCGGCCACCACGGCCACGCCGATCAGGATGATGACGGGGATGCGCCACGGGCCCCATCCGGTGGTCGTGTCGGGCGGTGTCGCGCCCTCGAGATCGGTGATGGCCACGGCGGGCGACGCTACCCGTGCCCCCGCGAGCGCCCCAAGGCGCCCGCTCGGCCGATCCAGCACAGCGGTGGAGCCCCGGGGCCAACCAGCCTCGCCCGCCCGAAATGCCGGAGCCCCGAAGGGTCGTCCGGTAGGTTCGATCCGGCTCGCGCCCCTGCCGCGGCACCAATCTCATCGCCCCGACGCCCCAGGACGGATCTCCCGCCATGCCCGAACCCGAAGCCGCCACCACCGAGCCCGCCACCACGACGGGCGAGCACGACGTGGTCGTGATCGGCGCCGGACCGGCCGGCCTGACGGCCGCCTTCCAGCTGCACAAGCACGACGTGTCGTCCACGATCCTCGAGGCCGACGACATGGTCGGTGGCATCTCCCGCACGGCCCAGCGCGACGGCTGGCGCTTCGACATCGGCGGCCACCGCTTCTTCACCAAGGTCCAGCCCGTCGAGGACCTGTGGCACGAGATCCTGCCCGACGAAGACTTCTTGATGCGGCCCCGCAAGAGCCGGATCTTCTACCAGGGCAAGTACTTCGACTACCCGATCAAGGCCACCAACGCCCTGCGGAACCTCGGCCCGATCGAGGCCGTGCGCTGCGTCGGCTCCTACGTCGCCGCCCGCATCCGGCCGCCGAAGGACCAGACGAACTACGAGGGCTGGCTCGTCGCCCGCTTCGGCTGGCGGCTGTACCGCACGTTCTTCAAGACCTACACCGAGAAGCTGTGGGGCGTGCCCGTCAGCGAGATGCCGGCCGACTGGGCGGCCCAACGGGTGAAGGGCCTGTCGCTCGGCAACGCCATCGTCAACGCCCTCATGCCGAAGCGGAACCAGAAGGAGATCACCTCCCTCATCGAGGAGTTCCAGTACCCCAAGCACGGGCCCGGGATGATGTGGGAGGTCTGCCGCGACAAGGTGATCGCCAAGGGCTCCACGGTCGTCATGGAGACGTCGGTCACCAAGATCCACCACGTCGACGGCAAGGCGACCAGCGTCGTCGCCGAGCACCGTGGTGGTGGGACCACCGAGTACCCGTGCACCGAGGTCATCTCCTCGATGCCCATCTCGCACCTCCTCGAAGCCATGGACCCACCCGTGCCTGACGACGTGAGGGCCGCGGCCGGCGACCTGCGCTACCGCGACTACCTGATCGTCGCCCTGGTGCTGCCCGAGTCCTCGGTCGACTTCGACGACAACTGGATCTACATCCACGACCCCAAGGTCCGCACCATGCGGATCCAGAACTTCGGCTCGTGGTCGCCGTACATGGTCAAGGAGGGGCGCAACACCCTCGGCCTCGAGTACACGGTCTGGGAAGGCGACGAGGAGTGGAACGCCGCCGACGACTGGTTGATCGAGCGGGCCAAGAAGGAGCTCGAGCACCTCGGCCTGGCCCGCGCTTCGGTGATCACGGAGGGCTACGTGGTCCGCCAGGCCAAGGCGTACCCGATCTACGACGACCGCTACCGCGCCAACGTCGATGTCCTGCGGGCCTGGCTCGCCGAGCACGTGCCGAACGTCCACCCCGTGGGCCGCAACGGCATGTTCCGGTACAACAACCAGGACCACTCGATGTTCACGGCCATGCTCACGGTGGAGAACATCGCCACCGGCACCACCCATGACGTGTGGGAGGTCAACGTGGAGGAGGAGTACCACGAGGAGTCGGCCAAGCCCGCCGCTCCGGCCGAGCGGGCCCCCGGTTCCCACGGCACCGGCCGTGACGCCCCGGTAATCTCGCGAGAGGTCATCGACGCCCACCGTCCCGGCGGATCGGACGGCCCGGCGAAGCCCGGCGACCTCGGCGCCCTCGACCACGACGCCGGCACCGAGATCGCCGGCGACCCCGAGGCCTGAGGTCGGCTACGCCGGCCCGCCCACGCGATCCGCGCCTCGGTCGTCGAACCGGGCCAGCAGCGTCGCGGCGGCGACGATCAGCAACGGGATGACGGGGACCTTGAAGCGGCTGTCGCCGAAGAACGCCAACGGGACCACCGCCGTCATCACGGCGGAGCCGACGAGCAGCAGATCCTCGGGTCGACGGCGACGCACCAGGTTCACGAGCCCGGCCACGCCGACCAGGGCCACGAACCAGTAGGCGACGTCCGCGATGCGGTACAGGCGGGCCTCGGTGGGGATCGCGATCCAACGGTCGGTCCGGTAGGCCTGGACGGCGTTGACGGCGTCGTGATCGCCGTCGCGGATCCAGGTGACGTAGAAGCGGTTCCAGGTCATCCAGGGCTCGTGGCCGAGGTTGGACTTCATGCCGTCGATGCCGGCGTGGAGCTTGGCGCTGTCGGCCTTGACCTCGCTGTCGGGCCCGTCGAGCAGGTTGTACTCGACCAGGCAATCCTTGCGGAGCCCGAACGCCCCGGTAGCGCCCTCCGCGTGGCCGATGCAGAAGTTGTCACCGGTGTTCGTGCTGATCAGCACGAAGTGGTGCATCCGGATCTCGTTTCGCACGGTCCACGGCACGATGCAGGCCACCACCCCTGCGACGAGCACGAGCGAGAGGAGGCCCACGCGCAGCGGCCGCGTCCCGTGCTCGACGCGCACCGCGGACGGCGCCTCGGCATCGTCCGCGACCGCAAGATCTGCGGAGTCGGGCACGAAGGCCCGTTCGGCGCCTCGGTCGCGGACCACGGTCCGCTGCTGCCACCACCACGCCAGGATGACGATCGGGACGATGGCGAGCGAGATGGGGCGCACCATCACGGCCAGGCCGAGGACGAGCCCGCCCGCCAGGGCCCGCCACGGCGAGATCCCGTCGGACCAGCGAGCGCCGAGGACGATGGCGAGGAAGGCGAGGAACAAGAAGTCGTAGAGCGTCTCGCCGAGCAGGGCGCCGGTGTGGAAGATCAGGTTCGGGTAGAGGGCCAGGGCCACCGCGGCGGCCACACCGGCCCAGGCGCCGGCCAGGCGGCGGGCCACCTGGCCGCCGAGCGCCGCGGTGGCGGCACCGAGGACGGCCTGCGCGAGGCCACCGGCCAGTGGGATGTCGTGGGTGAACGGCTTCGCGAGCCAGGCCACGATGCCGAGGAACCAGGGGTAGCCCGGCGGGTAGTAGCTCGTGGGGTGCCCGCTCAGCGGTTCGATGTAGCCCTTGCCCGAGGAGATGGCCCGCGCATAGCCCAGGTACCGGGCCGGGTCATAGAGGCTGGCCGGTTCCCGCGCGACCCAGACCACCCAGACGATCCGCAGGACCAACCCGACGGTCGTCGCCGCACCGACCAGGGTCCAGAACCGGCGGTTCGTCATCGAGCCGCGCTCACCGGTTGCGCAGCCGGTCGCGCACTCCGAGCAGGCGGACCTTCAGGCCCCAGGCGGTCACGAGGGCGAGCGACTCGGCCATGATCCGCACCGACATCTTCGAGGTCCCGTACTCGCGGTCGACGAACGTGATCGGCAGCTCGCGCAGGCCGAGCTTGGCGCCGGTCATCCGCTTGGCGACCTCGCTCTGGAACGCGTACCCGTTCGCCACCGTGGTGTCGATCTCGATCCGCTCGAGGGTGGACGCGCGGTAGGCCCGGAATCCGCCGGTGGCGTCGTGGATGCCGAGCCGCAGGACGGCCGACGTGTAGCGGTTGCCGTAGCGGCTGAGCGCTCGGCGGTGGAACGGCCACCCCGGGGTGGACCCCCCGGGCACGTACCGGCTGCCGATGGCGCAGTCGACGCCGTCGGCCAGCAGCCCGATCAGCGCGGGGATGACCGCGGGGTCGTGCGAGAAGTCGCAGTCCATCTGCACGATGACGTCGTAGCCGTGGTCGAGGCCCCAGCGGAACCCCTGCCGGTAGGCGTTGCCGAGGCCTTCCTTGGCCGGACGGTGCACCACCGAGATGCGCCCGAGATCGGCGGCCTTCTGCTCGGCCAGGTCGCCGGTCCCGTCGGGGCTGTTGTCGTCGACGACCAGGATGTCGGCCTCAGGAGCCGCATCTCGCACCGCATCCAAGAAGCGGGCGACGTTGTCGGCCTCCTGGTAGGTGGGCACCACGACCAGGCTGCGCATCCGGGCGAATCTAGCGACAGCGCCGGTACACCTCGAAGTACGGCAGGTAGTCGCCCACCGCGCAGAAGTGGCGCTGCACCTCGCGGTTGGGTGCGGCGGAGCCGAAGTCCCGCGAGGCGTTGGGTTCGCTCCACGCATCCCAGATGTGGCTGAGGATCAGCCAGTCGGACGTCGCCACCTCGTGAGCAAGCCCGGAATCCGGGGCGTTGGCCACGCCGGGGTCCATCTCGATGTAGCGCGTGCCCGGCGTCATCTTGGGGAGCAGGTAGTACAGGTAGGCATCCGAGTAGGGGGTCTTGCGCAGGTCAGCGGTGCCGACGAGCAGGCGCTGGCCCTTGGCCATCTTGGGCCCGACATCGTCCAGCATCCTCTGGGCGACCGGAGCGATGTCCTTCGCCCCGAGGTAGAACGTGCGGCCCGAGTAGCGGACCGGGTACCCGAACACCTCGTTGCCGGGTCGGCTCTGCTTCACGAGGTCGACGTAGGTGCGGGTGCTGAAGTACGGGATGACCAGCAGTGGGATCAACAGCGTGAGGGCGGCGGCGATGGTGCCGGCCTGGCGGCGGACCACGGCGACGGGCTGGATCCGGCCCAACTCGGCGAGGGCGGCCGGGAGCACGGCGAACGGGACGCAGCTCACCCACGCGAAGTGGGTGGTGTCGGGTCGCTGCAGGGCCTGCGGCATGAGGCCGAGGCCCAGCAGACCGGCCACGAGCAACACCCGCGACTGCCAGCGGTCGGGGTCGCGGCGGACGCTCCACACGCCGACGGCGACGACGACCGCGACCACGGCGAGCAGCAGGAAGAACCACACGTAGATCTGCCAGGGCCCGCTCATGGCCGGCCCGCGCCAGGGCTGTTGCCTCAGCTGGGCGACGGCCTGCAGGGCCCCGTCGTAGTGCGTGTGCGACGGCGGGCGAGGGAGCGAGCGCCCGTCGCGCAGGTCGAACACGGGCTGGATGACCATGCCCTCGATCGCATCGCCCGGGCCCGAGAGGACGAGGTGGACGACGTACAGCGAGAGCACCGGCACGGCACCGGTGAGCCAACGCTTCCATCGGCCCCAGCCGAGCCCGGTCATGAGGGCGGCGGTGCTGATCCCGACCGCGACGATCACGTCCGGGCGAAACAACAAGGCGAGGCCTGCGAGGGCCCCGGACGCGATGAGGAACCGGCCCGCGGCCCGCTCGGCGACCGACGGGTCGACGCCGGGTGCGTCGGTGAGCCAACGCCGACCACGCAGGCCCGCCCAGGCGCCCGCGACCGCCAAGGCGACGGCGCCGTCCCACGCCAGCGCGGTGAGCCCGATGGCGGTCGTGGTGAGCAGCACGCCGATGACGCCCGAGGCGAGCACGACCCGCCGGCCCCACGGCCGTACGAGGGCCATCACGCCGAAGACGATGGCACCGAGCTGCGCCATGCCGAAGAGCCGCTCGGCGGTCAGCGAGACGCCGAGGAGCTTGTACCAAGCGGCCAGGGCCCACAGCGAGCCGGGTCCGTAGAGGTGCAGGAAGTCCTTGTGGGGCATGTCGCCGGCCAGCACCCGCTCCGGGAAGACGAGCATGAAGCCCTCTTCCATCGGCGGTCCCTGGTACCGCAGGAGCGCGCGCATCGGCAGGACGAACACCAGGCCGACCACGCCGACGGCGAGCGCTGTCTGCCACTGCGGCCGTCGACGGCTCCACGCCGGCGACTCGGTGCCGGCGGCGGCCGCGGGCGCGGGCGTCTCGGCGGGCTCCGTGCCCTTGGTGGCGTCGGTGGGGTCGGTGGCGTCGGTCATGGGGTGGGGGTGCTCCGCCGGGAGCAGGAGCAGGTTCAGGGTCGGGCCGGAACCCGGGTAGACCGGAGCAGACAGCATCGATGGCGACGCCGGCCGACACGAGCAGGACCAGGTCTCCGACCGTCCGGAAGCGGATGTGACCGTAGACCGAGAGCGCCGTCACGGTGACCATGGCGATCATGGCGACCAGCGGCCACACCGGTGCCCGGCGCCGCCGCCAGATCACGAACAGCCCCACGATGCCCGGGAGGAGCGTGAGGCGGTACGCGAGCAGGCCTCGCTTCGCCCAGTCGTAGGGCCGGCCCTCGAAGGTGAGGGCGCGGGCGGTGGTGTCGGCGTGTTGGAGGTCCCACACCCGGGTCACGCGGGCCACCGCCACCGCCGGCCAGCGGCCCTTGTGGCTCGTGGCGTAGGCCCGCCCGAGCTTGCCCCAGCCCGCGGCGCGGTCGGACTCGTCGCCCGGAGGGTCCTTGGGCAGCCCCTCGGCGACGCGCTCCTTGCGGGCCCGTTCCTGGCAGTTGAACGACCAGTACCCGATGAGCGGGCCGGAGTACACGTCCGGGCAGTTGGCGTAGTACAGGACCTCTTCGCTGTTGGTCGAGACGGGGACGACGTGGTCGAACGTGGCCAGGTTGCGGATCGTCCACGGAGCGAGGATCCCGAGCGCCACCGCCGCCATCACCGCAGCGTGCACGAGCCAGCGGTCCACCACCTTCCGCCGGGACCACGCCAGCGGAAGGCACAGCAGCGGCAACAAGAAGACGGCCTCGCCTCTCGTGAGGATCGCGGCGCCGACTGCGGCACCCACCAGCGCGGCGCCCCGGAACGTCGGCGAATCGCGCCAGCGGTAGGCGGCCACCAGGGCCAGACCGACGAGCGCGGTGTAGAGGCCTTCGGGCCAGAGCGTCCCGTCGACGATCCAGAGGTCGGGGCTGAGAGCGACCAGCGCGGCCGCGATCAGGCCGGCTCGCACCCCGCCCAGGCGCCGGCCCAAGAACCCGGCCACGACCACCACCGCCACGCCCGCCAAGCCGGCCATGACCTTGTGCGACAGGAAGCCCCGTGCCCCGAGCAGCGACGTCGGGGTGAGCCAGAGCGTGAACAGCGGCGGGTGGATCGCGGTGGCCACGAACCGGTGCTCGGTGATCCACTGGATCGGCTCACCGAACCCCACCCGATCGGCGAGCATGTTCGCCTGGGCGTGGTAGTAGAACGGATCCCCGTTGCCGGGGTTGCGGGCGGTGGCGGTGCCGAACGACCACACGCGGGTGGCGAAGCTGGCCAGGCCGATGATCCAGAGGCCACCGGTGAAGGCACCGAAGGGTCGACGCTCGAACCGCAACCAGGGCCGCTGCACCGCGAACCAGCTGATGGCGGCCACGATCGCGGTGACGACGAGGGTCCAGGCGACGAGCGGGGCCATCGCCGTGTGGAAGAGCTGGGCCGGGCGGTGCGCCGGCGCGGGTGCACCGTCCGAACCGATGCTGCCGTCGCTGACCCACCGGGCGATCACCAGGGGCGCCCAGGCGTACGAGGCGTACGCGATGCCGATCGCGCCGGCCACGAACCCCGGTCTCGCCCACGCGGACCGGTCGCTCCGCGCTCGCCGCCTCGACGCGGCGACCACGACCGGGCCGGTGAAGGCGAGGGCGGCCCCGACGAAGGCCAGGTGCTGCACCAGGCCGCGCCAACCGACGACGACGACCTGCTGGCGCTGGTCGTCGAGCGCCACGCTGGTGACGACGACGATCGCCACCGCGACGACGGCGCCCACGACGACCGAGACCCGCCTGGCCAGGAGCGATGCGATCCGCTCGTTCGACGTCGCCACGGCAATGGCGATGCCGCCAGCAAAGGCATCGAGGTGCGCGGGCAGCCAGAGCACGAGCCCCACATCGTCGGACGCCAGCAGCCGCCACACGATCGCGGTGACGACCAGGCCACCGGCGAGGACCCACGAGCCCGCGGCGTTCGAGCGGAACGGCCGGAAGGGCCGGGTGAGGACGGGGCCGAGGGCGGGGACCACGAGGCAGTAGAGGACGGCGGCCGCGACCGGCCACAGGTGGACCACGGGGCCCGGCTCGACCAGCCGCCGGTAGGGCGCCACGAACAGGAGGTTCCGCACCAGGTCGGCGAGGGGAACGCTCGTGGATCCGGCGGCCGCGGTGCCGAACGAGCCCGTCGGCATCGCGGCACCGGTCGCGGGCGGAAAGAGGTACCCGGCCACCACGACCACCCATGCCACCGGGACGATCCGCAGCAGCCAGGCGCGGACCTGCGAGCGGTAGGAGGGCAACGCCGCCCCCTCCATGGCCCGCACCACCGGCCGGTGGACGGCATACCCGAGCAGGACGAAGGCCACGGTGACGCCGATGCCTGATTGCGACAGCAGCGAGCCGAACCGCGAGCGGTGGCCGTCGGCCAGGTAGGTCGCCGTGCCGAGCACGCTGACCAGCGCCGCGACCACCGCCGCGACCGCAACGCCCTCGTCGACCGGGGCGGCCTCCTCGGTCACAGCCATGGCGGGCGAGTGTAGGGCGAGCCTCTCGCTCACCCGGCACCATCGCCGGTGCCCGGCCGGCTCCGAGCCGGTCCGGGCCCGAAGGCCTGCTCGGGGGCGCGGTCTAAGCTCAGGCCCGATGTTGTCGTTCGAACGCCAGGTGGTCGCCTCGATGATCACCACCGATGACCCACGCATCCGTGCCGAGGTGGTGTCGTTCGTGGGCGGCTCGCTGGCCGCCATGCCGGAGTTCCTGCGCGCCGGCATCACCGCGATCAGCGTCGGCGTCGGCAGCTGGGCTCGGGCCCGCCGCCTCCTCGGTGCCGGGCGGTCCGACGCCGACCAGCTCACCTGGCTGGAGACGCATCCGATCGGGCTCGTCCGCCAATGGGCGCGGGCCCTCCGCTCGCTCGTGCTGTTCGCGGAGCAGGAGAAGCTCGAGGCGGCAGCGGCGTGAACGAGGTCGGAACGTGAGGGAGGTCCAGACGGAGGTCCTCGTCATCGGCTCCGGTGCCGGCGGGGCCACCACCGCGGTGCGCCTGGCCGAGGCCGGACGGGCGGTCACGGTCGTCGAGGAAGGTCCCCGGGTCGACCCGGACGCGCACCAGCCGTTCTCCCTCGACGAGATGGTCGCCAAGTACCGCCACCAGGGCGGGGCCGGCGCACTCGGGCAACCACCGATCGCATACACCGAGGGACGCTGCGTCGGCGGCAGCACCGAGGTCAACAGCGGCCTCTGGCACCGGCTCCCGGCCGAGCTGACCGAGCAATGGCGGGTGAAGTACCAGATCGACGAGTTCGGTCCTGAGGCCCTCGATGCCCACGCGGCCCGCGTCGAGGAGGAGATCGGCGTGTCGTCGCTCCCCGGACCGCCGCCGCGCTCGTCGGCCGTGCTCGACGACGGCGCCACCAAGCTGGGCTGGCGCTCCACCGAGTTCCCCCGGGTCTTCCGCTACGACGAGCGCGGCCGGGGCACCAAGCAGACGATGGCGCGCACGTACCTGCCGCGGGCCGTCGAGTCCGGCGCCGAGGTGGTCGCAGGGTGCCGGATCTCGAAGCTCGAGCGGGCCGGCCCGCGCATCACGGGAGCGCGGGCGACGCTGCTCCGGGAGGACGGCACGTCCGAGGCCGTGCGCTTCGTCGCCGACGACGTGGTCGTGTGCGGCGGTGCCATCCACTCCCCCGCCCTGCTGCAGCGCAGCGGCATCTGGCGCGGCATCGGACGTGGCCTGAAGCTCCATCCCACCATCAAGATCGCGGCCCGCTTCCCGTTCCCGATCGACCACGACGACATCCCGATGCACCGCATCACCGAGTTCGCGCCGCACTTCACGATCGGTGGGTCGGCGAGCCGTCGGGGCCACGTCGCCATGGCCCTCGCCGAGGCGGCCGTGCCCTTCGACGATGCCCTCGCGGACTGGCGCAACATCGGCGTGTACTACGCCGCGATCCGCAGCGAGGGCTCCGGCGCCGTCATCTCGGTGCCCGGGCTGTCGGCGCCGATCGTGACGTACCGGCTCACGTCGTCGGACCTCTCGAAGCTGGCCCAGGGCCTGGTGGCGCTGGGCGAGGCCCTGCTCGCCGCCGGCGCCCTGGAGCTGTACCCGTCCGTCACCGGGGCCGGGGTGGCCCGCACGCGGGCCGACCTGGCGCCGTGGTGGGACGCCGTCAGCCCCAAGGCCGCCAACCTCATGACCGTCCACCTCACCAGCAGCATCCGGATGGGCGAGGCGCCACGGCTCTCCGGCACCGACAGCTTCGGACGGGTCCGCGGCTACGAGAACCTGCGCGTGAACGACGCCTCGCTCCTCCCCGACGCTCCCGGCGTCAACCCTCAGGCCGGGATCATGGCCATCGCCAGCCGCAACGCCGCCCACTTCCTCGCCTGAGGTCCGGCGCGCCGGTCGCCGGCAGGCTGATCAGCCGGGCAGGGTCGCCGGCGCCACCGCGAGCCGTGCCGCGACCACGCCGGCATGGAGCCGGCGATCCCAGGCCGCGACCACGAGCTCCGGGTCATCGAGAGCGATCGCACTCGCCAGGTGGACGGCGTCTGCCCCGCGAAGCGCGTGGCGGACGGCGAGCACGCCCGCCGACCGCTCGACGCGAGCCGTGAGCTCGACCGGTCGAACCGCGGCCCAGAACTCCGTCCAGGAGCGTTGTGCAGAGGCGAAGCCCGGCTGGTCAAGATCGTGGTTGCGGCGAGCAGCCGCGAGGGCGGCGCTCACCTCGGCGTACGCCAGCCGGCTCGACACGGCCGCGTCGCATCCGTCCCACAGGTCGGCGGCGAGGCCGCTCCCGGCCTCCTCGACCAACAGCTTCACGAGCCCGCTGGAATCGAAGTAGACGACGGCCACCCTCAGCGCCGCTGCTCGGTCACCGCGTCGGAGATCGGCCGGCGCGCGACGGGCAGCTTGCGGCCACGTGCCTTCGGTCGTCTGGCGCGGTCAGGACGAGCGATGACACCCTCGGCGGTGAGGCGATCGATGGTCGACGAGCCGGCCACCGGGAGCAGCCGGGCGATCGGAACGCCGCGGTCGGTGACCACGACCTCCTCGCCGCCGCTGGCCGCGGCGAGCCATTCGCTGAGGTTGGCTCGGAGCTCTGCGATCCCGACGTCCATCCGGCCAAGTGTACAACCGCCGCGATCCATGATGTACAGAGACGTCAGGTGGTGGGGGGCGCCTGCAGGTAGAGCGCGACGGGCGAGGGGATGTCCAAGACGGTGCGCATCAGGGCATGGAGGTCCTCGGGCACCGCGGTGTCGAGCGAGGTCGTGAACTGGCTGTTGGGCCACGACTTGGCCTGCTTGGTCAGCCCCGCGGCCAGGAGCTTGGACTCCACCGAGTCGACCATCGCCGCATAGCGGCGGCGTTGGGCGACGGTGCGCGTGTCGACGAATGCGACGCGGGTGGCATCGGCCTTGGCATCCCACTCCGCGATGGCGGTGTCGCCCACCACGATCTCGATGATCGCCGTGGCGTTCCGCACGGGCAGGACGCGGTGCTTGGTACCACCGACGCCGAACTGGCTGTCGAACCCGCCGTGCAGGCCGTTGCGCTCGAGCTCGTCGACCAGGCCCCACCCCTGCGACCCGATCGTGACCGGGTCGGTCCAGCGCACGAGGTAGCGACCCTCGGGCCCGTCGCCCGGCACCTGCTCCGATCGCAGCGCGTGGATGAGCTGACCGCTGACGACCCCCAGCTCGTGGGACAGGTCGGTGCGGGTCGGCTCGGTGTTCCGGTTGTGCACGGCGAAGGCCGACGCCGCCACCACGGCCACCGCGACACCCAGGGCGGTGGCTGCCATCGGCAAGCGTTGCCGGGCGGGCGCCGCGAGGCGCGACCGCGCCAACAGCACGAGCGTCCACGCCGAGGCGATGAGCATCACCATGGCCAGGCCCCAGGCCCAGAGGAACAGGTAGAACCACAGCAACCCGTAGATCCGTGTCGACGAGAACAGGGCCAGGGCCAGGGCCGCCGCCACCACCACGTGGAGGTGGAGGACCTGCCGATGGCCGAAGCGCCACGCGGCGACCGCGCAGGCCGCCCAGACGACGAGGAGCAGCGCGGCGGGCACGTTCAGCCCACCCGCGTGGCTCACACCCGTGAGGTCGTGGTGGGCGAGCAGGGCGGTCGGATCGAGGTTCCGCAACAGCTCGGCCGGACCGTGCACGAAGCCCGAGACGCCCTCGGTCGGGTTCGACACCGAGTCCTTGATGCGGCTGAGGTTGCCCTGGCCCCAGATCTGGTCGATCACGGGCGGGGTCCACAGCGCGACGCCGAGCACGGCCCCGCCGATGCTCCACCGGGCGATCCGCCGGCTCTCACCTCGATCCTCGGCCCGCCGGGCCTGCCGGAAGCTGAGGGCGAGGGGGACGAGCAGGAAGGCGCCGAGCCCGCCGACGAGGCCGACGTAGGGCAGGTGCGTCTGCGCGCAGAACGAGCCGGCGACGACCGCTGGGATCAGCATCGGCAGATCGCCGTCGACGACGGACCACACCGCGAAGAGCAGCACGAGCCACCACGACACGGGCAGGTACGGGTTCCACGGCTCGATGAACACGTTCGGGCCGTAGAAGCGGGTGAGCACGGCGAGCGCGCCGGCCGTGACGGCGACGAGCGGCACCCCGGCGCGCCGCTTGGCCATCCACAACACGAGTCCCATGGCCGAGGCGTGGAGGAAGATCGCGGAGGCCACCAGGGCGGCCGACGAACTGCCGAGCAGGCGGTAGACGGGCGCCAGCATCCAGAAGCTGAGCGGACCGGGGTGGCTGCCGGGGTCGTACCAGGGCCCGATGCGACCGGCCAGGCCGATGAGCGGCGTGTGGCGACCGCCGACGTCACGGACCCGCAGCTCGTACTGGGCCAGGTCCTGGATCGGGAACCAGCGGGGGCGGACCGCAGCGACGGCCGCGACGACCAGCGGGACGGTGACGACGGCCCAGCACCCGAGGGTGAACAGGTTCTCGCCGCGGACCCCCGCATCCCACGGGCGGGATCGCACGGCCGCGGGCACGGGCGCGTCGGTCTCCGGCTCGGTCACCGTCTCGGTCGCGGTCACGGCAGCTTCTTGAGCACCTTCAGCACGCCCAGCTTCACCGGGGACTGGTGGTGCGATCCGTGACGCTCGGCGAGCTCGGCGCGGTGGGCGACGAACCATTCGTAGGACTCGATGAGCGACTCGCCGTTCGTGCGCGTGGGCTGCCAGCCGAGCTGGTCCTTGGCCTTCGAGGTGTCGAAGTAGAGCGACTCGCCGTACAGCAGCCAGTGGTACGGGGCGAACGGCACCAGCCCGGCGCCGGCCAGGCCCTTCATGGCCGCCGCCGCCGGACCGGTCGGCAGGGACCGGACCTTCGACCCGGTGCCGGCGTGCTCGGTGAGGGCGGAGATGGTCTCGCGCATCGTGCTCGGGTTGTCGGCACCGATGTTGTAGGTCTCCGCACCCGCTCGATCGCCGGCGAGCAACGTGGCATCGGCGAGGTCGTTGGCGTGGACGAACTGGTACCGGTTGTCGCCGGTGCCGAACACGAACACCGGCGCGCCCTCGGCCACGAACTCGAACAGGATGGCCATGATGCCGAGCCGGCCGTGCCCGAGGATGGTGCGGGGCCGGATGATGCTGACGTCGAGACCGGCCGCGGCGGCGTCGTGGCACAGCCCTTCGGCCTCGAGCTTGGCCCGGCCGTAGGCCTCGAGCGGTCGGCCCGGCGTCTCCTCGGTGACCGGGTTGCGCTCAGGGATGCCGAAGATGGCGCTGGACGAGGTGTGGACGACCTTGGCGACGTCCGCGTCCCGGGCCGCGAGCAGCACGTTGGCCGTGCCGGTGACGTTGACCGACCGGAACAGCTCCGCGTCCTTCGCCAGCGGTACCTGGGCCACGTTGTGCAGCACCACGTCGACCCCCTCGCAGGCCTTGCGCACCGCATCGCGGTCGCGCACGTCGCCGAGGACGACCTCGGCCTCGATCGGATCCGTGGGCTCGTTGAGGTCGAAGATCCGCACGTCGTCGCCGCGGGCGATCGCACGCTCGGCCAGGAGCGCACCGAAGTAGCCGCTGCCGCCGGTGATCATCACCTTCTTGGCGCTCACAGCCGGGCTCCCCGGGCCAGGCAGGAGCGGATGCTGGCGCGCATGCCCTCGACCAGCCCGACCTCGGGCTCGTAGCCGAGCTCCTTGCGGGCCTTGGTGATGTCGCACGCGATCGTGTCGCGCAGCTCACCCAGGACGTGGAGCGGCTGGACGTACTTGCCGGCGGCCTGCAGCCACGTGTCGGCCCGGACGGCGATGTCGGCGGCGATGCGTGGAAGCCGCGGTCCCGTGCCGTCCTTGACCGACAGTCCCTCGGCCCGCAGCGCGGACCGCACGCCGTCGAAGATCTCGCGCAGCTCGTAGGGCTCGGCATCGGCGATCCAGTAAGCCTGGCCGGGCGCCGCCGACGCCGTCTCGGCCTTCAGGCAGCCCTGCACCAGGTTCCCGGTGAAGGCCATCGAGCGCTGTTGCCTGCCGTCACCGATCAACGGGAAGCGGCCCTTGCGGATGGCCGAGAAGAACTGGTCCTGGCGGGCCGGTTGGTGCGGGCCGTAGAACCACGGCGGCCGCACGATCACCGTCTCGAGGTCGCCACGAGCATGCGCTCGCCGGACGAGCTCCTCGCCCTCGAGCTTCGAGCGCCCGTAGGAGAGGTAGGGGTTGAACGGGCTGTCCTCGGTGAAGCGATCGGTGGGCCGCTCGTTGGCCCCGAACGGCGAGTTCGAGGACACGTGGACGAACCGGGCGGCGCCGGCGCGGCGGGCACCGTCGAGCACCATCTGGGTGCCACCGACGTTGACGTCGAAGAACATCCGGGTGGTCCCGGGCGGGTGGATCACGCCGGCGGCATGGAACACCGTGGCCGAGCCCATGCCATCGAACAGGCGCTCGATGGCCGCGGGATCGCGCACGTCGCCGACGACGGGCTGCACGGTGGGCGAGAGCACCTCGAGCAGCGCACCTTCGTCGGCGTGCTGGACGAGGCAGCGCACCGTCTCGCGGCCCCCGGCGACCAGTTCACGCACCAGGTTCTGGCCGAGCCAACCGGCCGCCCCGGTGACCAGGACGGAGCGGGACGGGGCCTCGTGCATAGCGTTCGACGCTACCGCACCGCCCCTCGAGCCGAGAGGTCCAGCGGGGCCCCCACGCCGCGCCGGGTCAGTTCCCGAGATCGATGCGTTCGAGGTCGGCGCCGTCGAAGATCGGATGGATGCCATGGGCGACCGCATCGGCTTCGAGCTCCGCATCGGTGGGCGTCGGTCCGCCGTCCTCGGCGGCATCGATGGCGGCCTGCAGCAGGTGAGCGTCGCTCGACGTGTTCACGAACAGCGCCGGGCGGGCGAGGACGTACCGGACCGCCCGGCCGATGGCGTCGGCATCGGTGAGCGGCTCGTACCAGCTGAACCGCTGGCCCTCGAAGTCTGCGGGCCACCGCCGCCGAGCGACGGACTTGATGGTCTGCACGGCCACCGACCGGGCGTCGCACACCGCGAGCAGGCGCTCCACATCGGTGCGGTAGCCCTCGTCTTGCAGGAGGCTGAAGTTGAACGGGAACAGGACCGAGTCGGCGTCGAAGCGCTCGAGGCTGCGCAGGTGCATGCCGGCGATGCGCAAGCCGTGGCCGGTCACGCCGATGGCGCGGACCAGGCCTTCGTCACGCGCTCGGACCATGGCCTCGACGGCGCCGCCGGGCCCGTGGGCGGTCTCCCACTCGTCGGGCTCCACCAGGTTGTGGAGCTGGATCAGATCGACCGAGTCGACCCCGAGGCGCTCGAGCGAGCGCTCCAGCTCGGCGCGGGCGGCATCGCCGGTGCGTTCGCCGGTCTTGGTGGCCACGAAGAACCGACCGGGATGCGCAGCCAGCCAGGGGGCCAGGCGGAGCTCGGCATCGCCGTAGCTCGCCGCGGCATCGAGGTGGTTGATGCCGTGTCGAAGCAGCAGCGGCAACAGCTCGTCGGCGCGGTCCTGGCGCATGCGCGACAGCGCCGCGGCACCGAAGATCAACCGGCTGCTCTGATGTCCCGTGCGTCCGAACGGCGCCTGCGCGATCACCCCACCGACGCTACCGACCTGCGGCAGGCCAGGCTCGGCGACCGCGAGACCTACGGCGCCACCAGGTCTTGTCCCGAGGGCGCGTCGTCGATCTGCTCGGCGGGCTCGGCTTCGAAGCCGCCGGGAACGACGCCGGCTCGACGGACTGGGCCATGCGCGAGCCAGCGGACCAGGTCCACCACGGCCAGGGCGGCGAGGAGCACGACGGCCGGCTCGGCGGTGGCCCGGAAGCGCGGGTTGCCGTACGTGACGACGACGGTGACCAGGACCGCACCCAGGACGGTCAGGGGCAACAGCCGCTCCCGCTTCCGCCAGCCGCCGGCGGCCACGCCGGCCAGTCCGACCACCGCGAAGAGCTGGAAGGCCCGGGTGCCCCCGCGCTCCCGCGCCGTGTCCCGGCCCTCGAGGCGGGCGAAGTTGGCCTGCTGCTGGAACCGGTACAGCCCGACCGTGCGGCCGAGCCGGGCCACCGCCACCCCCGGCAGGTCACCGAGGTGGTGCTTGGCGTAGGACAGGCCGTCATCGCGCAACGTGGCCGCCGCCTCCGCCTCGTCGGTGCCGTTGCCCACGGCGAAGCCGGTGAAGCACTCGTGACCCGGGTCGACCGCGCTCGTCTGAGTGCTCAGGCTCTCGACCCACAGCCCCTTGTAGGGACCGTGGTAGGCCGGCCCGCAGTTCGCTCCCCGCAGGACGGACCCAAGGTTGTTCGACACCGGCACGAACCGGTGGAACGCCACGGCGTTGCGCACCGTCCAGGGCGCCAGCACCACGACGACCGCCGCGAGCCCGATCCCTGCCGACCGGAGCCGAGCCGGCCATGCCTCGGACTGCCGCCAGGCCAGGACCCCCAGCAGGACCGGCACGAGCAGGAGGAACTCCGACCGCACGAGACAGCCGACACCCAGCACCACGCCGAGCGCGATCCACCGGCGCCACGTTGGCGAGTCCCAGACCGCGAGCGCGGCCAGGAGCACCGCCGCACCGAGGCACGCCGCCAGGGACTCCGACCCCAGCGACACGTCGAGGTTCACCAATGCCGGGTGCACGGCGGCGAGCGCGGCCGCCAGGAGACCGACGGCGTCGCCCCCGAGGCGGCGCCCCACGAGGCCGACCAAGCCGACGGTGATCGCTCCGACCAGGCACAGCAGCGTGCGCCGGCCTGTCTCGCCGTCGACGCCGAGCTTGTCGGCCACCGCCAGCACGACCGGGAGCGCCGGCGGGTACTCAGCGGTGGCGATGCGCACCCCCGTGCGCTCGAACTCCACGGGGCGGATGAAGCCGTGACCGTCGGCGAGGTCACGCCCGAGCACCTGGTAGTTGTGCCCGTCGCCGAACTCCGGCACGTCAGGTGCTCCGTTGCGCAGGGCATCGACCCGGATCACGAAGGCCACGGCCACCAACACGAACAGCAGCACCGCCGTTCGGCCCCTCGGCAGGAGCCGGACCGGATCGGGGGTCACCTCCCCGTCACTTCCCCCGCACGCGGATGCGCAGCAGGATCCAGAGGGCGGCGACCCCGTCGGTCCACTCGATCTTCTTGCCCTCTTCGCGGCCGCGGGCCCGGTAGGAGATCGGCACCTCGAAGATGCGCTCCTTCATGGTGAGGAGCTTCCCGGTGAGCTCGGCCTCGATGCCGAAGCCGTTCGAGCGCAGGTCGACCCTCCGCCAGTGTTCCGCGGGCGCCACCTTCAGGCACGTCTCGATGTCGGTGAGCCAGGCGTCGAACAGGAACGACGCCCACAGCGCCAGCATCTTGTTCCCGAGCACGAACCAGAAGGAGTAGGCGGCGTGGCCGCCGTAGGAGCGGGCGCCGTAGACCACGTTGGCGTCGCCGTCGAGGATCGGCTGGAGCAGGGACGGGAAGTCGGCGGGGTCGTACTCGAGGTCCGCGTCGAGGACCGTCAGCAGGTCACCGGTGGCCTCGGCGATGCCGCGGCGCAGGGCCGCTCCCTTGCCCTGGTTGGGATCCTGGGTGAGGAGCCGCACGGCTCCCGACGTGACGTGGTCCGCGATGGTGTCGATGCACCCGTCGGTGGAGCCGTCGTCGACCACCAGGATCTCGGTGGGGATCGGCATGGTCACGGCGATGAGCCGGTCGAGGGCGGTCCGCAGCGTCTCGCGCTCGTTGTACACGGGCATGACGATCGTGAGGGACGCCTTCGGCGTGGAGCGGGTCACGTCAGTGGGGCCACGTGGTCGGGTCGTGGCCGAAGATCGGTTTGGTCAAGAACCCGAGCTTGCCCAGGATCAGGGCCTTGATGACCAGGTTTCGCAGGAACCACGGCAGCGAGACGAGCTGTCTGCCGATGTTGCGGACCCGCTCCCCCTTGCCGAGCGGCTCGCGGCGGTAGTGCGTCATCGACTCCGAGCGACCGAGGTAGCGCCAGTCCTTCGAGAGCAGCAACGAGGCAGCGATCGCGCCCGTCACGCCGACGGACGAGAACGAGTCGTGGATCAACACGTCGCCACCGGGACGGACCTTGGCGCTCCATCGGCGGATGTCGTCGAGAGCAGGCTTCAGGCGGTGGGCGCCGTCGATGTAGAGCAGGTCGATCTCGCCCGGGACATCGGCCAGTGCCTCGCTGGAGAACTTGCGCACGTGGCGCACCCGATCACCTACACCCGCTTTGGCCAGGTTGGCGAGGAAGACGTCGTGGTCCTCCGACGCCTGCTCCTCGAAGCCCTCGAACTCGTGGGGCCCGCGGTCGTTGCCGGCATGCGGATCGATGGCCACCAGCTCGACGCCGGGCTCGGCCGCAGACGCGAGCACGATCATCGAGCGACCACGGAACGACCCGATCTCGACGATCTGTCGCCCCGGACGCACGGTGCGGGCACAGGTCCAGAGCCGCCGGGCCTGGCCGGGTGTCATCCACCCCTCCACCTCGGCGACAACGGCCTGGACCTCATCGAAGGTGGCGGCTGCTGGCGTGGACATGCGGGTAAGCCTCCGGGGGGTCGGGACGCCGATGCAGTGAGCGATCGGGGGTGCGGCACTAGGGTGCTCCGGAGCCCCCTAGGTGGGCATCGACCGGCGAGCAGCGTAACGCACCACCCCCCAATGCCCCGGTACTCAGCACCCCACACACCCCTGTGACGACCGACCCCGACCCCCGCCTCAAGCTCGGCGACCTGGCCGCAGCCGCCGGGCTTCGCCGCATCCACCTGCTGGCGTGGCGCGACCTCGACGACGTCGAGGCCGGCGGTTCGGAGGTCCACGCCGCCGAGATTGCACGGCGCTGGTCCGAGGCCGGCATCGAGGTCGTCATGCGCACCTCCTACGCCCAGGGTCACCCGCCCACGGCCGTGCGCGACGGGTACGACGTCATCCGCAAGGCGGGCCGCTACCTCGTCTTCCCCCGCGCCGCGGGCAGCGAGGCGCTGCACCGCTACGGCCGGCGCGACGGCCTGGTCGAGATCTGGAACGGCATGCCGTTCTTCTCGCCGCTGTGGGCCACCGGCCCCCGCGTCGTGTTCTTGCACCACATCCACGCCGACATGTGGAAGATGGTGCTGCCGCCACGCCTGGCCCGCCTCGGCGACACGGTCGAGCGGGTCGTCGCTCCCCGGCTGTACCGCCGCTCGCGCATGATCACCCTGTCGCCGTCCTCGAAGGCCGAGATGCTCGACGTCGGCTTCAAGGACGAGCTGGTCGAGGTGGTCCCCCCCGGCGTCGACGCTCGGTTCACGCCTGGCGGCACCCGGAGCCCCACGCCGCTCGTGGTCGGCGTCGGCCGGCTGGTGCCGGTGAAGCGGTTCGACCGCCTGATCCGAGCGGTGGTCGCGGCCCGGCGCTCGGCCCCCGAGCTCGAGCTGCTCATCGTCGGCACCGGCCCGGACAAGGGCGAGCTGGAGGCCCTGGTCGATTCGCTCGACGCCGGCGGCTTCGTGCGCTTCGCCGGTCGCGTCGATGACGACCAGCTCGTCGACATCTACCGGTCCGCCTGGGCCGTGACCTCGGCCTCGGTACGAGAGGGTTGGGGCATGACGCTCACCGAGGCCGCCGCGTGCGGGACGCCCTCGGTGGCCACCCGCATCCCCGGGCACCTCGACGCCGTCAGCGACGGCGTCAGCGGCCTGCTGGCGGACGACGAAGCCGATCTCGCCCGCCACATCGCCCGGATCGCCACCGATGCCACGCTGCGCGAGCGGTTGAGCGCCGGTGCGCTCGAGCACGCCGGTGGCTTCACGTGGACGAACACCGCCACCCGTGTCCTCGAGACGTTGGCCGACGAGGCGCTCGGTCGCCCCGGCCTGCGCGCCGGCTGGCGCGGTTGACCCCCACGCTCCGGCGGCGCCTGCGCGAAGCGGTGCCGTCCGGGATCCTCGCCATCACGATCTACCTGCCGCTGCTGCTGACCAAGCCGGGCTACGTCGGCGCCGACACCAAGACCTACCTCTACCTGGATCCCAGCAAGATGCTGGCCCGCGCGTCGTCGATGTGGGACCCGAACATCGGGATGGGCACGGTCACCCACCAGAACATCGGATACCTGTGGCCCATCGGCCCGTGGTACTGGGCGTTCCAGAACGCGGGCGTGCCCGACTGGGTCGCCCAGCGCCTCTGGCTCGGCTCGATCCTGTTCCTCGCCGGGCTGGGCGTCCGCTTCCTGCTCAAGACCCTCGGCCAAGAGGGCCCGCACGTCACCGCGGCGACCTTCTGCTACGCACTCACGCCGTACGTCCTCACGCTGGCGGCGCGGCTCTCGGTCATCCTCCTCCCTTACGCCGGCCTGCCCTGGCTGATCGGCCTGACCGTGCTCGCGCTGCGGAAGGGTGGCTGGCGGTACCCGGCGCTCTTTGCGTTGGTGGTGGCCACGATCGGCAGCGTCAACGCAACGTCACTGCTCCTCGTCGGCATCGGCCCCGTGCTGTGGATCGCCAGCGAGGTCGTCATCACCCGCGAGGTCCGGTTCCGCGATGCCATGAAGGTCGTCGGCCGCATCGGGGCCCTGACCATCGGCTGCTCGCTGTGGTGGCTGGCCGGCCTCTGGGCGCAGGGCAGCTACGGGATCGAGATCCTCCGGTACACCGAGACCGCCGAGACCGTGGCCACGGCATCGCTGTCGCTCGAGGTGCTCCGGGGGATCGGCTACTGGTTCTTCTACGGCGAGGACCGCTACGGGCCGTGGATCGCACCGTCGCAGACGTACACGACTCGGCTGCCGGTGCTGCTGCTGACCTACGTGCTCCCCGGCCTCGGCCTCCTCGGTGCCGCGTTCACCCGCTTCCGCGATCGGGCGTTCTTCCTGCTCCTGCTCGTCGTCGGGCTGTTCCTCGCCGTCGGCGCCCACCCCTGGGACTCGCCCCCGCCGTCGGGTGCGGCCATCAAGGCGTTCCTGCAATCCGACGTCGGGCTGTCCATGCGCAGCCTCCCGCGCGCGGCACCCCTCGTCGTGCTCTCCCTGTCGATCTTCGTCGGCGCCCTCATCGCCGCCGTCACCAAGGACCGGCAGCGCTGGGCCCGGCCCGCGACCGCCGGGGTCATGGTCCTCGCCGTGCTGGCCCTCCCCCCGCTGTGGCGCGGTCAGATCGTCGACTCGAACCTCGATCGCAAGGAGGACATCCCCTCCTACTGGTACGACGCGGCCCACGCCCTCGACCGCCGCGACGACGGCACCCGCGTCCTCGAGGTTCCCGGTGCGGACTTCGCGTCGTACCGCTGGGGCACCACCGTGGATCCGATCACCCCGGGGATCATGAACCGGCCCTACGTGGCCCGCGAGCTCATCCCCTACGGATCGCCACCCTCTGCCGACCTGCTGGACGCGCTCGACCACCGGCTCCAGGAGCAGACCTTCGACGCCCGAGCCCTCGCGCCGATCGCCCGCTTCATGGGCGTGGGCGACATCGCGGTCCGTTCGGACATCACCTACGAGCGGTACAACACCCCGCGCCCCCGCCAGCTGTGGGACCTGCTGAGCCACGCCCCCGACATCGCCACCCCGCTCGGCTTCGGCGGCACCGCTCGCAACACCCCGCGCCGCGATCTCCCGCTCAACGACGAAGCCGCGCTCCTCACACCGCCATCGCTCCCCGATCCGCCCCAGGTCGGCATCCTCCCCGTGCAGGGCAAGGAGAAGATCGTCCGCACCGCCTCGGCCGATCGGCCCGTGATCCTCGACGGCGACGGCGACGGCCTCGTCGACGTGGCCTCGGCAGGGCTGCTGACGGGTCGCGAGCTCATCATGTACGCGGGGACGCTCGCCACCGATGCCCACCCGGCCAAGGCGACGAAGGCCCAACTCGACCGCAACGCCGTGCTGGTCGTCACCGACACCAACCGCCGCCAGGCCCGGCGCTGGGGCACGGTCCGCGACACCACGGGCATCACCGAGCGCGCCGGCCAGAAGTCCCTCGTGACCGACCCCAAGGATCAGCGGCTCACGCTGTTCGGGAAGGTCGACGACCAGCCGGCCGCGATCTCAGGCGCCGGCGCCGGCGACGACGCCGCCACGGTGACCGAGAGCCGCGGCGGTGTCTGGGCCGAGGCGACCAGCTACGGCAACTCGGTCTCGCTCACCCCCGAGGACAACCCGGTGAACGCCGTCGACGGCAACACCACGACGGCATGGCGCACCGGCGGCTTCGACTCGGCCGACGGCGAGACCTTGAAGCTCCACTACCGCACGAGCGTGACGACCGACCACCTCCGCGTCCTGCAGGCCCTGGGCGGGGTCCGGAACCGGTTCATCACCGGCGTCGACGTGTCCCTCGACGGTGGCAAGCCGCACCACTTCGAGCTGGACAAGGAGTCACGGAACGCTGCCACCGGCGACACCACCCCCGGCCAGACGCTCCACTTCCCCAAGGCCTCGTTCAAGACCGTCGAGATCACGATCACCAACACGAAGCCCGACCACCTCCGACGCTACGACGGCATCAGTGCCGTGGGCCTCGCCGAGGTCGTGGCCACCGACGCCGACGGCTCGACCCCTGTCGCCGACGACGTGGTCCGCCTGCCGACCGACCTCCTCGACCAGGTGGGAACGGCCGCCAACGACCACGCGCTCGCCGTCGTGCTGACCCGTCAGCGGGTGGCCGGCACCGTCGCCGTCCGAACCGATCCGGAGCCCTCGATGGCGCGGACGTTCACGCTGCCCGCCGGCCGCTCCTTCAGCCTCTCCGGCGAGGTCCGCCTGTCCAACTCGGCCACCGACCCCGTGCTCGACCAGGCCCTCGGCCTTCCCGATGCCAGCGGCGGCGGGGTCACGGCCTCCTCCAAACGACGTCTCCCCGGCGGGATCGACAACCGGGCGAGCAACGCCATCGACGGCGATCCCGATACCTGGTACTCCCCCGGCTTCTTGGACCAGCACGGCGAGTACGTCGACTACGTGGTCCCGAAGCCGACGACCTTCGACCACTTCTCGATCACGCTGCTGAACGACGGGCGCCACTCGGTCCCGCGGGCGCTCGACCTCGAGGTGGACGGCAAGCTCGTCCAGAAGATCGAGCTTCCGGCCATCCGCGACCAGAAGCCGGAGAACGCTCGCCACACCGTCGACGTGAAGCTCGACCACCCCGTGGCGGGCACGCACGTCCGCCTCTCCGTCGACCCCGCCATCCCATCGGTGCGCGACGTCAACACGCTCGACTGGTTCACCGGCACGCCGGTGGTGATGCCGATCGGGATCGTCGACATCGCCATCCCGGGCATCCACGTCTCGGCCCCACCGAAGCGCATCGACCCCTCCTGCCGCACCGACCTGGTCGAGGTCGACGGCAAGCCGGTCGGCGTGTCGCTGCATGGAACCACCGCCGACCTGCTCGCCGACAAGGCCGTCAGCCTGGCTTCGTGCGACGGCGCCGCCCTCCGCCTGCCCACGGGCAAGGTGACCCTGCGCACCACCAGGGGCTCGACCACCGGGTTCGACCTCGACCGCCTGGTCCTGCGCTCGGCCGCCGGGGGCACCGCCGACCCCTCGATGAAGCCGCTCGTGCCCGAGCGCACCACGAAGGCGAGCCCGAAGCTCCACATCACCGGCTCCACCCGCACGAGCACCGACCTCACCGTCAGCGGTGCGAAGCAACCGTTCTGGCTCGTGTTGGGCCAGAGCCACAACCTCGGCTGGCACGCAACCGCGGATGGCAAGGATCTCGGCCCCCCGACCCTGGTCGACGGCTACGCGAACGGTTGGATGGTCCCAGCCGGTTCCCACATCGACGTGCACCTGGAGTGGACGCCGCAGCGGGTCGTCTGGGGGATGATCGTGGCGTCCGTCGCGGCGGTGCTGCTCGCCTTGTTCCTGATCGCCTGGCCCCGACGCTCGGCGGCCGCCGGCGAGGACCTCACCTGGGTGCCGCTCGACGCGCGCCCGGCCATGCCGCACGCCCTCGACCTCCATCGAGTCGTGCGCTACGTCGGACCGACCCCGTCACGGTTCGCGCTGGTCGGCACCGTCGCCGCGGCCACCGCGTTCGGCTTCGCCGTGATCGGCCCGATCCCCGGCCTGGTGCTGGGCGGGGCCGCCGTGCTCGCCCTGCGGATCCCCCGGTCCCGACCGCTGCTCACCCTCGGCGGACCTCTGTTGTTCGCCGGTTCGGTCTTCTACATCGCGGTGCACCAACACCTCCAGCACCTGCCGAGCGGCTTCGACTGGCCCACCTACTTCGAGGGCGTGCAGCAGCCCGCGTGGACGGCCGTGGCCCTGCTCCTGCTCGACGCGGTGGTCGACCGGTGCTGGCTCCGGCGCTGGTGGCCGTCGGACTCGTCACCCAGCTGAGCGGCCTCCGCTCCGCCGCCGGGCCCCGCCCGCGTTCTCGTCGGCCCGACCGCTAAACCCCCGCGACCGAAGGCCGATAGAGAAGGCACGTGGAGGGCCCCCGGAGGGCTCGTGTCTGGGGGTTCGATCATCAAGCGACGTTGGATCAGGAGGAGCACGGCGACCAGTTCGCCAGAAGGTCGCGCCACGACCGACCTGGTGATCCTGCTCACGCTCATCGTCGTCGCAGCCGGCGGGGCCATGAAGCTCCACCTGTTCGACAGCCTTCTCGACTGGTCGCGCACCAGCACCGGCTTCAACCTCAGCGGCATCATCGCCATCATCGTCTTGGCCCCCGTGGCCACGGCCATCTTCGCTCGGCGGCGCTACGAGGAGGCCATCGGCATCCGCCGGGAGCTCGTCCGCCTCTCGCTCCACGATCCGCTCACCGGCCTCCCCAACCGGATGCTGCTCGCCGACTGGCTCGCCGCCGACATCCAGGCCTCGCAGCGGTCGAACAGCCAGGCCGCGGTGCTCTTCGTCGACCTCGACCGGTTCAAGCACGTGAACGACACCCACGGCCACGAGGTCGGCGACCGCCTCATGCGCGCCGTCGCCGACCGCCTGCGGACCATGCTGCGCCCCGAGGACCGCGTGATCCGCTTCGGCGGGGACGAGTTCGTCGTCCTCTGCCCGGAGGTCCACAGTGCCAGCGCCGCCGAGAAGATCGCCCACCGGGTGATCGAGATCGTGGAGCAGCCGTTCACGATCGGCGACGAGACGATGCGGATCTCCGCGAGCGTCGGCGTCGCCCTCGCTGAGCACCGGGGCGTGAAGCCCGAGGACGTGCTGCGTGATGCCGACGTGGCCATGTACCAGGCCAAGGCCCAGGGCTCCGGCCACGTCACCATCTTCGACCGGTCGATGACCGGCACCCTCACCCCGGCCACGGCCGAGGAGCAGATCCGCGACGCGCTCGAGGCCGGCGAGTTCCACCTCCACTACCAACCCGTCGTCGAGATGTCGAGCGGCCGCATCGTCGGCGCCGAGGCCCTGCTGCGCTGGATCTCCCCCGAGCGCGGCACGATGTCGCCCGCGGACTTCATCCCGATCATGGAGGAGACCGGCCTCATCGTGCCGGTGGGCACCTGGGTGATGGAGGAGGCATGCCGCGAGTCGGCCCGCCTGGCCGAGCTCCTCGAAGGGGCACCGCTGGTCACGATCACGGTCAACGTCTCGGCCCGCCAGCTCGCCCAGGTCGACTTCGGCGATCGCGTGGCCAATGCCCTGCACCGCGCCGGCGTGGGCCCCGGTCGCATCCACCTGGAGATCACCGAGGGCGCCCTCATGCACGACGTGGCGTCGGCGTGGGCCGTGCTGCGCCAGGCCAAGGCGCTGGGGGTGAAGCTCGCCCTCGACGACTTCGGCACCGGCTACTCGTCGCTGTCCTACATCCGCCGGTTCAGTCTCGACATGCTCAAGATCGACAAGAGCTTCATCGACGGGATCGACTCGAGCCCCGAGGACCGTGCCATCGTCGAGCACGTCGTCGGCATGGCCGACGCCCTTGGGATGGTCACGGTCGCCGAAGGCGTCGAGCGCCCCGAGCAGCTCGCCTGGCTCAAGCGCCTGGGCTGCAAGCTGGTGCAGGGCTACGTGCTCTCCCGCCCGATCCCGGGTGAAGACCTCGAGGCGATCCTCGCCCGCCGCGAACCCGACCCGTTCAACGTCCACGGCGAAGACCACAGTCGGGTCGCGCTCGCCCTCGATCTCGAGCTTGCGGCCCACGACCCCGGCTTCGGACCGCGCAAGCCCCGCAACGCCGGATCCCCGGCCCCGATCCCGGCACTCGACGCGGGTCCCATCGGGGTCCTGAGCGGCCCTGACCACGACATTCCGGACAACGCGACCACCTCGATCCGGTCGAGCGCCGCCGACGTCACCGCCGGGTCCGCCATCCCCGCACGCCTCGGCGGTCCGACGCTCCCGCGACTGCGGGAATATCGTCCGGTCGCCGAGGAGTCCGCCAGCTGATGGCCCAGGTCAGCGCGGGTGCGCGGCGCCCAATCCGCGGCCGTCGCGGGACCCGGTGCTATGTTTTGGCCGCGGGCGGGCCCCCGGGTTTCGGGCGCCGACGCGGGGGTCAAACGGGGTTGAACATGTTGCGACGGATGCTGCTCGGCGCCCTGATCCTGGTCGGCCTCTGTGCCGCCCCTGCAGCTGCTGAGTACTCGCCGAGTCTCGTCACGCCGACCCAGGTGCTCTCGGGTGGTGTCGTTTCGGTGTCCGGCAGTGGTTGTGAGCCCCAGCAGGCGATCACCCTCACCGTGTACCCGGAGACCACCGAGACCCTCGCCGGCCATCCGACCACCGCCCCGATCATCTCGGTCGACACGGTCGCCGACGACCAGGGCAACTTCAGCCTCGACATCTCGATCCCCGTTGGCCTGGCACCCGGTTGGTACGACATCCTCGGACCGTGCCAGGCCAAGCCCGCGGCCACGCGGGCCGCACCCACGCTCTACCTGGTCGGCCGCTTCCTCGTCGTCGCGCCGAGCACCCAGCGAGGTGCCACCGGGAACGGGACCACCCTTCCCCGCACCGGCTCGGACGTCGAGGTGCTGGCCCAGGTCGGCGCCGGCCTTCTGGTCGCCGGCGGCCTGGTCCTCGTGGCCACCAAGCGCCGCCGCCACGGCAGCCGTCCGACCGCTGCCTGACCCCGCTCACCCTGGTCCGCTCCCCGCCCGATCGCTGGTAGCTTTCAACCCAGCCGCTTTGTTGGGACGCCTCGTCACGACCGGATGCCGATCTGGTGTGCAGGCCCGACGCCTCTTCTGAGCTCTCGACCAGAGGAGAACCATGTCGGACCCCGCGCCCGAATCCCCGAACACGCAGCAGTGCGGGCGGTGCCGTTCCCACTTCGACATCGTCGACGGCCGCGATGCCGGCCTGTCGTCAGGCTGGTGGGTCTGCCCGGCCTGCCGGGCCCTCCTGCTCCCGGGCCAGAGCGCCAGCGTCCCGTCATGACCCCGTTCGACTGGAACGGCCTGCGCCGGGGTGACGCCGTCTTCGTCCACGCCTCCACGGTCGCCGCAGAGATGGCCGTGGCCGGCACGGTGCGCATCGTCGAGACCGAGGCCGGCCGGGCCAACGAGGTCGGCATCCGCCTGGAGGGCAAGGACCGGCCCGTCGTGTGGCCGTCAGCGTCCGCCGTGCACGAGCAGCACCGAGCGCCCTCAGGGGCGTGCTGGCGCTGCGACCGGGCGCCGGCGACCGCACCCGGCTGACGTTCGCCCCCGCGCCCGTCCCATCCCGCAGTTCCCCACGAGGAGATCTCGCCATGCCCGACAAGTCCCCGCAGAAGCACGCCACCAAGAAGGCCGGCAAGTCCCTGAAGGAGAAGCGCGAGGCGAAGCGCGAGAAGAAGGAGCACCGCCCGGCGGTCGCAGGCCGCTGAGCCAGGGCCCGCAGACGGGTACCGGTCGGTTGGTGGCGCGGTGGCACGATGGGTCCCTGTGACCGCATCCGCCCCCCGCCACCCGCCCACCCGAGAGCTGCGCCAGTCGTCGAAGCTCCGCGACGTCGTCTATGAGATCCGCGGCCCGGCCAACGCGGCTGCCGCTCGCCTCGAGGCCGAGGGCCACCACATCCTCAAGCTGAACATCGGGAACCCTGCCGCGTTCGGGTTCGAGGCACCGGAGGCGATCCTGCGCGACGTGCTCGCCGGATTGTCCTCGGCGCACGGCTACTCGGAGTCCCGCGGCATCGCGCCGGCCCGCCGAGCCGTCGTCTCTCGCTACGAACTGGTCGACGGCTTCCCTGAGCTCGACGTCGACGACGTGTACCTGGGCAACGGCGTGTCCGAGCTGATCATCATGACGATGCAGGCACTGCTCGACGACGGCGACCAGGTGCTGGTGCCGGCGCCGGACTACCCGCTGTGGACCGCCGCCGTGAGCCTCGCGGGCGGCAGCCCGGTCCACTACCTGTGCGACGAAGCGGACGCATGGAACCCCGACCTGGCCGACATCGAGGCCAAGATCACCGACCGGACCAAGGCCCTGATCGTGATCAACCCCAACAACCCGACCGGCGCGGTGTACTCGAAGGAGATCCTCAGCGGCCTCGTGGACATCGCCCGCCGCCATCAGCTCCTGCTGCTCGCTGACGAGATCTACGACCGGGTGCTCTACGACGATGCCGAGCACGTCAGCCTGGCCACGCTGGCCCCCGACCTCTTGTGCCTCACCTACAACGGCCTGTCGAAGACGTACCGGGTCGCCGGCTTCCGGTCCGGCTGGGTCGCCATCACCGGCCCGCGCGACCACGCTCGCGGGTTCCTCGAGGGGATCGACCTCCTGGCGTCCTCGCGGCTGTGCCCCAACGTGCCGGCGCAGCACGCCATCCAGGCCGCGTTGGGTGGCCATCAGACGATCGAGGACTTCGTGCTCCCGGGCGGCCGCCTCCTCGAGCAGCGCGACATCGCCGTGCAGATGCTGGAGAAGATCCCGGGCGTGAGCTGTGTCGTGCCGCGCGGTGCGCTCTACGTCTTCCCCCGCCTGGACCCCGAGGTGCACGAGGTGCACGACGACGCGCAGCTCGCGCTCGACCTCCTGCTCCAGGAGCGGATCCTCGTGGTGCAGGGGACGGGCTTCAACTGGCCCCACCACGACCACCTGCGGATCGTCACCCTTCCATCGGCACACGACCTGTCCGTCGCCATCGAACGCCTCGGCAACTTCCTCAGCACCTACCGCCAGTAGCTGATCGCCTGGACGCGCCAGCGGTCAGCGGTCAGCTCTCGATGGTGAAGAAGCGGTCCAGGCCGGTGGTGGCCAGCGCCGACGCGGGGATGCCGCGGAACTGGCGCAGCACGAGGTCGCCGTCCTCGGCCCGGAGGCGCTTGGTGGCCGCGACCATGGCCCCGAGGCCGGTCGAGTTGATGAAGGTCACACCGGCGAAGTCGAGCACGACGGTGGTCGCACCGTCGGCGATCGCTTCATCGATCGAGTCCACCAGCAGGTGCGCCGAGGAGAGATCGATCTCTCCGACGAGCGACAGCGTGGCGCTGGAGGTGTCGTCGTCATCCTGTCGGGTGACTGTGAGGGGAAACGGTTGCATCACCACGTCCGGCCGCGAGATCGAGGGAACAGGCACCGCCGCATCCTGCCACACGATCCGGCGCCTCGCCCATGGCCCGCGAGGGGCCGCTGAGCAGCCCCGATGGTCGGATCAGGAGCCGCGCGGGCGCGCCGGGGCGCCACCGAACGCGGTCGCTAGGTCCGGCTGGATGGGGGGTCGCGATGGCCTCAGGCCGTCGCCCGAACGAGGGCGTGCTGGACGAGCTCGAGCAACGCGGTCCGGGTCGACTCGCGGTCGCGGGCGTCGAGCATGATCACCGGCGTGTCGCCCGAGACGGCGAGCGCTTCGCGGACATCGTCGGGCGAGTGGGTCGTCGAGCCGTCGAAGCAGTTCATCCCGACGATGAAGGGGATCTGGTGCTCCTCGAAGTAGTCGACCGCCGGGAAGCACTCCTCCAGGCGGCGGGTGTCGATCAGCACCACGGCGCCGATGGCACCGCGCACGAGGTCGTCCCACATGAACCAGAACCGGTCCTGCCCCGGCGTGCCGAACAGGTAGAGGATCAGGTCCGAACCGAGGGTGATGCGACCGAAGTCCATGGCGACGGTGGTCGTCGTCTTGGTGGAGACCTTCGAGGTGTCGTCGATGTCCTGGCTCACCTTGGTGAGCGCGGCCTCGGTGGTCAACGGCTCGATCTCGGAGATGGACCCGACGAACGTCGTCTTGCCCACGCCGAAGCCGCCGGCCACCACGATCTTCACCGGCATGGGCGCGGGGCCCCTTGCGGTGTCCACGTCGTCGGTCACCACCATGTCAGAGGGCTTGGAGGCCATCGAGGACCCTTTCCAGGAGTCGGAGGTCGGGCCGTCCGGAGGACGACCGGGTGTTCATGGCCACGTAACCCTCGTCGACCAGGTCGCCAAGGACGACACGGGCCACGCCGAGAGGAAGCCGGAGACGGGCCGAGATCTCGGCTGTCGATTGCGGGGTGGACAAGAGGGAGAGGATCTCGCCGCGCTCGAGCGGCAGGGACGACCCTGCGTCATCACCTCGGGGCGTGCGGTACACGATGGCCTCGATCGGGACGTCCGTGGTCGCGCGCGTACGTCCGCCGGTGATGGCGTAGGGCCGGACCCGAAGGCCCTCGCTCCCGTCGCCCAGGCTCATCGCGGCAGGGCCCCCTGGAGCTCGGCGCGCAGCTCGGGAGTGAGGACCTGCCCGGCCCGCTCGACCATGACGGCCATCTCGTAGCCGACGAGGCCCACGTCGCACGTCGCCGCCGCGACCACGGCGAGGCAGGAGCCGTCGCTGATGCCGGTGACGAACAGGAATGCATTTTCCATCTCGATCATGATCTGGGTCACGGCGCCGCCACCGAAGCGCCCGGCGGCACCGTAGGCGAGGCCGATGAGGCCCGAGGCCACGGCGGCAAACCGGTCGGCAGCGTCACGATCCAGGCCGCGCGACACCGCCATCGGGAGGCCGTCCGCGGAGACGACGACGGCTTCGCTGACGCCGGGAACGTGGTCGACGAAGTTCTCGACGAGCCAGTTCACGTTTCGGGCGGCTGCGCTCAGGTCACTCATTGGGTTGCCTCTCGTCGGGGGCGCCGGTGGTGACCGGCTCTTCGGTGCGGGCTCGCTGCCGGCCCTGGCTGTGCCGGGACAGCATCTGACGGATCTCCTCGGGCGAGCGCTTGGTGGCGCCCACGCCACGCTCACCTCCGGAGCCGGGGATGTTGCGCACGCCGCCCGCCTGACGGGGCACGCGCTTGGCGAGGCCCGACGTGGTCCGGGTGGGCAGCGAGGGATCGGGGCCGGGCACCGGCGCGGCTGGGGCAGGCGGCGGGGTGGCGCCAGGGATCGGCACGGGCGGCCCCGCGGCCCGACGCGGCGTGAGCGGCATCGGGGCCTTGGGCGCGGGCGCCGGCGGTGGTGAGATCCGGGCCGAGGGGGACGCAGCGGCCACCGGGGCCACCGGGGCCACCGGGGCGACCGGGGCCGTGGACGCCGGCGGGCCACCGAACAGCCGGGGCGACTGCGAGGCGGCGACGGGGGCCGGCGAGGGGGCGGCCGGGGCGGGTTGCGACGTGGCGGTGCGCTCGCCAGGGATCGGGAACGGACGAGGCGGTTCGGCATCCTCGAGGAAGAAGGGCCGGTTCGCCGAAGGCGCGGCGGCCGGTGCCGGGAACGCGGGGGCCGCCGACGGGGCCGGTGCAGGTGCAGCGGCCGCGGGGGCCGCTGGGCCGTCGTCCTGGAAGGAGATCGCATCGGGGAGGTCGGCGACGGGTTCGGGCGGCTCCACGACGGCCGCGGGCTCGACGAGGTTCGGCGCCTGGTCCCAGGCGATGGGCTGCTCGAGCGGGGAGGTCTCCGACACCGGGGCGTTGGCGGCGCCGATCTGCGAGACGCCGGAGCCGTTGCCGTTCGTGCCACGAGAAGGCAGCCCCGAAGCGGTGGGACCCGGCGTCTCCCACGCGACGGGCTCCAGCGGCGTCTCCGCGACGAGCGGCTCCTCCTCGAAGGGCGTGAACTCGAGCGGTGGGACCTCGGTGGGCGAGTCGCCGCCGACGAACTGCGAGCCGCCGGTCGGGTGGTCGAGGACCGGCTTGAGCCGGGCCGGGGTGACCGAGGGCTCGTCCGCGACACCGCCAGGGGTGTCGACGACGAGCGACGGGGCGAGCGACACCACGGCCGTCACGCCACCGGACGCGGACGGCATGATGCGCACGGCGATCCCATGGCGAGCGGCGAGCCGGCCGACCACGATGAAGCCCAGCGACCGGGTCATGGCCAGGCCCACGAGCGGCGGCTTCGCCAACGACTCGTTGGCGTCGGTGATCTGGTCGGCCGACATGCCGATGCCGTGGTCGGTGACGGAGATGACGTAGCCGTCGGCCTTGGTCTTGTGGCCCACGACCTCCACCCGGGTCTCGGGCGGCGAGAAGTTGGTCGCGTTCTCCATGAGCTCGGAGAGCAGGTGGGCGAGGTCGGCGGCCGCGTTGGACGCGACCAGCACCTCGTCGAGCGACAGGAGCTCGATGCGACCGAAGTCCTCGACCTCGGCCAGGGCGGCACGGACCACGTTGGCGAGCGGAGCGGGGCGGCCACGGCGGCGGGGCGGCTCGGCCCCGGCCAGCACGAGCAACGACTCGGCGTTGCGGCGCATCCGGGTGGCGAGGTGGTCGAGGCGATACAGGTTGTCGAGCTGGTCGGGATCCTCTTCGCCCCGCTCGAGCTCGTCGATGAACTCGATCTGGCGGTCGAGGAGCGCCTGGTTGCGGCGCGCCAGGTTCACGAACATCTCGCCGATGCCCTTGCGCAGCAGCGCGGCCTGCTCGGTGGCGACCTCGCTGGCCACCCGCTGGACGTCGTTGAACGACTTGGCCAGGCGGCCGATCTCGTCGTTGCCTTCGACCTCGATGTCGCGCATCGCCCCGATCTGGAAGCCGAGCTCCTCTTCCGAGGGGTTCTTCAACGTCTGGATGAGGCGGGGCATCTGCTCCTTGGACAGGTGGTCCGCAGCGATGGTCAGCCGGTTCAGCGGCCGGGTGATCCGCCGGCCGAGGAGGACGGCAGCAGCAGCCGCGCCCAGGACGGCCACGAGGGCCGCCACCAAGAACAGCTTGGCGGCACGCTGGGCGTTGGAGTTGGCGCGCTGGCTGTCGGCGATCAGCTGCCGGAAGAGGTCGGCCTCCACGGCATGCAGGTCCTTGATGACCGTGCTCGTGTTGGTGACGACGGTCTTGCCATCGATGGCGAGCGGGCCCCCGACCTCGGCGCCCAGGCCGGTCTTCTCGGCCGGGCCCAGCGCGAGGTGGGCGTCGGTCGCAAGCGCGTCGCGCACGGCGCCCTTGGTGGCCGAGCCGGCGATCGAGTTCAAGATCTTGCCCTGGCTGTCCTGGTCGTCGACCGCCTTGCGAAGCAGCTTCGTGGCCGCGGCAACGTCGAAGCCGCCCGCCTCGCCGGCACCGGCGAGGACGGCGCCCTCGCTGGCGATCGAGGCCTTGTAGGAGGCCAGCGCTGCCGCGGTGCGCAACTGGGAGCCGGCCTGGGGGTCCGACAGGGAGTCGGCGATGGCCGAGTTGACCGAGAGGAAGTTCTCCTCGGTCGCGGCGTAGACCGAGACCGCCTGGTCCCAGCGGTAGCCCTGGTCGACGGTCTTGCGGACGTAGGAGAGCTTGTCCGCCGAATCGATGGCGAGCGTCCGGGCCGAGCCGTAGCCGGCTGCGCCGCCCCCGCTCTCGCCGTTCAGCCGACCGATGGCCGTGGCCATGACGATGTCGGTGTTCTTGCGGGCGGTGGCCATCTCCTTGGTCCAGGAGTTGTGGTCCGAACCGACGAACGCCGCGCTGTACAGGGCTTCTTGCTGGAGGGCGTCGACCACGTCACTGTCAGCCTGGGCCACGGCCACGAGCTTCTCCACCCGGCCGCTGGTGCTCGCGCTCGCCTGGCGCGAGCGGGCACCGATCGCCGACAAGAGGACGACGATGATGATGGGCCCCGCCACCAGGAGCACCAGCTTGTTGCGGATGTTGAGATCGTCGAGCACGTGCGTCCTCACCGTGGGTCTGCCGCCGGCAAGCACCTCACCGGTCGAGAGGTCAGATCGGCCGATTTGCCGCCACCTTGAGTCCTGCGGCCGTCACGAATCGACCCAGGTCGCGAGGCGCGGCGCACGTCGCCGTCACCGACGACGCCGCCGTTGTACCTTTCCGCAACGGCCGACGACGAGAGATAGGCGAAACCATGAGTGACGCATCCCAGGGACCGGGTTGGTGGCAGGCATCCGATGGCAAGTGGTACCCGCCGGAGCAGGCCCCTGGCGCGGCTCCCGCCTCCGCCCCGACCGGCCCGCCCCCCAGCGGGCCACCGGTCGGCGGACCACCGGTCGGGCCACCCGCCGGCTACGCCACCGCACCTCCCTACGGCGCCCCCGCGGCCCCGCCGATGGGCGGGAACGCTGAGCTGGCCGATTGGGGCGTGCGCGTGGTGTCCACCCTGATCGACACCGCCCTCATCTTCGTGGGCTTCCTGGTCGTCTTGGTCGTCGGCGCCATCCTCGGCGCCGTGTCCAACGCCCTCGGGGCCATCGTCTTCATCCTCGGCTACCTCGCGTGCATCGGTGGGAGCTGGTACTTCTCCTACCTGACCGGGCTCACCGGGCAATCACCGGGCAAGAAGCTGCAGGGGATCAAGGTCGTGTCCGAGGCGACCGGCCAACCCATCGGCGGGGGTGGCGGCATCATCCGGATCTTCGCCCACATCCCTGACGGTCTGTGCTTCATCGGCTACCTCTTCCCGCTGTGGGACGCCAAGAAGCAGACGTTCGCCGACAAGATCCAGTCGACGGTCGTGATCTCGGGCCTGCCCAAGCAGTCCTTCAGCGCCGACCTCTTCAAGGCCTGACGCCGGCCCTCGGCCCGGTCGCTCAGCGCAGCGGGGCAGCCGTGGGCCGCAACGGGCTCGGCAGCAGTGTGTCGCCGACCAGGTAGCGGTCGACGGCTGCCGCGCACGAGCGGCCTTCGGCGATCGCCCACACGATCAGGCTCTGGCCGCGGCCCATGTCGCCCGCCACGAACACGCCGGGGACGTTGGTGGCCCAGTCGGCGTCGCGGGCCACGTTCGAGCGGGCATCGAGCTCGACGCCGAACTGCTGGGTGATCCACGCCGACTCCGGGCCGGTGAAGCCCATGGCCAGGAACACGAAGTCGGCTTCGATCTCGAAGTTCGAGCCTTCCACCTTCTCGAAGCGACCCTCGACCATCTCCACCTCGTGGGCCTCGAGGGCCCGGACCCGGCCGTTGCCGTCGTCCGCGAAGCGCTCGGTGTTGACGGAGAACACCCGCTCCCCGCCCTCCTCGTGGGCCGACGACGTGCGGTACACGAGCGGCCAGGTGGGCCACGGCGTGGAGTCGGCGCGGGCATCGGGCGGCCGCGGCATGATCTCGAACTGGTGGATCGCGGCCGCGCCCTGCCGGTGCGCGGTGCCGAGGCAGTCGGCGCCGGTGTCACCGCCGCCGATGATGACGACCTTCTTGCCCGAGACGTCGATCGGCGACTCGAAGATGTCACCCTCCTGCACCCGGTTCGACCACGGCAGGTACTCCATCGCCTGGTGGATGCCGCCGAGCTCGCGCCCGGGGATCGGTAGGTCCCGTGCCGCGGTGGCGCCGCCGGCGAGGACCACGGCGTCGAACTCGGCGCGCAGGTCGTCGCCGGTGATGTCGACCCCGACGTTCACGCTCGTGCGGAACTCCGTGCCCTCGGCACGCATCTGGTCGAGGCGACGGTCGAGCTGGCGCTTCTCCATCTTGAACTCGGGGATGCCGTAGCGCAGCAGGCCACCGATGCGGTCAGCCCGTTCGAGCACGACGACGCTGTGCCCGGCTCGGGTGAGCTGCTGGGCGGCGGCCAGTCCGGCTGGTCCGGAGCCGACGACGGCCACCTTCTTGCCGGTCTTCACCTCGGGCACCTGGGGCGTGATCCAGCCCTCGTCCCACGCCTTGTCGACGATGGTGACCTCGACCTGCTTTATGGCCACCGGGTCCTGGTTGATGCCGAGCACGCACGCCGCCTCGCAGGGCGCCGGGCACAGCCGCCCGGTGAACTCCGGGAAGTTGTTGGTGGCGTGCAGCCGCTCGATGGCCTGCTGCCAGTGGT
>JAOBWM010000109.1 GCA_025463365.1 Acidimicrobiales bacterium
TGACCGAGATCAGCCGGGCGGGTGCGGCGAGGCGGGCGACGTCGGTCCACGCCACCGCCGCCACCGCGTCGAGGTGCAGCACCGCATCGGGTGCGAGCCGCCGCAGCACCTCGGCGACCTCGGCGACCGGCTGCATCGTGCCGACCTCGTTGTTGGCCAGCGCCAGCGAGACCACGCAGGGGACCGGGCCGGCACCGCGGTCAGCGCGGTCACCGTCGCCAGAGCCATCGGCGTCACCAGCGCGACCGACTCGCCGGGCCAGGTCGTCGAGGTCGACCACCCCGAGGCGATCGACGGCCACGGTCTCGCCCCCGGCGGCGAGCACCGGGTGGAGCACGGCATGGTGGTCCGTGGCCAGGCAGATGGGTCGGCCGCCGGTAGCCGACACGGACCCGGTGATCGCCAGGTTGTCGGCCTCGGTCCCGCCGCTCGTGAACACGATCTCGCCCGGCCGCGCACCGAGCACGTCGGCCACCACGTCACGGGCGTCGTCGAGCAGCCGCCGGGCCTCGCGAGCCACGCGGTGCTGCCCCGACGGGTTGCCGGGTGCCCGCTCCAGCACCTCGACCATGGCCGCGTGCGCCTCGGGTCGCATCGGCGTCGACGCCGCATGGTCCAGGTACGCCTCGAGCACCCAGCAAGGCTACGACCCACCCGGCCACGACCGCCCCGTCCGTTGCGGTCGGGGGCTGGGTCAGCGGTCAGGGGCTGGGTCAGCGGTCAGGGGCCGAGGGTGTAGCGGGTGACGTGCGCTTGGGCATCGGGGTGGAAGGGGGCGCGGCGCCAGTCGGCCCAGCGGTCGGCGAGGACGAGGCCGGCGTCGGCAGCCATCGCATCGAGCTGTTCGGGCGTCGACCAGCGGATGTGCCAGGGCCGGAGCTTGATGCCGGCCTCGGTGATGTCGACGTACTGCCCCATCGCCTCCTGGCGGTCCGGGTCCGAACGGCTCACGCTCAGGACCACCCGATCGGCGGTGATCGTGCGCGGCGACACGGCGTCGGCGACCCGGCCCGGTTCGGGCACGAACGCCTCCACCAGCACCGAGCCCCCCGGGACCAGGCACGCCGCCGCCGATGCCAGGCACCGCTGCTGCTCGCCCGGGCCGATCAGGTTGAAGAGCGTGTTGTAGGCGACGAACACCACGGCGAACCGCCGGTCGCCCACGTCGGGCTGGGTCATGTCGCCCAAGAGGCGCTCCACCGCGTCGCCACCCGGCTTGGCGCTCAACCGATCGAGCATCGAGGCCGACGAGTCCACCCCGACCACCGCCCCACCGAGCGCCGCCAACGGGATGGCAAGGCGCCCCGTCCCGACGCCGAGCTCCAGCACCGGGCCCTCGGCGGCCAGCTCGGCCACCAGCGCGACGCAGGCATCGGCATCGGTGAGGTCGCCGTACCAGTCGTCGTAGACGTCAGCGAAGCGGTCGCCGTAGGTGGTTGCGTCGTAGCCCTCCATGCCCGGCCAGTGTCGCAGGGGCGACGGGCCGGCCGGGCCGGGACGGTCAGGCCTGCTCGAGATCGAGGGCGCAGCTGTTCATGCAGTAGCGGAGACCACCGCGATCCTGGGGGCCGTCGGGGAACACGTGGCCGAGGTGCGAGTGGCACCGGGCGCACCGGACCTCGGTGCGGGTCATGCCGTGGGAGTGATCCTCGATCACCTCGACGGCATCAGGCGAGATCGCCTCGGTGAAGCTGGGCCACCCGCTGCCGGAGTGGAACTTGGCATCGCTGCGGTAGAGCGGGTTGCCACAGGCCATGCAGCGGTACAGCCCGTCGTCCTCGACGTCGGTGTACGCCCCGGCGAAGGCCCGCTCGGTGCCGGCCCCGCGCAGCACGGCGTACTGGTCGGGGGTCAGCCGCTCACGCCACTCGTCGTCAGACGACGCGAGCGGCTTGAGGCCGGCGCCCTCGTCGGTCACGCCCTCGTCGGCGACGGCCTCGTCGGTGATGGCCGGGTCGGCCGATCGGTCGGCCGACGGGCCGGGCAGGGCGCAGGTGACGCCTGTGCCCTTGAGGCCGCAGTAGCCGTTCGGGACCTTGTGGAGGTACTGCTGGTGGTACTCCTCGGCGTAGTAGAAGGGCCCGGCCGAGGCGATCTCGGTCGTGACCTGGCCCTTGCCGGCCTCGGCCAGCGCCTTGCCGAAGACCTCGGCCGCGGCGCGGGCCTCTGCCTCCTGCTCGTCGGAGGTGAAGAAGATGGCCGAGCGGTACTGGCTGCCGACGTCGTTGCCCTGGCGCATGCCCTGGGTGGGGTCGTGCTCGTCGAAGAACACCTGCAGGAGCTCCCGGTAGGTGACCTGCGCGGGGTCGAACGCCACGAGCACGGCTTCGGCGTGGCCGGTGCGGCCCGAACACGCCTCCTCGTAGGTGGGGTTCGGGGTGATCCCGCCGGCATAGCCCACGGCGGTCGAGTACACGCCGGGGATGTTCCAGAACAGGCGCTCGGCACCCCAGAAGCAGCCCAGGGCGAAGACCGCCACCTCGATGCCGTCGGGGAAGGGCGGGACGATCGAGTGGCCGTTGACGGCGTGGACGCCGCTGATCTCGAAGGCAGGCTCGTCGCGGCCGGCGAGCGCGGTCTCGGTGGTGGGCAACTCGGACTTCGATCGGTTCCAGATCATGGTGTTCGGTACCTCCTGGGCACCCAGATGGGGTTCGTCGGACCTACCCAACCAGATCGCGGGCAGGTTTGGTCCCGGTTGTCGCGAACGTGGCAAATCCCTCCTTCGCGAGGCATTACCACTATCGCCGTAGTGCTAATACACTGGCCGCCATGTCCGGTGCTCCGCTGTTCGAGATCGAGGATCTGCACGTCTCCGCCGACGGCAACGAGATCCTCAAGGGCGTCGACCTCACCATCGAGGTCGGCGAGATCCACGCCCTCATGGGACCCAACGGCTCGGGGAAGTCCACCCTGGCCAGCGCCCTGCTCGGGAGTCCCGAGTACACGATCACCCAGGGCCGCATCCGCTACCAGGGCGACGACATCACCGAGTGGGGCCCCGACGATCGCGGCAAGGCCGGGATCTTCCTCGCGTTCCAGTACCCCCAGGCCATTCCTGGCGTCTCGGTCATCAACTTCCTCCGCCAGGCCCTGTCGGCCCGCAAGGGCATCGACCTCTCGGTCCTCGAGCTGCGCCTGGCGATCATGGAGTGGATGGAGCGCCTGGAGATGGATCCGGCGTTCGCCGACCGCTACCTCAACGAGGGCTTCTCCGGCGGCGAGAAGAAGCGCAACGAGATCCTCCAGATGGCCATCCTCGAGCCCGAGCTGGCGATCCTCGACGAGACCGACTCCGGGCTCGACATCGATGCGCTCCGCGTGGTCGCGAAGGGCGTCCGGGAGGTCCAGGCGGACCGGCCTGAGCTGGGCCTGCTCGTCGTCACCCACTACCAGCGCCTGCTCGACGAGCTGAAGCCGTCCCACGTCCACCTGCTGATCGACGGTCGCATCGTCGAGTCCGGCGGCATGGAGCTGGTGGCCCGGCTGGAAGCCGAGGGCTACGAGTCCTGGCAGACCCCGGTGGCGTCGTGAGCACCGCCGAGGAGGTCCGAACCGACCCGCTCGACGTGGCCGCCATCAAGGCCGACTTCCCGCTCCTGAAGCGGGTCCTCAAGGGCCACCCCATCGCCTACCTGGACTCGGCGGCGTCGTCGCAGAAGCCCCAGGTGGTCCTCGATGCGATGACCACCTACTACGAGACGATCAACGCCAACGTCCACCGTGGCGTGTACGAGATCGCCGAGGCGGCCACGAACGCCATCGAGGCCGCCCGCGTGCGCGTCGGCCGCTTCATCGGCGCGCCGAACCCCGAGACCGAGGTGCTGTTCTCCAAGAACGCCACCGAGTCGCTCAACCTGGTCGCCCGCTCGTGGGGCGGCGCCAACCTCGGCCCCGGCGACGCCGTGCTGCTCACGCAGCTCGAGCACCACGCCAACATCGTGCCGTGGTTCCAGCTCCAGGCCGAGAAGGGCTTCGAGATCCGCTGGATCCCGCTCACCGCCGATGCGCAGCTCGACCTCACCGACATCGACCGGCTGCTCGACGGCGTGAAGCTGCTCGCCCTCACCGCGATGTCCAACGTCACGGGCACCCTCACCCCGGTCCGCGAGCTCACCGACAAGGCCCACGCCGCCGGCGCCCTGGTCTGCCTCGACGCCTGCCAGTACGTACCCCACCTCGCCACCGACGTGGTGTCGCTGGGCGTCGACTTCGCCGCCTTCTCCGGCCACAAGATGCTCGGTCCGACCGGCATCGGCGTCTTGTGGGGCCACGAGGCGTTGCTCGACGCCATGCCCCCGTTCCTCGGTGGCGGCGGGATGATCCTCAACGTCACGCTCGACGGCTTCACCCCCGCCGCCCTCCCCGCCAAGTTCGAGGCCGGCACCCCGCCGATCGCCGAGGCCATCGGCCTGCACGCCGCCGTCGACTACCTCGACGGGCTCGGCATGGAGGCGGTGCGCGAGCACGAGGTCACCCTCACCGCCTACGCCATGCGCACGCTCACCGACCGCTTCGGCGAGCAGCTCACCATCCACGGCCCGTCCGAGCCGGCCGCCCGGGGTGGCGTGCTCTCGATGGCCATGGAAGGCATCCACCCCCACGATCTGGCCCAGGTCCTCGACGAGCACGCCGTGTGCGTGCGTCCCGGACACCACTGCGCCAAGCCGCTCATGGCCGTGCTCGGCGTCGGGGCCACCGCCCGGGCGTCGTTCTACGTGTACAACGACACCGACGATGTCGATGCGTTGGCCGAAGCACTCGGCGAAGCGGCACACTTCTTCTCGTTCTGATCTAGCTGCAAAGAGGCCGACCATGCCTGGACTCGAGGATCTCTACCGAGAGATCATCCTCGACCACTACCGCAACCCCCGGAACCGGGGCGAGCTCGAGACGCCTCCGGCCACGCGCACCGAGGGGTTCAACCCCCTGTGCGGTGACGAGATCGTGGTCTTCCTCGACGTCGCCACCGACGGCACGGTGACCGACATCCGCATCGGCGGCCAGGGCTGCTCGATCAGCCAGTCGTCGGCCTCGATGATGTCGGCCGCGGTCAAGGGCAAGACGATCGACGAGGTCAAGGCCCTCACCCGGGCCTTCAAGGCGATGATGTCGCTCCACGAGAGCTCCCTCGACGCCGACGGCGAGTCCGGCGAGGACCCGCTCGAGCCCCCCGCCGAGCCCGTGAAGCTCGGCGACCTCGAAGCCCTCCAAGGCGTCGTGAAGTTCCCCGTCCGCATCAAGTGCGCCACGCTCGCCTGGAACACGCTGCTCCAAGGCGTCGAAGAAGCCACCGCCCCCGCCTGAGCGACCGCGCAAGGATCGGGTCGACGGTCGGGCGGGTGTTCGTCGAGGAGCGCGACCAGGGGGTTCGGGCAGCCCTGAGCGACCGATGTCACCGAAGTTGAGTGTCGGAATAACAAGTTTGGCGGCATCGTTGGATGGCTCACTGCACCTCCCTCTAGGAGCCCCCGATGTCCGAAACCACGCTGTTGACACTTCCGGTCCTGCCCCTGCCGAACGGGGTCGTCCTCCCGGGCATGGTGCTGACCATCGCGCTCGAGTCCGAGGAGGCCAAGGCCGCGGTGGCTGCCGCCGGCGACGACGGGCGCCTCCTGCTGGTCCCCAAGGTGGAGGGGCGCCACGCCAACGTCGGCACCATCGCCTCCATCGAGTCCACCGGGCAGTTGCCCTCCGGCGTCCCGGCCCTCGTGGTCCGGGCCGAGGACCGGGCCCTGCTGCGGACCGGCGTGGCCGGCACCGCCGACGTGCTCTGGCTCGAAGCCGAACCCGTCCAACCGGAGGTCACCGACGAAGCCCGTGAGCTCGGCCTCGAGTTGAAGGCCGCGTTCCGCGCCCTGTTCGAGGAGCTCGGCGGTCGTCGCCTGGTGGAGGTCCTGCGAGGCCTCGACGAGCCCGACGCCCTGGCCGACGCGGCCGGCTGGTGGCCGGACCTGGCGCTGGAGCGCAAGGTCCAGCTGCTCGAGACGGTCGACGTCGCCGAGCGGGTGGCCAAGGTCCTCGGCTGGGTCAAGGAGGCCCTGGCCGACATCCAGCTGCAGGAGAAGATCCGCTCCGACGTGGGCGAGAACATGGAGAAGACGCAGCGCGAGTTCCTGCTGCGCCAACAGCTCGCGGCCATCCGCAAGGAGCTGGGCGAAGGCGAGGGCGACGGCGAGGCCGGGCCCGACGCCTACCGGGCCAAGCTCGAGGAGCGCGCCCTCCCCGCCGAGGTCCGCGTGGCGGTCGAACGCGAGATCGACAAGCTGGAGCGCAGCAACGAGCAGTCGCCCGAGCACGGCTGGATCATCACGTGGCTCGACACCATGCTCGAGCTGCCCTGGGGCGAGCGGTCTGCCGACCAGCTCGACCTGGCCCGCGCCCGCGCCGTCCTGGACGCCGATCACACCGGCCTCGTCGAGGTGAAGGAGCGCATCGTCGAAGAGCTGGCCATCCGCAAGCTCCGCGCCGATCGTGGCCTCGACGGTCCCGACGCCGAGCCCGACGAGCCCGACGCGCCCGACGACTCCGACGACTCCACCGAGCCGGGCGGTTCGACCGAGCCCGACGGCTCGACGGGGTCCCGCGGGCGCTTCCGCCACGGCACCATCCTCACGCTCGTCGGCCCTCCCGGGGTCGGCAAGACGAGCCTCGGCGAGTCCATCGCCAGGGCCCTCGGCCGCAAGTTCGTGCGGGTCGCCCTGGGCGGCGTGCGCGACGAAGCCGAGATCCGTGGCCACCGCCGCACCTACGTCGGCTCGCGCCCCGGTCGCATCGTCCGGGCCATGACCGAGGCCGGCACCATGAACCCGGTCGTGCTGCTGGACGAGATCGACAAGGTCGGCAACGACTGGCGGGGCGACCCGTCCGCGGCCCTCCTCGAGGTCCTCGACCCGGCCCAGAACCACTCGTTCCGTGACCACTACCTCGAGGTCGACCTCGACCTGTCCGAGGTGATCTTCCTCGCCACCGCCAACCAGCTCGACACCATCCCCGGTCCCCTGTTGGACCGCATGGAGATCGTCAGCCTGGACGGCTACACCGAGGACGAGAAGGTCGCCATCGCCCGGGACCACCTGCTGTCACGCCAGCTGGCCAAGGCCGGCATCCGTCCTGCCGAGCTCACCGTCACCGACGACGCCCTGCGCCGTGTGGTCCGCGACCACACCCGTGAGGCCGGAGTCCGTTCCCTGGAACGGGCGCTCGCCAAGGTGCTCCGCAAGGTGGCGGCCAAGGTCGCGGCCGAGCCGGCGGAGCCCGTCGTGGTCGACGCCGATGCCGTGCCCGACCTCCTCGGTCGCGCCCGGTTCCACGACGCGGACATCACGGACCGCACCTCGGTGCCCGGCGTGGCCAGTGGTCTCGCCGTCACCGGAGCCGGCGGCGACGTGCTCTTCGTCGAGGCCACCGCGCTTCCCGTCGAGGAAGGTGAGGACGGTGCATCCGACCTCACCGTCACCGGCCAGCTGGGCGACGTCATGAAGGAGTCGGCACGCATCGCCCTCTCCTACGTGCGGTCGCACCGCGACGAGCTCGCCATCCCCAAGGGTGCCGATCGACGTGGGGTGCACGTGCACTTCCCCGCCGGCGCCATCCCCAAGGACGGCCCCTCGGCCGGCATCACCATGACCACGGCGCTCGTGAGCTTGTTCACCGGCCGCCCGGTCAAGGCCAAGGTCGCCATGACCGGTGAGGTCACGCTGCAGGGTCGGGTCCTCCCGATCGGCGGCGTGAAGCAGAAGCTCATGGCCGCCCACCGACTCGGCCTCACCGAGGTCATCATCCCGGCCCGCAACGAAGCGGATCTGGACGACGTCCCCGAGGCCGTCCGGGCGGACCTCACGGTCCACCTGGCCAGCGATGTGAGCCAGGTCATCGGCTGGGCCCTCGAACCCGAGGTCCCGGTCGAGACGGCCGCCGCCGCCTGATCCCCCTCCCCTTCCTCGTCGGCTACTCGCCGGCGAGGAAGGCGGGGACGCGGTCCTTGGGACGGCCGATGATGGCGCGGTCGCCCTTGACGAGGACCGGCCGCTGCATGAGGCGGGGGTACTGCACGAGGAGGTCGGCGACGGCCTCCGCGGTCGTGTAGTCGGCCTCCACCAGGCCCTGGTCCTTGAAGAAGCCGTCCTTGCGGACGAGGTCGGCGGGCGGATCCTCGAGCTTGGCCAGGAGGTCGAGCAGCTGGGCGCGATCGAGCGGCTGCTTCAGGTACTGGACCACCTCGGGGTCGATGCCCGCCGCGCCCGCTTCGTCGAGCGCGTGGCGGGAGGTGGAGCAGTTCTGGTTGTGCAGGATCGTCACGTCGGCCATGGGTCCGACCCTAGAGGTGGGCGGACTTCCTCAGGCTGATGGCGTCGACCATCTGGCCCTGCTTCAGGACCGGGAGCCCCAACGCCTGCTCGATCGTCTTCAGGAGCGCGGCGTGGGAGCCGACCGGCTTGGCCAGGGTTCCCTCGTGGGCCGTCGGGGCGATCAGGAGGTTGGGGACGGGCTGGTCCTCGTCGTAGATGACCACGACGAGGGTGCGGCCCTTGGCGTAGTCGGCACCGTCGAGGATCGGGGTGAGGGTGGACTTGGCCCAGTCGTCGACCGTCGCATCGGGGCAGTCGTGGCCGTCGTGGCACAGGTCGGGGACGATGAAGGCGAGGGTGGGCAGGTGGTCCGGGTCGAGCTCGGAGAACGGGAGCACCTCGTCATTGCAGTGCGAGGCGTCGTCGCCGCCCTGGAAGTAGAGCGCGGGGATGTGCTTGGCCGCGTTCTTCCCTGCCGAGCACGCCTCGGTGGCGCCGTCGACGAACGTGCGAGGCGTGCCGCCCGTCTCGCGGATCTGGCGGAAGATGTTGTCGTCGGTGGACCGGCAGGTGTCCGACGGGTTGCAGTCGTTCACCGTGCTGGTGTTGTCGACCCCGGACACGAGCCCGACGTACTGGTTGAGGCTGTTCTGTTCGCCGTCGGTCTCGGTCCAGTCGGCGTAGGTGGTGCAGTGCTGGGCCAGACCGTTGAGGAACGGCATCTTCCCGCCGGAGAAGGCGAGACCGACCGCCGGGGTCCGGCCCCCGGACCACGTGCGGTTCTCCTCGAGCACCATGACGACGTGGTCGTACGTCTTGGGCGGCGCCGACGATCGCCCGCACGGTGCCTTCAGGCTCGGGGTCGTCCCCGACGACGGGGCTTTCGCCGCGGTGGTCGTGGTGGTCGGACCACTCGAGGAGTCCGACGACCCGCAGGCCGACGTCCCAGCCGCGAGGGCCGCGAGGGCGACACAGGTGAACAGGACACGAACCGGGGGTGACAGCCGCATGGCAACAGCTTCGCGGCTGGGCGCCCGTCCCCGGGCTTTTACCCGCCCTTCTTGGCCGGCGGCGGGTAGTCGGGAGGCTGTTCGTCCTTCGGAACGGTGCGGTAGAGGTCGATCGCACCCTTGTCCCGGAAGGCGTGGGGCGGCGTGGCCGGCATCTCGCCGGGGAGGTAGCGCTTCCCGCCGTCGACGTACTCCATCATCCCCTTGCCCCCCTTGCTCTGCTCGTCGGGGCCGGTGGCCTTCTCGTTCCACCACACCTCTTGCATGTCGTCGACGGCGTTGTAGTCGGGCGCCTCGAAGATGCCGTGGTCCCCGAACGACATCTGGGGAGCGGTGGGGGTGCCGCCGCTGGGCGGGTACGCGAACAGACCGTCGCGGAACGTCTCCGGCGTGAGCTCGGGTCCGGCCATGTGGATGCCGAGCATCAGGGTCCGTAGCGGCTCCATGATCACCCCCACCGTCTTGACGGCTGCGGGGTCCTCGCCGGTGAACCACTTGTGGAGGCGCCAGCCCTCGCTCTGCTGCGGCGGCGTGCGGGCCGCCAGGCTCGACAGCCCGAAGGCGTGGGCCCACTGCTTCTGGTCGTAGAGCCGCCCGAAGACCGTCGTATCGGTCAAGACGGTGCCGGTGATGACCCACTCGGGGAAGTAGCCCTGATCGGAGGCGGCCTTCGTCAGGTAGATCGGCATGATCGGGTCCCCGAGGAAGAGCACCGTGGTGACGTGCTTCTCCTTGAGCCGGGCGATGAGCACGCGCGCCTTCTCCCCCAGTTCGGCGATGATCAGCTGGTACGTCAGGTTGACCACGGCCTTGTACCCGACCTTCGCCCCCCGCTTGGCCATCGTCGTCTCGACGCCACCGAACACGGGCGGATCCTGCTCGAAGTGGACGACGCCGAAGACCCGCTTCTTCTTGCGCATCGCAGCATCACCCGCGAACGACGCCTTCTTGTTCAACAAGCGCTTGGTGACGTAGTCCCCGACGTTGAGCAGGAACTGCTCGGGGGTCTGGAGGTTGCCCCAGAGGTAGGGCGCGTTCTTCTGGAGGGCGGAGTCCGGCAGCGACAGGCCGCAGCCGATGCAGACCACGTGGCGGCTCGCCAGCTCCTCGGCGTAGGCCGATTCCTGGCCGGGCCCGCCCAGAGAGGCGAACGCCTTGATCTCCGTCGCGACCTTCACGGCGTCGGCGCGCGACGACGTCTCGTCCGAGCCGCTGCCCTTCAGGCGCACGAGCTTGACCTTGCGTCCCCACATGTTGAAGCGGCTCTCGAACATGGCGAGCAACTTCTCGCGGGTGTCGCGGGCCGCGGCCACCGAGTCGAGCTGGGCCGACAGGCTCGCCGAGAGGTCGTCGTCGGCCAGCTCGTAGGCGACCACCGTGATCGTCGTGGCGGTGACGCCCTGATAGGTGGCGCCGCCCTTCACGCCGGGTCGGTCCACCTCGCACGGGGGTGCGTAGACGCTGGGGACCTTGACCCGCCCGGTCTTGGTGTCGCAGTTCGGGCCCCAGTCCTGCTGGCCGGTGGTGCCGGCGGTCTTCGCCTCCGCCCACGTGATCGGGAGCTTGGCGTTCGAGCTCCCCGCGGTGCTGGTCCCGGTCGCGGTGACGTCGCTGGCCGGGACGCGACCGGTCGAAGCGAGGGCGGCCACCAGGCCGATGGCCACGAGCACCGCGGTCAGCGGGCCGAAGCGGGCGACCAACGAAGCGCGCGGTGGGGGCGTCGAGGTACGGGGGGTCATGCGTGCTCCCTGGGTGGGGCGGCGGAGGATGAAGCGGGCTGGGCGGCGCCCGATCGCCCGATGACGGCGTCGTTGCCACCGAGGTAGGCCTCGATCACCTCGGGGTGGGCGAGGACCTCGGCCGGCGCGCCGGTCACGACCACCCGGCCCTGGTCGAGGGCCACGAGCCGGTCCGAGACCGAGGAGATCAAGGTGATGTCGTGCTCGATCACCACGAGGCTGGCGTCGAGGGTGTCGCGGATGCGCAGCAGCAGCGGGCCGAGCGCCTCGGCCTCACGCTGGGCGATGCCCGAGGAAGGTTCGTCGAGGAGCACGACGGTGGGCTCGTGGGCCAGCACGCACCCGATGTCGACGACGCGACGCGATCCGGTGGACAGCTCGCCCACGAACTTGGTCCGGTACGCCCCCAGGCCCAGCAGCTCGATCAGCTCGTCGACACGGTGGCGAGCAGCGGCCTCGCTGTCGACGAACGGCGGCAGGCGCAACGCGGCGTTCAACGGGTCACGGACGTCGAGCCAGCGCTCGAGGGCGACCAGGAGGGTGTCCTCCACCGTGAGCGACGGGAACAGGCGCGAGTCCTGGAAGCTGCGACCCAGGCCGACGGCGGCGCGCTGGTCGGGACGGCGGTCGGTGACGTCGATCCCGTCCAGTTCGACCCGGCCGGTGTCGGGCCGGAGGTACCCCGAGATCAGGTCGAGCAGCGTGGTCTTGCCGGCGCCGTTGGGCCCGATCAGGCCGACGACCTCCCGCGGGGCCACCGTGAACGACACGTCGGCGACGGCGCGGATGCCACCGAAGGCCACGCTCAGCTCCCGCGCCACGAGGGGTGAACCGGTGGCGACGGGCCTGGGCTCGGACCGTCCGGTCACGACCACGGCGTGGTCCCCGTTCCCGTCCGTCGACCCCGGCGCGGGTGCCGGCGCGGGCGCGAGTGCCGGTGCCGGTGCCGGTGCCGGTGCGGCCAAGCCGGCCGCGGCGCCCAGCAGGAACACCGAGCGCAAGATGTCGGGCCGCTCGAGCAGCTCCTCGGTGGGCCCGTGGAAGCGGATCTCGCCCTTCTCCATGAAGTAGGCGGTGTCGGCGATGGTGAGGGCCACGTTCACCGACTGCTCCACCAGGACGATCGTGGTGCCGTGATCGCGCAGCGAGCGGACGACGGCCAGCAGCTGCTCGACCACCACCGGAGCCAGCCCGAGCGACAGCTCGTCGATCATCAGCAGGCGGGGCCGGGACTGGAACGCCATGGCGAGGGCGAGCATCTGCTGCTGGCCACCCGAGAGGTCGGCGGCGGGATCGTCGATGCGCTGGCGCAGGATGGGGAAGAGCTCGAGCGCCTCGTCGACCCGAGCGGCGCGCTCGGCGGCGTCGCCCCGGAGCATCCAGCCGGCCACCCGCAGGTTGTCGGCGACGGTGAGCGACCCGAAGACGCCTTGGCCGCCCGGGACCTGGGCGATGCCCTGGGGCGCGATCTCCTCGGGCGGGGCGTGGGTGATGTCGCGTCCGTCGAACACCACCGCCCCGCGGTTGGCCGGAGCCACACCGGAGATGGCCTTGAGCAACGTGGACTTCCCGGCGCCATTGGTGCCGAGCAGGGCGATGATCTCGCCTTCGTCCACGTCGAGGTCGACCCCGAACAGCACCTGCACGTCGCCGTAGGAGACCTGGAGGTCACGGACGCTCAGCAGCGGGAGCCGGCCGGCCGCCCGCTCCTGCAGCATCTGGGCGCGGGTGGCGGTGCCGGTCCAGACCTGGGCGATGTCGGCCTCGATGACCGAACCGACCGAGGCGATCACCAGGCCACCGACCAGGAACACCGGGGTGAGGGCGAGCATCCCCCAGCGGAAGCCCCAGTTGTCGCCGATCCAGCCGACGATGGGGATGACGAGGAGTCCGGGGAGGACCCACAGCGCGCCGATGGAGAACCCGATGGAACGGGCGCGGGGCGGGATGGCGAGCGAGAGCGAGGCCAGCACCCCCGGTCCGACGATCACCAGGCAGGCCGCGATGAGCGCGTGGCAGGCGACGGCGACGTAGACGTTGGGCGCGCCGGCGAACCCGGCGGCGAGCAGCGACGCGGCCACCGCGGCGAGGGCCAAGACCTTGAAGATGTGGGCCGCGCCCTTGGCGAACGCCCGCGCTGTGTAGCGCGCGCCGAGCAGCACACCCACCAGCTCGACGAGCTGCACCGGGATCTGCGAGATCGCCCGGTGGTACTCGCTCAGGTGGAACGTCTCGGCGTACTGGAGCGAGGCGAGGGACGCGAACCCGATGAGCGAGGCGGCCAGGAACGGGAGGGCGGCGAAGATCCGGCGCAGGCTCCCGATGGTCCACACCATGCGCACGGCCTCGGCGTAGGACGGCGGCAGCTCGTCGGCGGCCGCACCCATGCCGGCGTCGGCCGCCTCACGCTCGAAGTGGCCTCGCCCGGGATCCTTCAGCCGCAGTCCGGCGATCACGAGCACGACCGTGGGGATGCCGAACACGATGAACGGCGCTCGCCACCCGAACGCCGTGCCGATGCCCGCGGCGAGGAGCAGGCCCACGATGATGCCGATCGTGTTGCCGGCGCGGTGCAGGGCGTACACCTTCGGCCGGGATTGGATCGGGTAGTAGTCGGCCAGGAGGCTGTTGTGGGTGGGGAACACGACCGCTTGGCCGACGGCGACCCCGCTGCGGACGGTGATGAGCATCCACACCGCCACCACCAGGCCGGTGCCGAAGGAGAACCCGGCGAACACGAGCGCACCGATCAGCGCGATGCGCACCCGGTTCGAGCGATCGGCGAGCTGGGCGATGGGGACGGTGAGCAGGAGCGCGGCGGCGCCGGCCACCGCGACCACCGACAAGATCCCGGAGTTGTCGAGGCCGAAGTGGTCGCGGATCTCGGGCAGCAGCAGGGTGAAGGCGCTGCGGTCCAGCTCGTCGACCAGGGTCAGGCCGAAGAGGATGGCGAGCGGGTACCAACCCGCCTTGCCGAGCCAGCCGAAGCGACCCACGGGCGAGGCATGGGAACGCACATCGGGCTCGGGACCCTGCTCGGGGTTCGGCGCGGTGGCGAGGCTGGTCATCGCGTGCCGCTCCCGACGGGCTCGTCATCGGCCTCGGCGTCAGCCTCGGCACCCGGGCGGGGGGGCAGCGCCACCTTGACCGCGGCGACGACGTCGTCGCCGGCCCGGTCGGCCACCATGCTCGCGACCATGATCCCGCGCCGCTCTGCGATGAGCCGCAGCAGCGCGTCCCGACCCCGGTAGAGCAGGTTCCCGAGCCCACCCGGCAGGGCCAGCAGCACGACGAGGACGCCGGCTGCGGAGGGCAGCAACCGCCAGCGGTCGGGCAGGAACCAGGTGCCGCCCTGGAGGTAGAGGGCGCCGAGCACCGCACCCGGGAGGGAACCGAGGCCGCCCACCACGGCGGCGGTGAACACGTTGAGGCTCTGCGCCGCCTGGAAGGGCTGCTCGGTGTACTGCTGGTTGATGTGGACGAGCAGGCAGCCGGCCACCGCGGCGAGGAAGCCCGAGAGGGCGAAGCCGGTGAGCTTGGCTCGCACCACCGGCACGGCGTAGGCCGCGGCCCCCCGGTCGTTGTCGCGCACCGCGAGCAGCACGCGTCCCGTGCGGCTCTTGCGGATGCCGGCCACCGCGAGGAACGCGATGACGACGACGGCGAGCGTGAACTCGTACATCGCGGCCTGGCCGTTGAGGTCGAAGGTGCGGAACAGGTCGGGGCGCGCAAGCCGATCGCGCGGGATCCACGTCTGCTCCTTGCGGTTGAGGAGGAAGTTCGACGATGCAAGGGCGAACGCGAGCGTCGTCACCGCAAGGAACAGTCCGGGGAGGCGCAGCGCAGGAAGGCCGACGACCACCGCCACCACCGCGCCCGCCACCCCCGCGATGATCAACGCCAGGCTCAAGTCGGTGTGCCAGGTGTGGGTGGCCACCGCCCCCATCGCGCCGCCGGCGGCGACGAACGACATCTGGCCGAGCGACACCTGCCCGGCCCACCCGGTCAGCACCACGACCGACAGGGCGATCAGCGCGAACGCGGCCACCGTGGCCGCCTTGATCTCGTTGCTCGGGCTGAGCAGGAGCGGCAGGGCGGCGGCCGCCGCCACCAGCGCGAGGGGCACGCCGAAGCGTGCGAGCCGCACGATCCCGAGGTCGCGCAGCTCGGCCGGGATCGGGCGCACCTCCTCGGCCGCGGTCCACGACGACGAGGTGTCGGTATCGCTGCGGCGGGTCGATGCCCGGCGCAGGGAGAGGGTGACCAGGAGCACGCCGGCGAGCACCAGGTAGGTGCGGCCGGGCGAGCTCGGGTTGTTGGCCAGGACGCCCTGCTCGAGGATCCGCAGCGCGACCGCGGACGCGCAGATCGCCGGCAGGTGGTCCATGCGGCCGAGCACCAGCGCGCCGAGGGCGAAGATCAGTGCCTGCGGGCTGAGCGTGCCGGCCCCGCTGTACCCGAAGATGCCCGCGTACAGGAACACCCCGACGAACGACAGCACGGATGCGACCGCCCAGACCAAGGTCTGGAGTCGCCGGACCGGGACGCCGAGCAGGGCAGCTCGGTCGGAGCGTTCGGCACTGGCCCGCACGGCGATGCCGATGTCGGTCCCCCGGAGGAACAAGGTGAGCGCCACGAGGAGCAGGGGCGCCACGATGACGGCGAGCACCTCGTGGCCGCTGAAGTTCACGCTGCCGATCTCGATGTGGGCGTGGAACGGCTCGGGGATGACCTGGTCGACGAAGAGTGTCTTCCCCCACCACCGCGGCAGGAGGACGCCGCACACGATCATGAGCTGGGACAGCCCGATGGTGGCCACGGTCAGGAGCAGGCGCGGTGCACGGGAGAACCGTCGGATGATCAACAGCTCGATCAGCGCGCCGAGCACGAGGGCGATGGCCAGACCGGCCAGGGCACCGACCACGTACGGGAGGCCGGTGACCGCGATCAGCCCGACGGAGATCGTCGCCGGGACCGTTCCCAGGTCGCCCTGGGCGAAGTTGAGGATCCGGTTGGCCCGGTAGACGAGGGCCAGGCCGAGGGCCACCAGCGCGGTCAGCAGGCCGGTGACCACCCCGAGCGACCACGGGCCGACACCGGTGGGGAACGCCACCAGCTGCAGGACGACGATGGCCACCGCCGGAGCGAACGGAGCGAAGGGCCGAAGGCCGTCAGGGAGGGTGAGGAATGGTCCGCGGCGGGTGGGCATGCTCGGCGGTCGACTCCTCCGGACGGCTGACGGAAGGCCCCGACGATCCCCTGTCGGGCAAGTCCTTGCACCATAGCTGCAACTTGTTTGGCGTGCCGGGCGTCACGTCCGGCACCGGCCCGGCAGCCGTCGAGCGGCCACCCATCCGTCGGCGAGCGGCGAGCGGCGAGCTCCGCGTCAGCCGGAGCCGGCGGCCGCGGCGTCGATCGCCTGGGCCAGCGCGAGGTCGCGGTCGGTGATCGCGCCCGCGTCGTGGCTGCGGAGGTCGATGACCACCTTGTTCCACGAGTTCGACCAGTCCGGGTGGTGGTCGAGACGTTCGGCCGCCTCGGCGACGCGGCCCATGAAGGCGAACGCCTGGGTGAAGTCCGTGAACTCCAGCTCGCGGTGCAAGGCGCCGTCGCGGACCTCCCAGCCCTGGGGCACCTCGTCGTCGCTCAATCCTTCGCCCATGCCGGGACCTCCTCGGCCAGCTGGGCACGGGTCAGCACCCGCACCTCGAACACGTCGTCGTTGTTCACGGTCCGGGCCGGGAGGTGGGCGCGCACCGACGCGAGCCCGTCCCGATCGAACCGAGGTGAGGAGAAGTACCCATCCCCGATGACCGCGAGAAGCTTGGGGTCGCTGAGGACCGCTTCGGGCGTGACGGCGATCTTGGCCAGGATCGTGCGGATGTAGGTGCGTTCGCCGTCGGTCTTCCAGTGCTGCCGCAGGAGCCGATCGCCGTCGGGGGCGACCTCGACGGGCGCCGAGCGGGCCTGCGCGACGAGGGGGGCCATGGCCTGGTTGAGCAGGCTGTTCAGGTCGTCGTGGAGGATCACGTGGCCGGGGCCGGGCGGGACCGACCCGCGCCCGGTGACGAGCTCCAGGATCAGGTCGCCGGGATCGTCGCCGGCTCGCAGCACGCGCTGCGACCCGTAGAACCGCGGCTCCACGGCCGGGAGCACGACGTCGTGGCCGTGGGCCGACAGCGCCATCGTCAGCGCCGGACCGCTGGCGAGCACGGCGGACTGGCCGCGCAGCACGAGCGTGACCCGACGCTTCCCGTCGGCCGCGGCGACGGCCGCGTCGGCCGCTCGCCGCATGATCCGAAAGCCCGCCTGGTCACGCCGCTGGTCGTCGTGGCCGGCGACCGCGGCCGACGCCACCGCCGGAACGAGGAGCGCGAGGACAGCGGCCACCGGGGCCGCACGCCGGAGCGCCGCGGGGGCGACGGCCACGGTGGCCGTCCGGTCCTGCCGCCCGATCAGGGCGGATGCACCGAGCGCCAGTAACCAGCCGAACACGATCCAGCTCAGCCAGGCCACCACGAACGCCCATCGGTAGAAGTTGATCCGGAACGACTCGATCGAATCCGGGATCGTGCTGCCGTTGTAGATCCCGCCGATGGCCAGGACGAGGGCGCTCCCCGCCAGCAGGGCGATCGGCCGGCGCCGGCGCCACATCGTGACGACCGACGCCACGAGCACGAGGTACCCGACGGCGCCCAACACGACCTCCGCGGGATGCAGCGGTGCCCCGAAGAAGTCCTCGCCACCGAGGTTGGAGCGCACCAGCAGCGGGGGCCAGCCGAGCGCCCGGACCGCCTGGCGCACGCCGCTGGCCAACCCGAGCTTGGCCGTGTCGGACGAACCCGCGTAGTCGAGGACCGCGGTGATGTTGCCGGGGTGGCCGGTGAGCTGCTGCCACAACACGGGGAGCCAGCAGATGAAGGCGACCGCCACCGCCCCCAGCAGCCACGGCCAGACCCGCGGTCCCGCCGGCTCGGCCTCGGGTGCGTCACGGGGCTCGGCATCGGGCGCGTCGTCGGGCGGCGCCTCCGTGGATCGTGCCCGCCGCCGACGCCACCACGGCACGGTGACAGCCACGGTGGCGCCGACCACCGCCAGGGCGACGAGCGATGCTGCCGGCGCCACGATCGCCAGGTGTTGCTGGGCGACCCACGAGCCGAACAGGGCGGCGAGCGGGAGCAGGCGCAGGTCGCCGTCGGCGACAGCCCACGCCAGCGCAGCGAGCGCCAACATCGGGATGCCGCCCGCGTTCGACGAGATGGGGTCCGTGAGCACCGCGGTGCCCTCGCTCCACAGCACGCCGCCGAGGAGCACGAGGGACCACGCCCCGACCGTCGCACCGCACCGGCGGAACACGACCCAGGCCGCGACCAGGACCCCGGCCAGGTTCGCCAGCCCGATGCCGACGATCATCCCGACGGCGGCGCCGAAGAGCCGGACGGGGACGGCGAGCCAGTAGAACTCGATCGGCCCGGGGTGGGCGGTGCTGATCTTGTCGCCGTAGAGGTGGCTGGTGGACGGCTGGCCCACGAGCGGCAGGTGGCGGGAGAACACGTCGAGGCTGCGCAGGCCGATGAGGGCGTCGTCACCACTCGGGAGCCACGCCTGGTGGATGGCTCGGCCCAGGCTGGCGCCGAACGGCACGAGCAGCAGGGCCACCAGCCCGGCGGCCAGCAGGCGCTGCCGCCGGTCGAGGTCCCGCAGGCGATGCACGGGCGGCGAGCCTAGGAGGGAGCTGTGGTCAGGCGGAGAAGGGATCGGCGAACGGGTCGGCGAACGGGTCGATCGCGGCCGCCGCGTCCTCCACCGTCTCGCCCGGCGGGAGGTAGTTGGCGTAGCCGTGCTCCTCGAGCTCGTCGGCCAGCTCGGGCCCGCCCGTCGCCCGGATCTGCCCCTTCACCAAGATGTGGACCACGTCCGGCTTCAACTCCCGGAGCAGGCGCGTGTAGTGCGTGATGGCCACGACGCCGAGCCCGGTCTCGGTGGTGGCGGCTTCGACCCGGCGCGAGCAAGCCCGCAGCGCGTCGACGTCGAGCCCGGAGTCGAGCTCGTCGAGCACGGCGAAGCGCGGCTCGAGGACGCCGAGCTGGAGGGTCTCGTTGCGCTTCTTCTCACCACCCGACAGGTCGACGTTGAGATCACGGCCGAGGAACCGCTCGGCGAACCCGATGCGCTCGGCCTCCTCGGCGACGCGGGCGGCGACCACCGAGGTGTCGCGGCCTCCGGCCACGAACGCCGCTTCGAGGACGGCCTCGACCGACACCCCCGGGACCTCCGTCGGGTACTGGAGCGCGAGGAACAGGCCGGCCTGGGCCCGCTCCCACGTGTCCAGGGCCAAGATGTCCTGACCGTCGAGCGTGATGGACCCGCCGGTGACCTGGTAGCCGGGCCGGCCGAGGATGACGTGCGACAGGGTGGACTTGCCCGACCCGTTGGGCCCCATCACCGCGTGGACCTCGCCCGAGCGCACGACGAGGTCGATCCCGTTGAGGATCTCCTTGCCGTCGACGCCCGCTCGCAGCCCTTCGATCACGAGCTCGCTCATGCGTTCGCTCCTGCGTTGGTGTCGGCGCCGGCATCGGCGATCGCCACGACCACGTCGCCGTCTCGGACGTGCGCCTCGTACACGGGCACGGCCCGCGTGGCGGGCAGTGCGTCGGGATGGCCGGTGATCAGCGAGAACGAGCTGCCGTGGCGCCAACACTCGATGTGGCACGTGGCGACGTCGACCTCGCCCTCCGACAGGGAGGCCTCGGCGTGGGTGCAGCGGTCACCGATCACGTACACGGCATCGGCGATGCGGATCACGGCGAGGCGGTGGCCCTCGACGTCGAAGCGGCGACCTTCGCCGTCGGTCAGCTCGTCGAGCCGGCAGATCGTGGTCTCGCTCACGACAGGTCCTCGGCGACGCGGTCGAGCTTGGTGGCGATGCGGCCCGTGACCTCGGCGGCGACGCCCTCGCCGGGGAGCCCGCGGATGACCTCGTCGAAGAAGCCGGCGACGATCAAGCGATCGGCCGTGCGGGGCGGGACGCCGCGGCTCTCGAGGTAGAAGCGCTGCTCGGGATCCACCGGGCCCACCGTGGAGGCGTGGCTGCACCGGACGTCGTTGGTCTCGATCTCCAAGTTCGGCACGGATTCGGCCCAGGCATCGTCGGAGAGCTTCACGTTGCGGTTCGTCTGGAAGGCGTTCGTCCCCCGCGCTTCCTTCTCGACGCGGATCAGGCCGGTGTAGACGGACCGGCTCCGACCACCGACGGCGCCCTTGAAGAGCAGGTTCGAGGTGGTGTCGGGGGCGTCGTGGTGCTGGAAGGTGCGGAAGTCGAGCGTCTGGTCGCCGTCGCCGAAGTAGGCGGCAAGGAGGTCACCGTTGGCGCCTCGACCCGACAGGCGACAGTCCGTGCGCAGACGGGCGTACTCGCCGCCCAGCCCGACGAGCCCGACCCGCAGGTTGGCCTCCTGGCCGACGTCGGCCACGAGGGAGCCGAGCTGCCAGGCGGCATCGCCCAGCTCCTGCACCACCGCGAGGTCGAGCCGGCCGCCGCGGGCGACCGACACCTCGGTCAGCGGGACCGACAGCACCCGAGCGGGACCCGACGTGACCCGGTCGATCACGGTGGCCGAGGCGCCCTCGGCGATCCGGATGACCAGCCGGGGAAAGACGGCGATGCCGGCGGTGGTGATCTCGTGGTGGATCACGATCGGATGGTCGAGCGTGACGCCGCGGGGCACCGACACCACGATGGGGTCGGCGGCAAACGCGTCGTTGAGGACCGCGAACACATCGGGGCCGTCGATCGCCACCGTGCCGAGGCCTGATGCGGACTCGTCGAGGCTGGATGCAAGCCCGACGGTCACGCCGAGGTCCGCCCACCCGGCCGGAACGTCGACGCGTGCCAGGTGCCCGTCGACGATCGTGACCGTGGCCTCGCCGTCGGCGGCCGACGCCGAGGGCGCGGTGCCGTCATCGGCGGCGAGCTTCCACTCGCCGAGGTCCAGGTCGGCGATGCGGCTGTAGCGCCAGACCTCTTCCTCGGCACTCGGCAGGGCGGCCGCCACGAAGCGCTCGGCGGCGTCAGCGCGGCGGGCCCGGAGCCAATCGGGCCCGGGCAGCGTGGCAGCAGCGTCGACGGTGAAGGCAGACAGGGGAAGGACCTCTCGTGCAGAACGGAAGGGAGCGGGTCGGAGGCGGGAGGGCCGTCCGGGCCGAAGGTCGAGCCTACCGGGGCCCGGACCTTGGCCCCAATGGCCCGCGACCTCGGAATCGGGTCTTCGACAGGCCAGAATGACCCGATGCCGATGCGGCAAGACTGCAAGTTCTTCGAATCCCGCACCTACGCCAACGGCGAGACGGTACGGAAGTGCGACCTCGACCTCGCGCCCGAGGCCCCGTGGCGGTGCCCGGCCGACTGCGGGGCGTTCCAGCGACGGCTGGCCGACGTGAACTGGAAGCACGGCAGCCTGGTCACGCCGGCGACGCCCGCCGAGCCGCCCGGGCTCGACGAGCGGGGCGACGAGATCGCGGCGTTGCTCGACGAGGCCGAGGACATCGTGAACGCGGTCGGCCCGGGGATCCTCGCCGAGGTCGAGGCCGAGCGGACCCGGCTGGCCAAGGCAGCCGGCGGTGGGCGGTTCGGTCGGCTGCTGCGCCGCAAGCCGAAGCGCTGACGTTTGGGAGCGGTGGAGACGGGCTCCGTAGCGTCTGCGCCAGTGGACGTCGGCCTGTACGAATCCTTCACCCGGGACGAGTGGCGCGCCCGCCGAGCGGCCACCCCGCTCACGCTCGACGCCGGGGACCTCGATGAGCTCCGCGGCCTGAACGAGGCCCTCGACCTGGACGAGGTCGAGAGCGTCTACCTCCCGCTGTCGCGCTTGCTGAACCTGCACGTGAAGGGGGTCCGCAGCCGCCAGGCCACCACCGACGAGTTCCTCGGCCGGGCCCAGCAACCGGTCCCGTTCGTGATCGGCGTGGCCGGCAGCGTCGCCGTCGGCAAGAGCACCACGGCCCGCGTGCTCCAGGCCCTGCTGGCCCGCTGGCCCGACCACCCACACGTCGACCTCGTCACGACCGACGGCTTCCTCTACGCAAACGACGAGCTGCGCCGCCGCGGCCTGCTCGATCGCAAGGGCTTCCCCGAGAGCTACGACGTCCGCCGCCTCCTGCAGTTCCTGCACGACGTGAAGTCCGGGGCCGACGAGGCCCGGTCCCCCACCTACTCCCACCTCACCTACGACGTCCTCCCCCGCGACAGCGACGTGGTCGTGCGCCAGCCCGACGTGCTCATCGTCGAAGGGCTCAACGTCCTCCAGGTGAGCCGGGGCACCACCGCGTTCGTGTCGGACTTCTTCGACCGCTCCATCTACGTCGACGCCGATGCCGACGACGTCCGCCGCTGGTACGTCGAGCGGTTCCACACCCTGCGCCACACCGTGTTCCAGCGACCCGACTCGTACTTCCAGCGCTACGCCGACCTCACCGACGAGGAGGCGACCAAGACCGCACTCGAGATCTGGCGCACGATCAACGAGCGCAACCTGATCGCCAACATCGCCCCCACCCGAGAGCGGGCCGACGTGATCTTGCGCAAGGGTCCCGACCACCGCGTCACCGAGGTCCGCCTCCGCCGCCTCTGACGTCGAGGCCGCGTCGGTGCTAGGGAAGTGAGCCGTGGACGACGTGGACGACGTGGGTGGCCCGATCGGGACGGTGGCCGAGT
>JAOBWM010000086.1 GCA_025463365.1 Acidimicrobiales bacterium
CCGGTGCCGGGCCCGCCGGCTCCGGCTCCTCGGCCGACCCGAGCGGCTCAGGCGCGGCATCCGATGGCACGGCCGGCTCGACGGGCGCGTCCGAACTGGCCGGTGGCGCGGGCCGCGCCGGTGCCGCCCAGTCCGCCGCCGGCGGATCCGGCTCCTGGCGTCCTGCCAGCCCGGCCGCGTACCGCGGCCGCGACAGCGGCGGGCTCCCGTGGGTCCTCGCCGCGGTACTCCTCGGCAGCCTCCTGCTGCCTTCGCTCGTGGTGGTCGCGCGTCGAGGTCGCGCCGCCCGATGAACCGTCACCTCGCCCACCCCAATCGAACACCACACGCTCCTGGAGGAGACATGTCCATCCGCAGAACCCGACGGCTCGCCGCCGTCGCACTCGCCGCCACGGTCATCGCCGTGCCCGGCGTCCTGGCGACCGCGACCCCGGCCTCGGCCGCATCGTTCGGCCCGCAGGTCACCGTCGGCTTCACCGGCCTCACGTCGCCTTCGGGCATCGCGGTGAGCGGGAGCACCGGCTCCACCGTCCTGACGACCACGTACCCGAACGCCGACCAGCCGGCTGCCGTGCTGAGCAAGGGGGCCGGCACACAGACGACGCTCGCCTTCGGTGACCTCGGCAGCCCGTACGGCTTCGCCAGCGACGCCGCCGGCAACGCGTATGTCACCGACATCAGTGAGAACGTCGTGGTGAAGCTGCCCGCCGGTAGCGGCAGCCCCGTCGTCCTCTCGATCGAAGGGCTGAGCTCACCCGCCGGGGTCGCGGTCGACACCGCCGGCAACGTCTACGTGGCTGACTCCGGCAACGGGCGTGTCGTGAGGGAGCCGGCCGGAGGTGGTGCCCAGTCCGACGTCGCCTTCACCGGCCTGACCGAGCCGTACGGGGTGGCCGTCGACGCGACCGGCAACCTGTTCGTGGCCGACCTGGCCGACAACGTCGTGAAGGAGCTTCCAGCCGGTGGCGGGGCCCAGACGACCCTCGGCTTCTCGGGCCTCTCGTCGCCCGACGCCATCGCGGTGGCCGGTGGCACGGTCTATGTGGCCGACGCCGACAACGACCGCGTCGTGACCCTGCCCGTCGCCGGTGGCGCGCAGGCGACCCTCGGCTTCACCGGGCTCTCGGCGCCGGCCGGCATCGCCGTGTCGACGAACGGAAGCGTCTTCGTGGCCGACGCCGGCCACGACCGCGTCGTCGAGCTTCCGGTCCCGGCCAACAGCCCGGCGCAGTCGTTCGTCACCGCGACCTACAACGATTACATCCAACGCAACCCCACGAGCAGCGAGCTCAGCTCCGGGGTTGCGGCGGTCGGTGACGTCACCGTGGGTTCCAAGCGGGCATCGTTCGCCAAGAACCTGGCCAACACCGACAAGTACCTCGGTGCGTTCGTCAACAAGCTGTACGTCGACACGCTCGGCCGTGTCGGTGACCCGGGCGGTGTGGCCTACTGGACCAAGAAGCTGCGGAACAAGACGTCCACGCCCGCACAGGTCGCGGCCAGCTTCTATGCCTCGAACGAGTACTTCCGGGGCTTCGGACACAGCAGCAACACCACGTGGGTGAAGGACCTGTACCTGAAGGTCCTGCTCCGCGCGGCCACGTCGAAGGAGGTCACCTCGGCGGTGGCGGTGGCCACATCGAAGGGCCGCTACTCCGAGGCATCGGCGCTGTACCAGAGCCTCGAGTCCCGCAAGGTCCGGGTCACCGTGCTGTACCAGCGATTCCTCAACCGGAACCCCGACCCCTCGGGCCGGGACTACTGGGCCGGGAAGATCAGCACCCAGGGCGACATCGCCCTGGCGATCAACCTGTCGAGCAGCAACGAGTACCTCACCAAGTCCCAGGTGCGGTACCCGTAGCGATCGCGGATGGGCCGTCGGCCACCTCGTCGCTTCGCCTTCAGCGCAGCGTCGAGGTGGCCGCCAGGTCGGCGAGGGACATGGCCGCGAGGAGCTCCCCGAGCCGATCGTCGACCGAGGCCCACATCAGCCTCAGCGCCTCGTCGGGGTCGTCCGGGTGGATCGGGTCGGCACCGGGAGGACCCACGGCGCGCACGACATCGAGCACGGAGATCTCCGCCAGCGGGCGCGCCAGCCAGTAGCCGCCGTGGGAGCCGCGGGTGCTGCCGACCACCCCGCCCTGGCACAGGCTGCCCAGGATGGTCGACAGGAACTTGCGCGGGCCGGGCGACCGTCGCAGGAGCTCGGGCAGGCTGCAGGGTTGTTCCGCCGTCGTGCCGTCGAGGGCGATGACGGCCCGCAAGGCGTGCTCCAGGCGTCCGGTTCGCCGCAGCGACGTGGTCAGCCGCGGCATCGGAACCCTTCCCTCTCCCCGATAACCCTTCATTCCGACCAAACTAGTAGATATTGCCGGAATGGATGTGGTCGGCTACCTCGACCCCAGGAGGTCCGCGAGGACGGCGGCCGGCCGGCCCAGGGCCTCGGCCACCGTGGCGTTGGTGACCGAGCCGGCCAGCGTGTTGACCCCGCCGGCGAGCGCGGCGTCTCGCCCGACGGCGTCGGCCACCCCCGCCGCCGCCAGCTCCACGAGGTAGGGGAGCGTGACGTTGGTGAGGGCGTAGGTCGAGGTGTGCGGCACGGCGCCGGGCATGTTGCCGACCGCGTAGTGGATGACCCCGTGCTTCTCGAAGACCGGCTCGTGGTGGCTCGTCTCGTGGGACGTGGCCACGCAGCCGCCCTGGTCGATGGCGATGTCGACGATGACCGCGCCGGGCTTCATGGCCTTCACGAGATCCTCGTCGACGACGACCGGGGCCCGACCGCCGGCCACGAGGACGGCGCCGATCACGAGGTCGGCGCCGGTCACCACCCGCTCGACCTGGCCCCGGTTCGACGCCAGCGTCGTGACCCGTCCCATCTGGATCTGGTCGACGTAGCGCAGGCGGTCGATGCTCTTGTCGAGGAGGTCGACCTCGGCCTCCAGGCCGGCGGCCATCCACGCCGCGTTCCGCCCGACGTTGCCGGCCCCCAGCACGACGACCGACGCCGGGCGGACCCCAGGCGCACCGCCGAGGAGGACCCCGCGCCCGCCGTTGTGGCGCTCGAGGAAGTGGGCGCCCACCTGGACCGACATCCGACCGGCGACCTCGCTCATGGGCGCCAGCAGCGGGAGGGACCCGTCGGCCGCCTGGACCGTCTCGTAGGCGATGCCGGTCGTCCCCGCCGCGAGGAGGGCGTCGGCCACGCCGGGGTAGGCGGCGAGGTGCAGGTACGTGAACAAGACGAGGTCGTCGCGCAGGTACCTGAACTCCGACTCCTGGGGCTCCTTCACCTTGCAGATGAGACCGGCGCGCTCCCACACCTCATCCGCGGTGGCGACGATCTCGGAGCCGACGGCGGCGTACTCGTCGTCGGGGATGCTCGCCCCGGTGCCGGCTCCGGACTGCACGAGCACCGCGACGCCGTGGCCGAAGAGCTCCCTCACGCCGTCGGGCGTGATCGCCACCCGTCCCTCGTCGGGCTTGATCTCGGTGGGCACGCCCACGAGGAGGGGTGGCCGGGGGCTCATGACGTGGCTCCCATCGCCTCCATCGCGTCGAGCAGGGCGATGCGGATGATGCGGGCCATCTCGTCGAACTCGTCGGGCCCGGCGGTCAACGGCGGCGACAGCTGGATCACGGGCTCGCCGCGGTCGTCGGCTCGGCAGAGCAGGCCTTCGGCGATGAGCTTCGGCGTGAGGATCCCGCGCAGGAGCCGGTCGGACTCCTCGGCGCTGAACGTCTCCTTGGTGGTCCGGTCCTTGACCAGCTCGATCCCGTAGAAGAAGCCCATCCCGCGGACGTCGCCGACGATCGGGAGGTCGAGGAGGCCGTCGAGGGCGCTTCGGAAGCGCTCCTCGTTGGCGCGGACGTGGCCGGCGAGGTCCTCGCGCTCCATGAGGTCGAGGTTGGCGAGCGCCACCGCGCAGCTCACGGGGTGGCCCCCGAAGGTGATGCCGTGGAGGAACGTCTCGTCGGCGTCCAAGAAGGCATCGGCGATGCGGTCCGACACCATCACGCCGCCGATCGGCGAGTAGCCGGAGCTCAGGCCCTTGGCCATCGTGATCATGTCGGGTTGGTACCCGAGCCGCTGGGCACCGAACCAGCTCCCGAGTCGGCCGAACGCACAGATGACCTCATCGCTCACGAGCAGCACGCCGTGGCGGTCGCAGATCTCGCGGACCCGGGCGAAGTAGCCGGGCGGCGGGGTGAAGCACCCGCCGGAGTTCTGGACCGGCTCCAGGAAGACCGCCGCGACCGTCTCGGCGCCGGCCTCGAGGATCGCAGCCTCGATCGCGTCGGCCGGCATGAGCAACGCCTCCGCGCTGGTGTCGGTGGCGCGATAGGAGTTCGTGTTCGGGACCTTGATGCCGGCGTCGGAGAGCATCGGGGCGAACGCGTCCTTGATGCCGTCGAGCCCGGTGATGGTCAGCGCGCCCAGGGTGGCGCCGTGGTAGGCGAGGTCGCGGGAGATCACCTTGTAGCGGCCGACATCGCCGCGCAGCACGTGGTACTGGCGGGCGAGCTTCCATGCCGTCTCGACGGCCTCACCGCCGCCGGTGGTGAAGAAGACCCGGTTGAGGTCGCCGGGGGCCAGGGCCGCCAACCGCGCGGCCAACTCCACCGCGGTGGGGTGGGCGTAGGTCCAGATGGGGAAGTAGGCGAGCTTCTCGGCCTGGGTGGCCGCGGCCTGGGCCAGCTCGCGCCGCCCGTGGCCGGCCTGGACGGTGAACAGGCCCGCCAACCCGTCGAGGTAGCGCTTGCCGGTGTGGTCCCAGACGTAGCAGCCGTCCCCCTGCTCGATCACCACGGTCCCGCCAGCGTCCTCGGGCGTCAGCCTGGAGAAGTGGCCCCAGAGGTGGGCATGGGCCAAGGCCTGGAGGTCGGGGGCGGGAATGGTGGTGGTCACGGGGATGGCTCCGTTCCGGGAAGGAGGGGTGACGAGCGCGACGCTATCAGTGGAATTCGGGCGATCTGGGTGTCGAATCGGTCGAGATTCAAGCGTAGGACGACGGATATCGCAGGATCATGCCGCCGTGCGACGAAGCGTCCGCCACGCCCCGGCCGCCATCAGCGCCACCGCCGCCAGCAAGATGGCCGAGGCGAGGACGTGGACCTGGGGCGGGATCTCGGTCTTGTTGGCGTTGAAGATCCGCATCGGGAACGTGGTCGTGCCGTCACCGGCCACGAACGACGTGATGATGTAGTCGTCGATCGAGAGGGCGAACGACAAGAGCGCGGCGGCCCCGATCCCCGGCAGGATCAGCGGGAAGGTGATGGTGCGGAACGTCCGCCATGGCGACGATCCGAGGTCGAGCGCGGCGTCCTCCAGCGTCCAGTCGAAGCCGCTGATCCGGGCCTGCACGGTGAGGGCGACGAAGCTCACGCAGAAGAGGATGTGCGCGATCACCACCGTGGTGAACCCGAAGTTGAGGTTCTGGCCGAAGAACAAGGTGAAGAGCGACGAGCCCATCACGATCTCCGGCGTGGTCAGCGGGAGCACGAGGATGATGGTCACGAGGGCCTTGCCCCGGAAGTCGTAGCGCGAGAGGGCCAGCGCCATGAGCCCACCGAGGATGGTGGCCACGACGCACGCGATGGCCGCCACCTTCAGGCTGGTGACGAGGGCCTCGGTGTAGTCGGCCTTGCGGAACGGGTGGGCCCAGTTGTCGAACGTGAATCGCCGCCAGGAGGTGTTGAACTTGCCGGCCGGTTCGTTGAAGGAGAACGCAACGATCACCACGAGCGGGGCGAACAACCAGAGGAAGACCAACGTCGACCACGCCCCGAGCAGGCGCGACCGCCACGGCCGGCGATCGCGGCGGCGCGGCGGCTCCGGTGCCGGTGGGACCGGCGGTGCGGGCGAGATCGGGGCCTCGGTCACTGCCGTCACGCCGTGAGCTCCTGGGTGCCGAGCAACCGCGCGTAGATCAAGACGCCGGCCGTGATGATGGCCATGAAGATGAACGACAGCGCCGCCGCGGCGGGGTAGTTGCTCTCGCGCAGGAACAGCTTGGCCACCTGGGACCCGATCATCCCGGTGCGGACGTTGCCCAGCAGTTCGGCGTTGATGTAGTCGCCGGCGGCCGGGATGAAGGTCAGCAGCGTGCCGGCGAACACACCCGGCAGCGAGAGGGGCAGGACGATCTTGCGGAAGGCCATCGACGGCTTCGAATAGAGGTCTCGCGCCGCGTCCATCAGGTTCACGTCGATCTTCTCGAGGCTGACGTAGATCGGCAGGATCATGAACGGCACGAAGTTGTAGGTGAGCCCGCCGATCACCGCTTGGGGCGTGTTGAGGAACCCGCCGTGGGTGGTGAGCCCGATGACATCAGCAGCGCCGGACAGGTGCAACGTCCGGATCGTCCACAGCGCGGGCCCGTCGCTGCCCAAGATGGTCTGCCAGGCGATCGTGCGGATCAGGAACGACGTGAAGAACGGGACCATGATCAGCCCGAGCAGCAGCGTCCGCCACCGCCCGGCCCGGAACGCGAGGTAGTAGGCGAGCGGATAGCCGATCCCGATGCACAGCACGGTGGCCATCGCGGCGTAGCCGAACGACCGGACCAGCTCGGGTTGGAACCGCGAGACGGCATCGCTGAAGTTGGCCCATCGCCACGTGAGGTCGTACTCGGGCAGGTACGGGTTGGGCTTGGTGGAGACGGCGATCTTGAGCAGCGTCCACATCGGGACGAGGAAGAACAGCACGAGCCACAAGAGGCCCGGGCTCAGCAGCCCATAGGGCGCGAAGCGCCCCTTGCGCAGCGGGCCCGTCCCCTTGCCGGCCATCCGGTCAGCCCGTGATGTCGTTGAAGCGGCTCTGCACGTCGATCTCGTCCTTCTGGTCCAGCTCGCCGAACACCTTGAGCCGCTTGACGGTCGCGTCGTCGGGGAACAGCAGCGGGTTGTCGGCGAGCTTGGCCGAGTCGCCACCGGCCTTCTGGAGGACCTCGCGCACGCCCTTCACCGGCGAGATGTACTGCACCGATTCGGTGATCTTGGCGGCGTGCTCGGGGTCATAGACGTAGTCCATCCACTTGGCGGCGGCGACGGTGTTCTGGGCTCCCTTGGCGATCGTCATGGTGTCGAACCACTGCATCCCGCCCTCTTCGGGGATGATGAACTTGATGCCCAGCGCCGGGTCGAGCTGGGCGATGTCGCCGGACCACGCCACGCACGCGGCCACGTCGCCGTTCTCGAGGGAACGGAGGTATTCGTTGCCCGTGAACTTCAGGATCTGGCCGCTCTTGGTGGCCTGCTCCACCTTGTCGAGCGCGGCGTTGAGGTCGTCGAGGCTGGCCTTGGCCGGGTCCGCGCCTTGGCCGAACATCGTCAGCCCGAGGGTGTCGCGCAGTTCGGTGAGGAACGTGACCTTGCCCTTGAGCTTGGCGTCGTAGAGGTCGTTGATGCTGGTGAGGTCCCCGCCGGTCAGCTTCGGGTTCCAGGCGATGCCGGTGATGCCCGCCTGCCACGGCATGTGGTGCTTGGCGCCCCGGTCCCATGCCAGGTCGAGGTAGGAGGCCTCCAGGTTCTTGTGGTTCGGGATCAGGTCGAGGTCGAGCGCCTCGGTCCATCCGAGGCCGATGATCCGGGCGGCCATCCAGTAGGTGGGGACGGTGATGTCGGGGCTGATGCGCTTCCCCTTGCCGAGCACCGGTGAGTAGATCTTGTTGAAGTACTCGTCGTTGTCGTTGAAGTCCTTGCGATAGGTCACGCTCACGCCGGCGGCCTTCTCGAAGTCGGCGATCGTCGTGCCCTTGCCGTCGACGTTGCCCTTGCTGTCCTCGTCGATGTACGCGTCCCAGTTGCTGATGGTCAGCTTCGTCGCGCCCTTGCCGGCCGAGCTGCCGCCCGACCCGGCGGCGGCGCTGGTGCCGCCACTGTCGCCGCACGCGGCGAGCAGCGAGGGGGCCAGCATCGCCCCGCCGAGGCCCAACCCGCCGCGCAGGAGGAAGCGGCGACGCGAGATCTGGCGTGCCAGTCGGATCGCAGCTTCGAGTTCGGGGTCGATCGGACCATCGGTCATCGGGGCTCCTTCAGGGGGACAGGGGTTCGGACCCGTCGACCGCGTTGACGGCGTCAGGGTCGGGGATGGGGGCAGAGCTCGGGCTGCCCGGAAGCAGCACGCAGGCGTCGTCGGACCAGCTGGCCTCGACGCGGTCGCCTGGGAGGGGGAGGCTGTCGCGGCGGGCCGGCACGTGGGCCACCGCGGTCGAGCCGTCGTCGAGGAGCATCTCGTAGCGCACGACCGGGCCCTGGAACACGAGGTCGGTGACCGTCGCCGGGACGGACCACCGATCCGGGTGGGCTCCCTCGGACTCGACGTACATGCGCTCGGGGCGGACCATGAACGTGCCTTCGGCCCCGGCAGCCAGTGCGTGGGGGTTCTCCATCGCGAGGCGCCGACCGGCCACCTCGACGGTGGCCCCGGTCGGACCGGCCTCGACGACGGTGGCCGGCCAGAGGTTCGCCTGCCCGATGAAGCCGGCCACGAACACCGATGCCGGCCGGTCGTAGATCTCCCGGGGCGTCCCGATCTGCTCGACGTCGCCCGCGTTCATGACCGCGATCCGGTCGCTCATCGTGAGCGCCTCCTCTTGGTCGTGCGTGACGAAGATGAAGGTGATGCCGACCTCGCGCTGGATGCGCTTCAGCTCGAGCTGCATGCCCTGCCGGAGCTTGAGGTCGAGGGCGCCGAGCGGCTCGTCGAGCAGGAGGGCCTTGGGGTAGTTGACGAGGGCGCGGGCCAGCGCCACGCGCTGCTGCTGGCCGCCAGAGAGCTGGCTGGGTCGGCGCTTGGCGAACGTGGACAGCCGGACCACGTCGAGCAGCTCGTCGACCCGCTTGGCCACTTCGGCCTTGGGCAGCTTCTTGGCTCGCGGGCCGTACGCCACGTTGTCCCACACCGACATGTGTGGGAACAGGGCGTACTGCTGGAACACCGTGTTCACGTCGCGCTTGTTGGGCGGGACCTTGGACACGTCCTTGCCCTCGAGCCGGATGGCCCCGGACGTGGGCGTCTCGAAGCCGGCGATCATGCGCAGGGTCGTGGTCTTGCCGCAGCCCGAGGGGCCGAGCATCGAGAAGAACTCGCCCTCCGCGATGGTGAAGTTGGCCTCACGCACCGCGGTGAAGTCCCCGAAGTCCTTGGAGACGTGGTCGATCTCGATCACCGGGCGCCCGGTCGAGGCCGTCACCGGATCGGACTCGGGTGCTGCGGTGGTGGTCAAGGGCGTCCTCGCTCCAGCGATGTCGTGACGTCGATCACGTCGTTGGGTGAC
>JAOBWM010000114.1 GCA_025463365.1 Acidimicrobiales bacterium
CGACGACCGAGAGCCCGCCGCCAACGGCCAGACGTTCTGAGGCCGGACCGCGGCTCGCGTGGTGCCAGCCCGCTACTTCTGGTTTTCGCCGCCGAAGATCTCGCTGACCGATTCGTCTTCGAAGACCGCAGAGATGGCATCGGCCACCAAGGGGGCGATCGACAGGACTTCCAGCTTGTCGATCTGCTTCTCGGGCGGCAGGGGCAGCGTGTTGGTGATGACCACCTTCGAGATCACCGAGTTCTTCAGTCGTTCGGTGGCGGGATCGGACAAGACCCCGTGGGTGGCCATGGCCCACACCTCGGTGGCACCGTGCTCCATGAGCAGATCGGCGGCCGCCACGATGGTGCCCGCGGTGTCGATCATGTCGTCGAGCAGCACGCAGCGCTTGCCCCGCACGTTGCCCACCACGATGGCCGCCACCACGGTGTTGGCCTCGCCCTTGGGCCGGATCTTGTTGACGAAGGCGAGGTCGGCGCCCAGGTGGTTTGCGAGGCGCTTGGCCGCCTTCACGCCACCGGCATCGGGCGACACGATCACGAGGTCGGCCGGGTCACCGGCACCCTTGCAGCACTCGATGAGGATCGGCAGCGCCGTGAGGTGGTCGACCGGCTTGTCGAAGAAGCCCTGGATCTGGCCCGTGTGCAGGTCGACCGACACCACGCGGTCGGCGCCCGCCACGGTGAGCATGTCGGCCACCAGCTTGGCGGTGATCGGCTCGCGACCCTCGGCCTTGCGGTCCTGGCGGGCGTAGCCGTAGTAGGGGCACACGGCGGTGATGCGCTTGGCCGACGCCCGCTTGGCGGCGTCGATCATGATCAGCTGCTGCATCAGCGCGTCGTTCACCGGCATGCCGCCGTGGGTCTGGATGATGAAGACGTCGGCGCCGCGGATGCTCTCGCCGTAGCGGCAGTGCATCTCGCCGTTCGCGAACTGGCGCAGGTTGGTCTCGCCGAGCGGCACGCCGAGGCGCTCCGCGATCTCCTCCGCCAACTCGGGGTGAGCGTCGCCGCTGTACAGCAGCAGCTTCTTCTTGGTGACGGCTTCCTTCACCTTGCGCAACACCCGGGTCCCTTTCGTGCGGCAATGGCCGGACGCGCTGACGAAGATCGCTCAGTCGTCCTCGGGCCCGGACGCAGCATAGAACGGCCCGGTGACCGTTCCCTCCGGGATGGAAGCGCCGGGCGCCAAGGCGGCGAAGGGACCGACCTTCGCGTCGGCCCCGATCTCGGCATCGCGCCCGTTCGACTGCTCGACGACCGCCCCGGCTCCGACCACGCAGTCGACGAGGCGCGTGTGCGGTCCGATCTCCGCTCCGGCACCGACGACCGTGCTGCCCTGCAGGATCGTCCCCGGGAAGAGCGTGACGTCGGGTCCCAGCTGGACGGTGGCGTCGAGGTAGGTGCTCGCCGGGTCCACCAGGGTCACCCCGGCGCGCAGCCACCGCTCGTTGGTGCGGCGACGCAACTCGGCCTCCGCGGCCGCCAGCTGGAGGCGATCGTTGATGCCCTCGGCCTCGGCGGCATCGGCCACGGTGTGCGCGCCGACGCGATAGCCCGCCTCGCGCAGCACGCCCACGACGTCGGTCAGGTAGTACTCGCCCTGGGCGTTCTCCGGGCTGATCCGCCGCAGCGCAGGGGCCAGGACCGAGCGGCGGAAGCAGTAGACGGCGGTGTTGATCTCGTCGATCTCGAGCTCTTCAGGCGTGGCATCGGCCTGCTCCACGATGCGGGCCACCTGATCGTCCTTGCCCCGCACCACGCGGCCGTAGGCGCCGGGATCGGGTACGCGGGCCGTGAGCACCGTGCACGCCGCGTCCGACGCCCGGTGCTCGGCCACCAGCGCGGCGATGGTCGCGGGTCGCAGCAGCGGCATGTCGCCCGGGAGGACGAGCACGTCGTGGCGATCGCCCTCGGGGCCGTCGTCGTCGGGCAGGCCGGTCAGGCCGACGCTGGCGGCGTCGCCGGTCCCCATCTGGGTGTGCTGCTCCACGAACGTGAGGTGCAGGTCCGGTTCGGCGGCCTGCAGCTTCTTGGTGACGCGCTCGGCGCCGTGCCCGACGACGACGACCACCCGTCCGGCCGAGCAGTCGGCCAGCGAGTCGAGCATGTACTGGAGCATCGCCCGGCCCGCGAGGAGGTGGAGCGGCTTCGGGCGGGCGGACCGCATCCGGGTGCCCTCGCCGGCGGCGAGGACGATGGCCGACAGTTCTCGTTCGGACATGTTGGACGGTCTAGCGCGTGGGGCACCCCCTTCCCAGGTCTCCCCTGCGCCTTCGCCCCCGACCGGATCGGGTACCGTCCGACCGGGCTGAGCACGAGGGGTGGACCCATGTGGATCGAAGTCGATTCGAACAAGGCCGGCGTGAAGTCCTGGGTCGCGAGCGAGCACGTCGAACGGTGCGACGTCAACGCCGCCCCCGAGCCCCCGTACGCGGCGCTGACCCTGCGCAGCGGAGCGATCTGCTACATCAGCGACCCCAACTCGATGAAGAAGCTCGCGCGCCTGATGGGCGTCGACCTCCCGAGAGCCGGCGGCTGACGCAGGCCGCCCATCGGCTGGCTCGGGGGGCAGGACTCGAACCTGCGACAGCCGGCTCCAAAGGCCGGTGTTCTACCAACTGAACTACCCCCGAAGGTGGAGGCCACGTTAGGCGCCGACCCTCGGTGGCCCGCACCCGTTCCGCCGGTCAGCAGGGCTGGGGCGACGGCACCGCCTGCAGTGCCGGGCCCCAGGAGCCCGACGGCGGCGGCTGGTTCGCAGGCGCCGCCGGCGGGGCTGCGCCGCTGGCGAAGGCGGCGGCCACGTCACGGAGGCCCTGCGGCTCGAGGACGCTCGCGTTGCCGTGGACCGCATCGGTCACGCGGACCCGGAACGGACGGACTTGATCGCCGGTGATGTCGCGCACCAGCTGGACCAGCTCGGCGTTCGACGTCCTCGAATCGACCGTGAGGTGGTCGGCAGCCGCGTCGACGAGGCGGACCACCTTGCGGGGGTCGTGCCCGTCGACCTGGGCCAGCCGGGCCAGCAGGGCCAGGGCGATGGCCTGCTGGCGTTCCATCCGGCCGAGGTCGCTCGTGGGGTCGGACTGCCACCTCCCCGCTTCGTCGAGGTAACGGAGGTGACGGCTGCGGGCGAGCTGCAACAGTCCCGCCCCGTCGAACGTCGTGCATCCGGCGGGCACGTCGAGACCGATCTGGCCGTCGCGGATCCGGCTGGCGAACGAGAGGCGGAGACCGCCCAGCGCGTCGCCGATCGCCATCGTCCCGTCGAAGTCCGCCTGGACGTAGCGGTCGACCTGGAGTCCCGTCACGGACTCGACCGTGCGCACGAGGAGGTTCGGCCCCCCAAGCGACATCGCTGCGTTGAGCCGGCCGTCGCCATGGCCCGCGATGGGAACCCACAGATCGCGCGGGAGCGGGAGCACGGCGAGGGTCCGTGCCGCCGGATCGACCCGGGCGAGCACCACCGTGTCGCTGCGGGTGCCGCTGACCCCGGAGCCGTCGCCGGTGGGACGGGTATCGACGCCTGCGAACAAAACGACTTGGGCACGACCCGGCGGCGGTGTCTCTGCGCCCACCGACGCGACGTGCACCCGCTGAACCTGGTCGAGCTTGCGGTCGGCGGCGACCACGACCCCCGCCGCAAGGCCGACGGCCACCACCAGGACCCCGAGCGAGGCCCGCGCCAACAGGCGCCGGCGGCGCCGCGAACGACCGCGGGCGACCACGCGGGTGCGAAAGGCGCGGTCGGGTGTGAAGCCGGCCGGGTCGTCGAGGTGCTCGAACATCACGAGGCTCCTGGTTCGGGGGCGATCTCGGGGAAGGGGTCGGCATCGAGGCCAGCCCACGCGGTGCGCAGTGCCGCCAGGCCGCGATGGGCGTGCTGCTTGACCGAGCCCACCGACGTGCCCAGCTCGGAAGCGGTGTCGATCTCGGACCGATCGGCGAGGTAGCGGAGCACCACCACTTCGCGCTGGCGGCGAGGCAGTTGGGCGAGCAGCCGCCCGAGCTCGATGCGATCAATGGCAGCCGATTCGGCGGACGGGCGCCGGTCCGAACGGTCACCTCGGTCCTCCCCGGTCGACCGGGCCAGGTCGACCACCGACTCGGGCCGGCGGGCCCGCCGGCGCAAGGAGTCGAGGGCGAGGTTCGTGGCCACGCGAGCGACCCAGGGTTCGGCATGGCCGCGAACCCGGCGCCAGCGGGCGTAGGCACGGGTCATCGCCTCTTGGGCGACGTCCTCGGCCTCAGGCCGCGAGCCCAGCAGCCGATAGGCGACTCGGTAGGCCAGCGCCGCCAGGTCGTCGAAGGACCGGTCGAAGGCGGCGTCGGTCACTCGACGGTTCATGGGCACGCCTTCTCAACGCCGCGGGAGCGCGAAAGGTTGACACGCCCGGCGATCGACCGTCGGCCGTGACGGTCAGGTCCCGCTCAGATCCCGTCAGACAGCACCGCCGCGCCGCGGCGCGCCGAGTCCGGACGCGGCACGACCGCCCCGGTGGGGGCGGTCGTGCGAAGGTCTCGGTGAGCGGGGCTCGCTGGTTACTTGCCAGCTGCCCGACGCTGGAAGCGAGTCCGCTTCAGCATCTTCTTGTGCTTCTTCTTGCGCATGCGCTTACGGCGCTTCTTGATCAGTGAACCCATGGTGAGGCCAACCTAGCGGCCTGGTCCGCTCGGTCAAAAACGGACGGCAGGCGTGGTGTGCACGACGAGCCCAGCGGCCGGAAAAGCTCCGGCCACGAACCAGGTGCTGCCCGAGCCGGCGAGGACCGGGACCGCTCCGGTGGCATCGCCCAGCCGATCGCGCCACTCGGCCAGCCGGGGCTCGATGGCGAGAGCGGCCGGTTCGAGGTCGTTGGCGCCGGGTGCGGCGGGACCACCGAGGTCGTCCCATGCTCGGTACACGGCCGGGGTGGAGCACCCGAACGGCGGGGTCACGAGCGTGTAGGTCCGGTCCTCGTGGGGCAGCGGTTCGAGGGCCTCGCCGATGCCCGTCACCCGTGCCCGGCCGCCCCGGATGCAGAACGGCACGTCGGCCCCGAGCTCGGCGGCCGCGATGGCATCGCCGAAGCCGGCCCAGCGGAGCACGGCGGCGGCGTCGGCCGACCCGCCCCCGAGCCCGGCCCCTGCCGGGATCCGCTTGGTCAGGTGGACATGCGCAGTGCGGCCGGCGAGGCGCAGGGCGCGGCGCACGAGGTTGTCGTCGTCAGCCGGGACGGCCAGGCCGGTCGCGCCTTCGATCTCGAGGCCGTCGCCTTCGGTGAACACGAGCTCGTCGGCCAGGTCGAGCGAGACCATCTCGGCGTCGATGAGGTGGAAGCCGTCGGCGCGCACGCCGGTGACGCGCAGCGACACCGTGAGCTTCGCCGGTGCGAGCACCACCTCGGACCCTGCGGGGTGGTCAGGCATCGGGCGATGGTAGATCGGCCACGGCGTGGGCCAGCCGACCCCAGTCCTGGACCGACAGCCGCTCGGGTCGATCCTCGGGATCGACCCCCGCTGCCGCGAACGCCTCGGGCGACACGCGCCCGGCCAGCGACCGGCGGAGCATCTTGCGGCGCTGGTTGAACCCCTGCTCCACCAAGGAGGTGAGCAGGTCGATGTCGGCGTCGGTGGCCGGTTCGGCCCGACGCACGATCTCGACCAGCGCCGAGTCCACCCGAGGCCGGGGCAGGAACACGTCGGGACCGACCTTGCCGATGATCTTGGCCGTGGCGCGGAGCGCCACCTTGACCGACGGGATCCCGTAGACCCCGCTCCCCGGCCCCGCGGCGAGCCGCTCACCTGCTTCGCGCTGGACCATCACCAGCATCCGCTCGATGGCCGGCACGCCGGCGAGGAGGTCGAGGACCAGCGGCGTGGCGACGTTGTAGGGCAGGTTGGCGACAAGGACCCACCGGTCATGGCCGGCGAGGAGGTCGTCCCAGTCGAGGCGCATGGCGTCACCGGCCACGACCCGCACGTCGAGCCCGGCCACCACCTCTTCGAGGATGGGCCGCAGGTGCCGGTCGATCTCGACCGCGGTCACCGACGCGCCGGTCTCGGCGAGGGCCAACGTCAGCGACCCGAGGCCGGCACCGATCTCGACCACGGGCGTGTCGGGGCCGACGCGCGCGAGACGGGCGATGCGCCGCACCGTGTTGGGGTCGACCACGAAGTTCTGGCCGAGGGCCCGGCTCGGTCCCAGATCGTGGCGCTCGAGGAGCGCAGCGAGCTGGGTGCGGGTGTGGGTCACCCGGCCATCATGGCCGGGCCGCCGCTACCAGCTGATGGTGACGTTGATCCGGCCGGCGCCCAACGGAGCGATCTTCTCGAACACGGTCGCGTCGAGGTCGATGATCGTGGGCGGGCCGAAGGCGCCGCGGTCGCCGACGGTGCACGTGGCGCTCGCACCGTTGGCCGTGTTGGTCACCGTCACGACCGTGCCCTTGGGCAGCGAGTTGTGGGCGCAGTTCCCAGCCTTCCAGCGATACCAGGTGGCCTGGCCCGACTGGGTGCGGGCCGGCGCCGCCACCGGCTTCGGGGCCTGGGTCGTGGTGGTCGCGGGCGGCGCCGTGGTGGCGGTGGTGGGCGGAGGCGGGGCCGTCGTCGTCGTCGTGGTGGGCGGCGCGGTCGTGCTCGTGGTGGTCGGCGCGGCCGTCGTCGTCGTCGGAGCGGCGGTCACGCGGGGAACGGTGATCTGTGCGGCGGCCTTGCGCAGGCCGTGGATCACCGCTGCCGACGAGTGCGGGGCCGTGGTCTCGGCGACCTTGGTGGCGGAGGATCGGCCATCGACCGACCGCACCGCGGCCTGGTCGACGCTGGCCGGGGCGAGCGCGCGGTGGCCTGCGACCACGGCGCCGAGGGAGAAGGCGAGGAGGAGACCGAGGCAGGCCACCCGCCCAGGGCGGGGGCGACGCCGGCCGGTGGCCAGCGTCAGCTCGGTCTCGGGTAACGGCCCGTTGCTGTCCATGAGGCGAAGACGTTACGAACGATCGTTACACGACCGCAATACAGGGCACCGTGACATCCGACACCACAGCCCATCGCCCGCGCGGGCGATCCGGCCCGGCTCAGGCAGGGAGGCCGTAGAAGGCGGAGGCGGCGGCCCAGGTGGAGGCGGCGACGTCCTGCTGGGTTCGGCCCTGAAGGTCGGCAACGGCGGCACCCACGAGCGTCACGAGGGCAGGCCGGTTGCGCTCGCCGCGGTGAGGCACTGGCGCCAGGTAGGGGGCGTCGGTCTCCACCATGAGCCGCTCGGGCGGGCAGAGGCGGACGGCCGCGCGGACGTCGTCGGCGGTCTTGAAGGTGACGATGCCGCTGATCGACAGGAAGGCACCGATGTCGAGGCACCGGCGGGCTTCGTCGGCTCCACCGGTGAAGCAGTGGAAGACGGTGCGCTCGGGCACGCCCTCGGCGGCGAGCACGTCGAACGTGTCGTCCCACGCGGACCGGCTGTGGATCACCAGGGCCAGGCCATGGGCGCGGGCCAGCTGGATCTGGGCGGCGAAGACCTCGCGCTGGGCGTCTCGCGGCGAGTGGTCGTAGTGGTAGTCGAGCCCGCACTCCCCGACGGCCACGACCTCGGGGTCCGACAACAGCTCCTCGAGGCCGTCGACGCCGTCCTTGGCCTCGTGGGGGTGGACCCCGGCGGTGGCGTGGACGCTCTCGTGGTCGGCGGCGATCGCGATGGCGGCGCGGGAGTCGGCCACGTCGCAACCGACCGTGACCATCCGCCCGACGCCGGCCGCGTGGGCCGCCACGACCAGCTCGGTCGCTTGTGCGAGGCGCACCTCCTGGGAATCGGCGTCGCCGCCGTGGAGGTGGCAGTGCGCGTCGGTCCACGGCGCGTCCGCGATCGGCGGCGCGGTGGTGATCACGCCTGGGCCTTCAGCCGCGGGAAGAGCGGTTCGCCCTTCTCGACCGGGAGGCCGCCCGGGTAACCGCCCCATGCGGCGGCATCGGGCAGCCGCTGCTCGGCGGGCGAACCCGAGAGGCCGATGCGTCGCCAGATCTCGACGCTCGCCCGGGTGAGCACGGGGCTGGCCAGGATCGCGACGATGCGCAGCACCTCCAGCGCGTCGCCGAGCACCGCATCGACCGCGGGGCCCGGCTCGACCTTCCACGGTTCGGCCGCTTCGAGGGCGGCGTTGGTCTCGCGGATGAGCCTCCAGGTGGCGTCGAGCGCGGCCGAGGGCTGCACCGCCGTCCATGCCGCAGTGGTGTCGGCCAGCACCTCGACGGCCACCGCCGCGAGCGGGCTGTCGGGCTGGGGGGCCGGGCCGATGCCGTCGCACTTCTTGGCGACGACGGTGGCCACCCGGCTGAGCAGGTTGCCGAGGTTGTTGGCCAGGTCCGCGTTGTACCGGGCGATGATCCCCTCGTAGCTGAAGTCCCCGTCGGGGCCGAAGGGCGTGTCGTGGGTGAAGTGGTGGCGGAACCCGTCGACGCCGACCTCGGCCACGAGATCGGCCGGGAAGATCTGGTTCAGGCTCGTCTTGCTCATCTTCTCGCCGCCGACGAGGAGGTAGCCGTGGACGTCGATGTGCGCCGGCGGTTCCTCGCCGGCGGCCAGCAGCATCGCCGGCCAGTACACGCAGTGGAACCGCAAGATGTCCTTGCCGATGAGGTGGTGGACGTGGGGCCACCACTCGTCGAACCGCTGCTGGTCGGTGCCGTAACCGATGGCCGTGGCGTAGTTGATGAGCGCGTCGTACCAGACGTAGAAGACCTGTCGGTCGTCCCACGGGACGGGGACCCCCCAGTCGAGCGAGCTCCGGGTGATGGAGATGTCGTGCAAGCCGCCCTTGATGAGGCCGATGGCCTCGTTGCGCTTGCCCTGCGGGTTGACCGGCGCCGGCTGGCGCTCGTACCAGTCGAGCAAGGGCTGCTCGAAGGCCGACAGCCGGAAGAACCAGTTCTCCTCCTCGAACCACTCGACGGGCCGGTTGTGGACCGGGTCGAGGCCCGGGCCGCCGTCGGGGTTGGGCGAGAGGTCGGCCTCCTCGTAGTAGGCCTCGCACGCCACGCAGTACCAGCCCGCGTAGGAGCCCTGGTAGATGTGGCCGTTGTCGTAGACCTTCTGCAGGAAGGCCTGCACGGCGATGGTGTGGTCCGGATCGGTGGTGCGGATGAAGCGGTCGGGCACGATGTCGAGCGACGCCCACGTCTCCTGGAAGCGGGCCGCGGTGCGATCGGCCTGCTCCTGCGGAGTGATCCCGTTGGCCTCGGCCGAGCGGGCGATCTTCAGGCCGTGCTCGTCGGTACCGGTGAGGAAGAACACGTCGTCGCCGAGGAGCCGGTGCCAGCGGGCCAGGGCGTCAGCCATGACCGTCGTGTAGGCGTGCCCGATGTGGGGCACGTCGTTCACGTAGTAGATCGGCGTGGTCAGGAAGAACCGGTCGGACACCGGATCACCCTAGCGAGGGCCCCCGAACCCCCGGCCTGGGGAATCGTCTCGTCGGTAGGGTCGGAGCATGCGAGTGACGGGGTTCGATCACGTGGTCCTGGTGGTGTCCGATGTCGAGCGCAGCGTGGCCTGGTACCACGACGAGCTCGGCCTGGAGGTGGAACGGATGGAGCAGTGGCGTGCCGGCGAGGTCCTGTTCCCATCGCTTCGCCTCTCACCCGACTCCATCATCGATGTGCTCGCCGGTGAGCGGACCGGGGAGAACGTCAACCACATCGCCGTCATCGTCGAGGACGCCGACCTCGATGCGCTCGCCGCGTCAGGACGCTTCGACGTCGCCGGCGGCCCCGCCGACCTGTTCGGTGCCCGCGGCCAGGGCCGCGGGCTCTACGTCCGTGACCCCGACGCCAACCTCGTCGAGCTCCGCACCTACGCCTGACCGCGGCTCGCCGGCGCCCCACGCGGACCACGCACCGATCCCAACGAGGGCGAGACCGGCGAGGCGCGCCACCGTGGGCGATCCCGGGAGCGGTGGTGCCCCGCCCCCCGGGTGGCGGGCGTAGGCGACGAGGAGGACGACGGACGCGGCGCCGAGCCCGGCCCGGGCCCGCCGGCTTCCTCCCAGCGCGGCCAACGGCAGGTAGATCGCGGCGTACCACGGCAGGATGTAGTCACCGAACGCCAAGGCCACCGTGCCGAGCACGACCGCGAGCGAGACCGCGTCGGGCCGGCCACCACTCCACCGCAGCCAGGCCACCCCGGCGGCCAGCACCGTGACGAGCAGCGCACCACGGGCCACAGCGATGCCGGTGTGGCCGATCGTCGCCGACGACCCACCATGCACCGCCACCACGGACCACAGCGACGCACGGGACGGGTTGTGGCCCCAGGATCCCAATGGCTCGAGCGCGGCACGCCCTCCCGCGACGGCGTAGCCCGCGGCGATCAGCGCGAGCGTCCCGGCGCCGAGGCGGAGCGCGCCGCGTCGATCGCCCGAGCGCCACCCGGCCACCGCGAGCGCCGCGACCACCGGGAGCGCCAGCAGCTTCACGCAGCACCCCAGCGCGAGCACGAGCGCGGCGCGAGCCGGCCTCGACCGGCGCGCCAGGTCGACGCCGAAGAGCACCAAGGCGCCCACGAGCACGTCGTTGTGCCCACCGTTGACGGCCGCGACCATGACCGGCGACACCCCCACGAACAGGCCGAGCCACGGTGGCACCGCCCGACGTCGGAGGTGGACGACCGCCGCCACGAGGGACGCGCCGGCGAGACCCTGGAAGCACAGGCGGGCCAGCAGGGGCGAACGCCCGAACGCCCGGGCCAGGACCGCCGAGAGGGCGGTGAAGGCCGGTCCGTAGACCGAGCGGGCGCCTCGCCAGCCCGACGACAGCTGCTGGAGGAACGGGTCGCCGGTGAAGTGGGCGGGAGCAACGACGTACGGGTTGGCGTGGTGGAACGTGACGATGCGGCCGTACATGGCGTACTGGTACAGGTCCCGGGAGCCGACCGGTCCGACGGCGACCGCGCCGATCACCACAGCGATCACGGCGAGGAGGACGGCGGACCACGACAGCGACGGGTCGCGCCGCTCGGCGCGCACCAGCGCGAGGTGGCCGACCACGACCGCGGCGAGCACCACCCACCGCCCGACGCCGACGACCCGTGCGTCGGTGGCGAGCCACGCGACCTCAGCCACGACCAGCACGACGAGAGCACCCTTCCGAAGGGTGCGATGGTTCGCGCAATCGATTCCGACGCGTCGAACGCTACCGAAGGATCGCGCTACCGTCACGGATCACCTGGGGCTACCGGGCGGACCCCTGCGCCGCGGTCCCTCGCCCGCGTCAACACCCGGTCCAACATGGCGGGAGTGAGCTTGCCGGTGAAGGTGTTCTGCTGGCTGACGTGGTAGCTGCACAAGATCGTGCGACCATCCGGTAGCGCGACCTCGAGGCCGTGGCCGAACGCAGGGCGGGGGCGGATGCCGAAGTACGAAGCGAGGCCCTGGTAGGCGAAGCCCCCCAGCACGAGGAACACGCGCGCCTTCGTGAGCAGCGCGAGCTCACGATCGAGGAACGGCCGGCAGCGATCGCGTTCCTGGATGGTCGGCTTGTTGGCCGGAGGTGCGCAGCGGACCGGGGCCGTGATCCAGGCGCCGGTGAGCTCGAGTCCGTCGTCGATCGAGGTGCTCGTCGGCTGGTTGGCGTACCCGGCCCGGTGGAGGGCGGCGTAGAGGAAGTCCCCGGAGCGGTCGCCGGTGAACATCCTCCCGGTGCGGTTGGCGCCGTGGGCGGCGGGCGCCAGGCCGACGATCACGAGGGTCGCGTCCGGGTCGCCGAACCCCGGCACCGGCCTGGCCCAGTAGTCGTCCTCTCGGAACGATGCCCGCTTCTCGACGCCCACCTGCTCGCGCCACGCAACCAGGCGCGGGCACGCCCGGCACGACACCACGTCGTCGTGCACCTGTTCGAGCGAGTCGCCGGCCATCAGGTCATCCTCGCCGATGGGACCGGGACCGGCCGCCGGTAGATTGTCCCGGCCCATGGCTGCCACCACCTCCCGCAAGCGCGCCACCAAGGCCGCGCCCACCACCACGCTCGTGCTCCTCGTGCGCCACGGCCAGACGCCCACCACCGGCGCGTCCCTGCCTGGCCGGGCTCCCGGCCTGCATCTTGCCGAAGCCGGCCTTGCCCAGGCCCAGGCGGCCGCCGACCGCATCGGCGGGCTGAAGGAGGTGGATGCCGTCTACGCGTCGCCGCTCGAACGGACCCGCGAGACCGCGGCCCCGATCGGCAAGGCCGCCGGCCAGCGGGTGAAGGCGGACAAGGGGCTGCTCGAGTGTGACTTCGGCGAGTGGACCGGCGCGCAGCTCGCCGACCTCCGCAAGAAGAAGGAGTGGGACACCGTCCAGCGCTACCCGAGCGGGTTCCGGTTCCCCGGCGGCGAGTCGTTCCCCGAGATGCAGACCCGCATGGTCTCCACCCTCGACCGCCTCGGGTCCGCCCACCGGGGCAAGACGATCGTGGCCGTGTCCCACGCGGACCCGATCAAGGCGGCGGTCGCCCATGCCCTCGGCACCCACCTCGACCTGTTCCAGCGGATCGTCATCTCACCGTGCTCGATCACCGCGATCCTGCAGACGCCCGGCGGGCCGGTGGTGCTCGCCGTGAACTCCACCGGCGACGACCTCAAGGCGCTGGTGCCGTCGTGACCACCCACGAGTTCTCGAACCTCGGCCGCTTCGCACCGGGCGCCATCGGCGAACCCGGCCACCGGGTCTTCTACCTCCAGGCCTTCGCCGACGGCACCGAGGTCGCGGTGAAGTGCGAGAAGCAGCAGGCCCAGGCCCTCGCCGACCACCTCGTGAAGCTGCTCGCCGATCTTCCGGGGACCGACGACCCCGTCCCGCCGGCCGAGGCCCTTCCTCCGAGCGACCTGTCGTGGGCCGTGGGTTCGATCAGCATCGGCGTCGACCGAGCTGACAACCGGATCGTCGTGCTGCTCGAGGAGTTCGTCGACCCGGAGGAGCCCGACCCTGATCCCGGGCGCATGCGGATCCACCTCACGCGCGAGCAGGTGCGCGCCTACGCCGGCCAGGTCGACATCTTGCTCGCCACCAGCCGTCCCCTCTGCCGGCTGTGCGAGCAGCCGATCGATCCCGACGGTCATGCCTGCCCCCGACTCAACTGACGCCACCACGGCCGACCACCTCGCGATGTTGGCGTCGGCCGACCTCGTGATCGAGGGCCGCATGCCGTGGAGCTCCAACGCCACGTTCCTCTGCGAGCTGTGGCCGGGCGGCAGCCGTCCCGATGCCGGCGTGGCCGACCAGATCACCGAGGACGCCGGCGAGCCCGACGATGCCGGGGTCGATCCCGACGAGTGGGACGAGGACTGGGACGAGGCCGACGAGGGCGACGAGGCCGAGGAGCCCGACCGCGCCCACGACCTCGACGGGCGCTCGAAGCCCCCCACCCGGTTGCCCGGCACGGGCGGTCCGCTCGGCCGGGCGATCTACAAGCCCCACCAGGGCGAGCGGCCGCTGTGGGACTTCCCCGACGGGCTCTACCGACGCGAGGCCGGCGCCTTCCAGCTCGCGTCTGCCCTCGGCTGGGACTGCATCCCGCCCACGATCGTGCGCGACGGCCCGTTCGGCCCCGGCTCGGTCCAGCTGTTCATCGACGCCGACTTCGACCAGCACCACTTCACGTTGGTCGAGGACGAAGCCAACCACCCCCAGCTCCGGCGGATGTGCGCCTTCGACATCGTGGCCAACAGCACCGACCGCAAGGGCGGCCACGTCCTCGTCGATCCCGCCGGCCACCTGTGGGGCATCGACAACGGCCTGTGCCTGCACGCCGAGTTCAAGCTGCGCACGGTGATCTGGGAGTTCGCCCTCGAACCGCTGCCGGCTGAGCTCGCGGACGACCTCGCCGCCTTCGTCGAGGCCCCGCTCCCCGACGACCTGTGCGCGATCCTCGACCCGTTCGAGCGCGATGCGCTGCACCAGCGGGCCCGAGCCCTGCTCGCCGAGGGCCGGTTCCCCACGGACCCAACCGGCCGCCGGTACCCCTGGCCCCTCGTCTAGCGGTCACCGAACGGTCCGGTCCCGTGGTCGGGCGACGGGCCAGGATGGTCGGGCCATGACCACCCCCGATTCGTTCCGGACCCTGCTCACCACGGGGGTGCCCCGCGTGGCGGTGCCCTTCACCGATGGGACCTCGGACGAGGAGCTGCTCGAGGCCATCGGAGCCGGGCTCGACGTGGCCGAGATCCGCATCGACCTCTTCGCCACCACCGAGCCTGCCGTGGTGCTCGAACAGGTGCAGCGCTTGGGCGCCGCACCCACGCTCGCCACGATCCGCAGCGCCGCCGAGGGCGGCGGCTGGACCGGCACCGACGCCGACCGGCTGCGCCTGTTCGAGGTCGTGCTCCCGACCGTCGACGCCATCGACATCGAGCTCTCGTCCCGCGCGATCCTCGCCGAGGTGATCGCGGCGGCGAGGACCGCCGGCAAGCCCGTGATCGTGTCGAGCCACGACTTCGCGCGGACCCCACCGCTGGAGGATCTCGAGGGCTTCGTCGCGGACGCGCGTGCCGCCGGAGCCGACTTCGCGAAGGTCGCGACCCTCGCGCAGGAGCCGGCCGACCTGGCGACGCTCGCCGCTCTCACGATCGGCCATGCGGGCGACGGACTGATCGCGGTGGGCATGGGCGAGCTGGGCCCGGCATCGCGGATCTTCCTCCCCATCCTGGGCTCGGCCCTCACCTACGCGGCGGGGCGCCAGCAGCTGGTGTCGGGCCAACTCAGCCTGGCCGACACCGTGGCGGCATTGGCCGATCTCTCCCCGACCTACGCCGCGGCAGGCGACGAACGGCACACCCCCGAACCTTGACATGATTTGATGTCACATGCGACGCTGACCAGGTCCCGTCGCATCCCGGAGGTTCCCTCGCATGACGGCCACGCTCGCTCCCATCTCCGCCACGGCCCCGAAGCCCGAGAGCCGGCTGCACCAGCTGGTGCCGCGGCTCAACCGCCAGTCCGTCGAGAAGCACAGCGACGCCTACGCCGACATCGACTGGGACAGCCCCGAGCTCGCCATCGGCGCCGACGATCCCCGCTGCGGCCTGTTCGCGTTCGACCCGCTGGCCCAGACCGACTGGTACCGGGCCCAGACGCCCGAGGTCCAGGCCCGCATCGGCCTGCACCGCGTGTGCGCGGCGTTCAAGGTCGGCATGCAGTTCGAGAACCTGCTGCAGCGGGGCCTCCTCTCCTACGCGTTCCGGCTGCCCAACGGCGCACCGGAGTACCGCTACCTCCACCACGAGATCATCGAGGAGTCGCAGCACTCGCTCATGTTCCAGGAGCTGGTCAACCGCAGCGAGATGCCCGTGAAGGGCATGCCCTTGTGGCTGCGCCTGGTCGCGCCGCCGTCCGTCACGGTCATCCAGCGCCTGCTCCCGGAGCTCTTCTTCTTCCTCGTGCTCGGCGGCGAGGACCCGGTCGACCACCTGCAGCGCCGCCAGCTCCGCGAGGGCACGACGCACCCGCTCGTCGAGACGATCATGAAGATCCACGTCAGCGAGGAGGCCCGCCACATCGCCTTCGCCCGGACCTACCTCAAGGACCTCGTACCGACGCTCTCAGGGATCCGTCGCCACATGCTCGCCGTACGGGTCCCGCTCGTGCTCTGGATCATGGCTCCGCTGATGGTCGACCCCACGCGGGAACTGCATCGCCACCATGGGGTGCCCAACGCGGTGCTCCGCCAGGCCCGCACCAGCCCCGACGGGCGCCAGCTGCGGAAGGATTCGGTCGCCAAGCTTCGCCGCCTCTGCCGCGAGCTCGGCCTCATCACCCCGGTCGCCCGCTTCGCATGGAAGCGCGTGGGCCTCTGGTCGTCCGACAGCGGGGAACCGGCCCCGGCCGTCTGACCGCCTACCCGTCCGCGGGCTTCGGTTCTTCGAAGTAGGTGCGGACGGCGTCGGCCATGGCATGGTCGAACAAGATCCCGAGCGCCTGGCTGGCATGGACGCGGAGCTGTTCGACCGAGGACCGGATCTGGTCGAGGTCGCCGCCGGCGTCGACGGCCACGCGAGCCACGAGGTGCTCGTCGGCCAGCGCCATGAACGCGTCGGCGGCCCGACGACTGGCCTCTTGGACCACCGCCACCGCCTCGAGCATGGCGCCGAGGGGGACGCCCTGATCGGCCAGCTCGGCCGCAACCTGCACCAGCCGGGGCATCGGGACGAGGACGTCGTTGCCCGCGAAGGAGATCAGCCCGAGCTCGATGGCCCGGTCGATCGCCGGGTCGTCGGCAGCGAGCTGCAACCGCTCGATGAGGACCTCCGGCGGCCACCGCTCGGGCGGGGGCTCGGCGTCGGCGAAGGGCGCGACGACGAGATCGGTCAGGCGTCCGTCGGTCACGACCCGGGAGATGGCGGCAAGGTTCAGGCCCTGGTCCTGCATGGCCTGGATCTGGCTGAGCCGCCGCTGGTGAGCCGGTCCGTAGTAGCCCGTCCGGCCGACGATCCGCGGCGCGGGCAGCAGGCCCCTCGACTGGTGGGCCCGGATGTTCCGCACGGTCATCCCGACCTCGGCCGCCAGTTCGTCGATGGTCATCTCGCCCGGCTCCACGGCCGACGACGCTACCGGCCGGGGAACAGGAGCTCGTCGAGGCGGACGGCCACCGGACCGGCGTGTTCGGGGCGCAGCGCGACCTCGATGGTGCCGCGGTCCGACGCCAGCACGACGATCTCGCCGGTCTTGCCGTAGAACGCCTCGGTCTGGAACCGCACCGGGCGGAGGAACACCTCGGACACCTCGGTGAAGGTCAGGTCGATGGCGCCTCGGGTGATGGGGAACCCGACCGCAACCGGGTCGGCAACTCGCCAGCGCGCCTCGCCGTCCGGCAGGGCGCCGAGCGCGAGCACCGCGTCGATCCACGGCCCCCATCCACGCGCCGAGGTGCGACGCAACCGGCACGCCAGATCGATGCCGTCGCCGCGCAGCAGTGCCCGATGGGTGGCCTCGTGACGACGTTGCTCACCGCCGAAGCGGCCGCGCAGCGGGCTCACGAACGCGAAGGGACCCCAGCGCGTGGCCGGGGTCCCGTCGAGATCAACGCGTGCCGAGCGGCTGGATCAGCGGTTCTGGAGCGCTTCCAGGAGCTTGGGCAGCACCTTGTGCACGTCACCGACGATGCCGAGGTCGGCGATCCCGAAGATCGGGGCCTCCGGGTCCTTGTTGATGGCGACGATGTTCTTGGAGCCCTTCATGCCAACCATGTGCTGGGTGGCGCCCGAGATGCCCGCAGCGATGTACACCGTGGGCTTCACGACCTTGCCGGTCTGGCCCACCTGGTAGCTGTAGGGCACCCAACCGGCGTCGACGATGGCACGGGAGGCGCCGGGGGCACCCTTGAGCGTCTTGGCCAGGTCCTCGATGAGCTGGAACTTGCCGGCTTCGCCGAGGCCACGACCGCCGGAGACGACCACCGCCGCCTCGTCGAGCTTGGGACCGGTGGTCTCCTCGACGTGGCGGTTCAGCATCTTGGCGGCACCGGCGGCACCGGTGTCGGGGACGGCCAGCTCGGCCACCTCGGCAGGACCGCCACCGGACTCCTCGGCCACGAAGGACTTCGGGCGGAAGAGGGCGATGGCCGGCGAACCGGCGGCGAACTTGGTCTTCACGATCTGGGTGCCACCGAAGATCTGCGTGGAGACGACGATGCCGTCGCCGACCTCGACGTCGGTGTTGTTGGTGAGCACCGGCTTGTCGAGCTTCACCGAGAGGCGGGCGGCGATGTCGCGCCCGTCGTAGGTGGTGCCGAACATGATCAGGTCGGGGGCGTCGCCGCCCTCGATGGCAGCCGCGAGGGCCGAGCCCACGTGGACGCCTTGGAGCTTGCCGCTGAGGTCGCCGGTTGCGAGCACCTTGGTGGCGCCGTGGGCGCCGACCGTTGCCGCGACCTCGTTGCCGTCGCCGCCGGTGAACACCTCGACGGTGTCGGCGATCTCTCGGGCCTTGGCCAGCATCTCGAGCGAGATGGGAGCGACCTTGCCTTCGACGACCTCGGCGTGGACCCACACCTTGGAAAGAGCCATGTCTGCGTTCCTTTCGATCAGGTGGGGGTTGTCAGAGGACCTTGAGGCCGTCGAGGAACTCGACGATCTTCAGGTAGGCCTCGCCGTCGTCCTCGATGACCTCGCCGGCCTCGCGGGCGGGAGCAGCCGACACGTCGACGATCTCCTGGCCGGCGCCGGCCCAGCCGACGATGGCGGCATCGAGGCCGAGGTCCGCGACGGTGAGCGTGTCGACCGGCTTGGACTTGGCGGCCATGATCCCCTTGAAGGAGGGGTAGCGGGGCTCGACCACGCCGGCGGTGACGGAGACGACCGCCGGGAGGGGCGACTCGCACTCGTCGTAGCCGGCCTCGGTCTGGCGCTGGACCTTCACGATGCCGTCGGCGATCTCCACCGACTTGGCGAAGGTGATCGACGGGAGGTCGAGGAGGGCGGCGATCTGCTCGGGCACCGTGCCCGTGTAGCCGTCGGACGACTCCGTGGCCGCGAGGACCAGGTCCGCACCCTCCACCCGCTTGATGGCGGCCGCGAGCACCTTGGCGGTGTCGAGGGCACCGGCGCCCTTGAGGGCGTCGTCGCTCACCAAGATGGCCTTGGCGGCACCCATCGCGAGGGCGGTGCGGAGACCGGACACCTCGCCGTTGGGGGCCATGGAGACGAGGGTGACCTCGCCGCCGCCGGCCTTGTCGGCGAGCTGCAGGGCCATCTCGACGCCGTACGAGTCGGACTCGTCGAGGATGAGCTTGCCATCACGCTTGAGGGTGTGATCCGGGTTCAGCGCGCCGGGGTCGGCGGGATCCGGGATCTGCTTGACACAGACGACCACGTTCATGGTCGGTGAGTCTGTACGCCCAGGCCGAGGCCGACAAATCCGCTAGCTGTCGACCTTCGCCAGGGCGTCGTCAGCGCGGGTGACGATGGAGTTGCGCCCCATGTAGTTGTCGGATCCGGTGTGGGGGACGTCGGGGTAGCGCACCTTGCGGGCATCGGGCACCGACATGTCGAGGGCCGAATCGACCGGTGTGACGGCGTCGGCGTCGGACCCGAACACCGTCCACTCGGTGCCGCCGTCGCCCTGCGGGTTGCCGTTCTGGTTGAGCCACTTGATGTCGGTGGCGCCCGGCTTCATGGTGCTGCACTGGCCCCAGAGGCAGAAGCTCGAGTACCAGGCGGCACCGTTGAACGGCGACCCGAAGGCCACCGCGTCCTGGACCTTGATCGGAGCACTGAAGCCCGACTCCTTGATGGAGGAGCCGTAGACGGCGCCGCGCACGATGTCGCCACCCATCGAGTAGCCGACGACGTCCACCGTCTTGGCCTTGGTGGAGTAGGTGGCCGACACGTACTTGGAGAACGCCTTGGCGACGTCCTTCCACGAGGAACCGTTGTCGAACGAGCCCCAGTCGCGCAGGGTCATGTCGCAGTTCGAGTCGCCCGTGTAGAAGCCGACCTTCACGAACGGACCGGTGAACCCTTCGGACTTCATCTGGCCGATCATCCGGTCGAACGCCCCACCGCAGTCGGTGCCGCCGCTGGCGGACCACCCATGGACGAGTAGGACCGGGTTGTTCCGGGCCGGTTTGCGGGCCGGTTCGCACGCGGTGGTGGCCGCCGCGATCGAGACGACGGCGACCAGCGCCACGAGCGCGCCGGCGAACGGCCGACGTCCGGCGCGAATGCGGATGCGGATGCGGGAACGATGCATCAGTTGTCCTCCCCCGAGGGTGCGGCGCCTGCGGGCGCACGAGCCACGAGAGCGTACCGTGCCCTGGCGTGAAGGTCCTGCTCCTGGTGAACCCGTTCTCCTCGTCGGTGACGGCGCGCACCCGGGTCGTGATCCGCAAGGCGCTCGCCGGCGATCACGACGTCGAGCTCGTCGAGACGAACCGCCGCAACCACGCCACCCGGCTCGCCCAGGGCGCGGCGGCCGAAGGGGTCGACGTCGTGGTCGCGCTCGGCGGGGACGGCACCGTCAACGAGGTCGCCAACGGCCTGGCCGAGACCCGGACCGCGATGGCGGTGCTCCCCGGTGGGTCCACGAACGTCTTCGCCCGCACGATCGGCCTGCCCAACGACCCGATCGAGGCCACCGCCGACATCCTCGAGGCCATGGAGGCGGGGTCGATCCGGCGCGTCGGGCTCGGCTCCGCCAACGGCCGCTACTTCTGCTTCCACGTCGGCGTGGGTTACGACGCGGCGCTCGTGGAGCAGGTGGAACGGCGCGCGTCGCTCAAGCGCTGGGCCGGACATCCCCTCTTCATGTACGCCGGCATCACCACCTGGATGCGCCACTACGACACGAAGCACCCCCACTTCACCGTGCGCTATCCCGACGGCGAGGTGGTCACGGACGGCTACTTCACGATCTGCGCCAACACGAACCCCTACACCTACGTCGGCAACCGCCCCTTCGACGTGGCCCCCGACACCACCCTCGACGACGGCCTCGCGGTCGTCACGGTCCGCTCCCTGCGGCTCGATCGCTTCCTGCGCGTGGCGATCAAGGCCCTCAACGGTGGTCGGGCGCTGCGAGACGACCATGCCGTGCACCTGCGCACCGACGTCGACGAGGTCACCATCGAGGGCATCGACGGCGTGCCGTTCCCGTACCAGGTCGACGGCGACTTCCTGGGGGAGATCCGGCGCATCCGCTTCCGCCACGTCCCCGACGTCCTCGACCTCGTCCTCCCCACGGCCTTCACCGACCTCACCGACGTCACCGACGTCACCGACGTCACCGACGTCACCGACTGATGGACCTCGCCGGGCTGCTCGAGACCGACCGGTCCACGGTCTGGCACCCCTACGCGGCGATGCCGGCGCCCGATCCGGCCCGGCTGGTGACGTCGGCATCGGGGGCGTGCATCGACGTGGTCGATCCGGCGCTCGGCCTGGTGCGGTTGGTCGACGGCATGGCGTCGTGGTGGTCCGCCGTGCATGGCTACCGCCACCCGGTGCTCGACCGGGCCGCGACCGACCAGCTCGGGAAGATGAGCCACGTCATGTTCGGCGGCCTCACCCACGAGCCGGCGATCCACCTCGCCGAGCGGCTGGTCGAGCTGGCCCCGGGCGATCTCGCACACGTCTTCTTCTCCGACTCGGGCTCGGTGGCGGTGGAGGTCGCCATGAAGATGTGCCTCCAGCACTGGCTGTCGCTCGGGCGACCGTCGAAGCGCCGGTTCCTCACGTGGCGCGGCGGCTACCACGGCGACACCTGGTCACCGATGAGCGTGTGCGACCCGGAGGGTGGCATGCACCACCACTGGTCGGGGCTCCTCGCCCAGCAGGTGTTCGCCGACGTCCCACCCGCGGGGTTCGACGCCGAGCCCGATGAGGCCTACCGCGCCCAGCTGCGGTCCCTCGTGGCGGCCGACGCCGACGACCTCGCCGCCATCATCGTGGAGCCGGTGATGCAGGGCGCCGGCGGCATGCGCTTCCACAACCCCGCCTACCTCCGCGACCTCCGGGCCCTGGCCGACGAGCACGACGTGCTGTTGATCTTCGACGAGATCGCGACCGGCTTCGGTCGCACCGGCGCCTTCTTCGCCGCCGAGCATGCGGGCATCGCCCCGGACGTGATGTGCGTCGGCAAGGCGCTCACCGGCGGCTACCTCTCGATGGGCGCCACGCTGTGCACGCCCCGTGTCGCAGCGGGCATCGCCGCCGGCGAGGTCCCGGTGCTCGCCCACGGGCCGACGTTCATGGCCAACCCGCTCGCCGCCGCCATCGCCAACGCCTCGCTCGACGTGCTCGACACCGGCGCGTGGTCCGCCGACGTCGCCCGGATCGAGGCGGGATTGCGGTCCGGTCTGTCGCCCCTGGCTGACGCGCCCGGGGTGGCGGACGTGCGGGTGCTCGGCGCGGTGGGCGTGGTCCAGCTCGACCACGACGTCGACGTGGCCGCGGCGACGGCCGCCGCGATCGCAGCCGGCGCCTGGCTCCGCCCGTTCCGCGACCTCATCTACACGACCCCGCCGTTCCTCTGCACCGACGAAGAGATCGCCACCATCACCGCGGCGATCGCAGCCGCGGCCGCGGTGGCCTGACCGGGATCGATCAGGCCGGGCCGACCACGCGGCGGGCAACATCGGGGACGTTGGTGCACAGCCCGTCGACGCCCAGCTCGATGAGCTGGGCCATGCGGGTCGGGTCGTCGACGGTCCACACGTTGACGTCGAGCCCGTGGGCCTTCGCCGCGGCCACGTACCCGTCGTCGACGACGGGATCCCACGGGTGCAGCGCGGCATGGCCGGCGGCCGCCACCTCCCTCGCGAGCTCGTCCCACGACTTGTCCATGGTGAGGTGCAGGAACGCGGTGGGGATCGACGGGTCGAGCTCGTGGACCAGCCCGATGGTCGGGTAGTGGAAGCACGACACCAAGACGTCGGCCTGGGCCTGGCGCCGCTGCACCAGCTCGACGACGTGGCGGGCCACCGACTCGGTCACGTCGAAGTCGGTGTCGAGCGGCCAGTTCTTGATCTCGATGTTGACGCTCATGCCCGCACAGGCATCGAGGGCCGCGTCGAGGTCGCACACGTGGCCGGGCAGCTCGGCCCGCTCGAGGTCGACGATCACCCGGCCGTCGGGGAGGTGATCGTCGTGGTGGACCACGACCTTGCCGTCGAGCGTGCGGCGGGCGTCGAGCTCGACCCAGTCGGCGCCCAGCTCCTTTGCCAGGTGGAACGCCTCGATCGTGTTCTCGGGGGCAGCCGCCGAAGCGCCGCGGTGTGCGATGACCCGGACCATGCGGCGAGCGTAGGGGGCAGCACGCCGGGACCCCCATCGCGGCGTGACGTCTGACACGCCGGTGAACAGTTCCGGCAGGTCGGTCGGCCGGCGAGTGTCGAACGTGTGAAAATTCTGCGAAAAAGTGCTTGCAGGAGGCAGCATCCACGGCTACCGTCTCCTCCGGCCCATCCGTCCGCTACTCCCCCGCTTGAGCGGAACGGTATGTGAACCGAGTCACGAGAAACTCGTGGCGACCTGTTTCTTCGTGTCTGGAGGCACACCCGTGGCTTTGAGCTCCGCGCACCTGCTGTCGCTCACCATTGCATCGGACGAGTGGCGGCGCGTCGCTGCCTGTCGCGACACCGACCCGGATCTCTTCTTCCCGGTCGGGACCACCGGCCCGGCGATCGAGCAGATCGAGAACGCCAAGGCCGTGTGCCGCCAGTGCGAGGCCCAGACCGACTGTCTCGAGTTCGCCATCGCCACCAACCAGGACTCCGGCATCTGGGGCGGCACCTCCGAGGAGGAGCGCCGCCAGATCCGCAAGCAGTACGCCGCTCGCCAGCGCCGCACCGCCTGAGCGTTCCGCTCGATCGAACCACTCCGATGCCGGCCCGGCGGGCCGGCATCGTCGCGTCCGGGGTCGGTCAGGTCACGAGGACGGCATCGGTGGGGATGCGCAGCTCGACCACCGTGCCGGGACTGCCGTCGGGCGGCTCGAACAGGTCGATGGTTCCCTGGAGGTCCGAGGTCACCAGGGCCCGCACGATCGACAGGCCCAACCCCTTGACCCGTTCGATGCTGAACCCTTCGGGCACGCCCACCCCGTTGTCCACCACGCGGATCACGACCTCGTCGGGCTGATCGGACAGCTCCACGCGGACGAGGTTGCCGTCCGGGCGCTCCACCCCGTCGGGGAAGGCGTGATCGGCGGCGTTCTGCAGCAGTTCGGTGAGCACGACGGCCATGGGCGTGGCCACGTTGGCCGGCAGCGTCCCGGCCTGGCCGACCACGTCGAACCGGATCTCGCGGTCGGGCGACGACACCGTCTCGGCGACCATCTGCACGAGCGGCCGGAGGATCTCGCTGAAGGCCACGTCCTCGCCGGCCTCGCGCGACAAGGTCTCGTGCACGATGGCGATGGACCGGATCCGGCGCACCGACTCGGCGATGGCCTCCTTCGACTCCGGCGAATCCGTGCGGCGCCCCTGGAGTTGGAGCAGGGACGAGATCGTCTGGAGGTTGTTCTTCACCCGGTGGTGGATCTCGCGGATCGTGGCGTCCTTCGACAACAGCAGCCGATCCCGCTGGCGGACCTCGGTGACGTCACGGAACAGGACGACCGCGCCCGACACGCCCTGGCTGTCGAGCATCGGGATCGTCCGCACGAGGATGATGACGTCGCCCCGCTCGACCTCCTCGGTGACCGGCTTGCCGACGGCGAAGGCATCGCGGATCGGCTCGTCGTCGAGCCCGAGATCGCCGAGGCGCATCCCCTCGGTGTTGGCGTGGACGCCCATGCGGTGCAGCGCCGACACCGCGTTCGGCGAGGCGTACTCCACCGTCGCCGAGCGGTCGAGCACCACGACGCCGTCGCCGACGCGAGGTGACTCCTTGGCGTCGCTGTCGTCGGCGGGGAACGGGAACTCGCCGCTGGCGATCATCCGGGCGAAGCGGTTGAAGATGTCGACGTAGGTCCGCTCCAGCTCACCCGGCGAGCGACCCACCGAGGGGGTGGACTCCCGGGACAGCACGGCGATCGTGCGGCCGTCGTGGCGGACCGGGATGCAGAGCACCCGGACCCGCTCGCGCAGGGCGGCCACGGTGATCTCTCCCTCGATGATCTCACCGAGCCGCATCGAGCGAGCCACGAGCGGCCGCTCCTGCTCGTCGAGCTGCTCGCCGATGAGGTCGTTGCGGTAGAGGGTCTGGGTGGTCGACGGCCGGACGTGGCCGACCACGACGAACTCGGCTTCGGCGTCGGTGTCCGCCGCGACGCTCCGGTCGTCCTCGGGCCGCAGGGGCACGAACAGCAGGAGGTCCGAGAAGCAGAAGTCGGCGAGCAGGTTCCACGAGGCCACGAGACGCTGCAGGTGGACCAACTCGGCCATGCTCAGGCGCGACCGGGTCCGAACGATCTCGGCGAGCGAAGCCACGGGTCGACCCTACGCGCCGGGCCCGCGACCACCCGTCCTAGGGTCACCGCCCATGGTGGCGATGAATCCAGACGACCTGAACGAGTTCCTGGCCATGGCCTTCCCTGGCGGCCAGATGCCGATGCGGGTCACGCGGGCCGACGACGACGGCGTCGAGATGGTCCGCGACTACGAGGACGGCAGCCTGCGGCCCGGCGGCACCATCTCCGGACCGGTCTTGATGGCCCTGGCCGACGGCATCGCCTACATGGCCGTGGTCTCACGGATCGGCCCCGAACCGCTCACCGTCACCAGCCACCTCGCCATCGACTTCCTCCGCAAGCCCCCGCCGGCCGGCCTGCGCGCCGAGGCCGAGATCATCAAGATCGGCCGCCGCCAGGCCGTGATCGCCGTGCGCATCCACTCCGAGCAGGACGACGAACTGGTCGCCTACAGCACCGTCACCTACGCGCTGCCCAGCACCCCCACCGTCCCCCGCGCCGACCTGGTGCAGCCGTCGTGACCACCCGACGCGACGACGAGGACCCGGTCCGGTCCGACCTCGACCGGCACGCGGCCATGCCCAAGCCGCCGAAGCCGTTCGCTCAGAAGGGCACCACGAGGTTGCCGCTGCCCGCCTGCGACGCATCGCAGGTTCGGTTGGACGTCACGCAGCTCGTGAAGCTCCACGTGTAGAAGGGAGCAGCGCTGGAGCCGAGCCAGTTCGTGCACCCGGCGCTGATCTGGAGGGGCGACTCGGCCCCCCGGACCGGCACGATGATCAGGTCGACCCCCGCCTCGCTCTGCTGGTCGATGACCTGCGAGCCGGGAGGCTGCACCCGGTCCCCGATGACCGATTGGGTGTCGAAGAAGACCTTCCCGTCATCGTCGACGACCCGGGCGAAGGGACGCAACGTCCAGGTCAGATCCAGGTCGGGGGCGTTCACGGGCGCGGTGATGTGGACCGCGTTGCAGTTGCGGATGCGCACCTCGATGGCGTGGTGCCCGTCGAGCTCGATCGGCCGGACGCGCCACCGCGCCTCCGAGATCGACTGCCCGGTGTCGGCGTCGAACTGGATCGGTTGGCACGCCGCCAGCACGATGGCCAGCACGACTGCGGCGGCAATCCTCGAAGCCTTGCGTCCCATGGACCGGCCTCCTTGCCCGCAGGGCCCCCCAGCCCTGTAGGCAAAACCCTACGCCCCGATCCGTCGCTCGCCCAGGGGCTCAGACGCCTGTCGACCAACGGCCGCTAGCGCCAGATCTGGTCGCCGAGTTGGAGGAGGCCGGCGAGGTCGTGGATGTCGGCGTCGAAGTAGGGAACGGCGGCCACCACCTCGGGGCTGCGGGCCAAGCCGGCGCGCTGCTCGGCTTCGCGCTTGGCGACGACCTGGTAGTTGAGGAAGCTCTCGCCGATCGTGGCCAGGACCCGGGCGACGTCGTCGTGATCGCCGACGTCGGGGACCACGCCGGCCAGCTCGTCGGCATCGACGACCAGGCGCTTGGCCACGCCGGTCGTGGCCGTGCGGCGGAGGTAGGCGGGCAGCACCTTGTTGAGCACGAGGGCGCCGAGGTGGAGCTTGCGCTCGTCGAGGGCGTCGATGAAGAACTCGGCCTCGTGCAGCGGCGCCGCCTCGAGGGTCGAGACCACGAGGAACGTCGTGCGGCGGTCGGCCAGGGTCCGGGTGACGGCATCGGCCCGTTCCACGAAGCCCGGTGCCATGGCCTGGAACAGGGAGAAGAACTCGGCGATGTCTTCGAGGAACTGCGAGCCGAGGATGCGATCGGCGACGGTGTAGAAGGGCTTCGAGGCGAGGCTCATCACCCGGCTCTTCGACGGCGCGGTCAGCCAGCGCAGCAGCTTGGAGTTGAAGAAGTCGCCCATGCGATCGGGTGCTTCGAGGAAGTCGATGGCGTTGCGGGTGGGCGGGGTGTCCACGACGATCAGGTCGTACTCGCCTGACGAGTGGATCTCGTACAGCCGTTCCATGGCGATGTAGTCGTGGCTCTGCACGAAGCGCCCGGAGATGTTCTGGTAGATCGAGTTGGCCAGGATCGCCTTGCGGGTCTTCTCGTCGGGCGCATGGCGAGCGATGAGGTCGTCCCAGGACCGCTTGGTGTCGAGCATGGCGGCCCACAGCTCACCCCGGGGCTCGACGCCGGCGGCCTCGAACGCCTCGACGGGCACCCGCACCTCGACGTTGCCGAACTGCTCGAGGCCGAGGGCGCTGGCCAGGCGCCGGGCCGGGTCGACGGTCAGCACGAGCACCTTGCCGCCGAGGTGCGTGGCCGCCATGGCCGCGGCCGCGGCCGCCGTCGTGGTCTTGCCGACACCGCCGGACCCGCAGGAGATCACGATCTCCTTGGTGGCCAGCAGCTGTTCGAGGGTGCGGGCCTTGTCGGCATCGACCCTCGACCCGTCGGTCTTGGATCCCTCGCCCTTCGAGCCACCGCCCTTGGGCTTGCCCGACTTCGGCTTGGCCGGGGCCATCAGAGCTCGTCCGCCAGGAGCTCGGCGACGCGCCGGGTGGCGCGGGCACCGTGGCTGCGGGTGAACAGGTACGGCACGTAGAGCAGCGGGAGGCGTGGATCGAGCGACGCCCGCAACGTGGCCAGGTGCTCGGCGCGGGTGCGGCGCAGCGTCACGGCGAGCTCGGCGGCATCGAGCACCGGCCCCACGTCACCACCCACCGCTTCGGACAGCGCGGCGGCGTGCGACGGCGAGCGCAGGGATTCGAACAGCGCTTCCTCGCGATCGGTGAACAGCTCGGGCAGCACCCGGTTCACCACCACGGCGGCCAGGTCGACCTTCGTCTCCGTGCGAAGGCGCTCGGCCAGCTCGATGGTCTCGGCCACCGGCATCTCCTCGGGAGCGGAGGCGATCACCACGCCGGTCTTGGTGGGGTCGTTGAGGATGTCGAGCATCCATTGCGTCTGGTTGCGCACCATCCCGACCTGCACCAGCTCGTTGATGCCCTGCGGCGCGGTCAGCTGCCCGACGATGTGGCCGCTGGCCACGGAGTCCACCACGACGAGGTCGTAGTGGTGCTCGCGGACCTCCCAGGTGAGCTTCCCGACGGTGAGGATCTCCTTCACGCCCGGCGCCGCGTTGGCGATGAAGTCGAACGTGCGGGCCAACGGGCCGATCTTGGCGAGGAGCGGGATCTTCAGCTGGAGGCTCAGGTACTCCTTGAGCGACTCCTCGGTGTTCATCGACATGGCCCAGAGGTTGGGCTGCAGCTCGCGAGCCTTGAACGCCGTCGGCCCGGCCTCGTAGAAGTCCGCCAGGTTGCCCTTGGCATCGACCTCGCACACGAGGGTGCGCTTGCCCTGCTCCGCGGCGAGCAGGCCGAGCGACGCGGCGATGGTGGTCTTGCCGACGCCACCCTTGCCGGTGACGAAGAGCAGCTTGCGGTCGAGCAGGGCCGTCATGGGCGAACCTGGGGGCCGATCAGCCGCCGAAGCCGATGCGACGGTTGTCGTCGGGCCGGCCGATCTCCAAGTAAGCGATCTTCTCGGCCGGTACCCCGACCTGGCGACCCTTGCGGTCGGTGATCCACAGCATCGTGCCGTCGACCAGCGCCGTGGCGATGTCGGCCTTCAGCGCTTCGGCATCGGCGTCTGCAGGCAGCTCGATGTCGAGCTCCTTGGCGGTTTGGGTGACCCCGATGCGCACGTCCACGGTTGGTGTTCCTCCGGCGTTGGTTGACCGGCGGCCATCGTAGGGGTCGCTCGCCGTCATCCGGTCAGCCGACATCGGATCCGTCCGGCGGGTCGTCGGTTGGCACGACCTCGTCGTGCCAACCGCGATGGTGAGCCTCGGCCCAGCGCAGCGACACCGGCGTGCCGCGTCGCATGGCACCCATCGAGACAGGATCCTGGAGGGCCTTGCGGATGTGGCCGACGACGAGCAGGAACAGGCCGACGTACCCGAGGTCGTGGACGAAGGTCGCACCGGTGCGCCACGAGTCGGAGAAGGGGTCGTGCCACTTCATGAGGGATCCGGTGGCCAGCATCACCGGCAGCGAGCCGGCCACGAGGATGGCGTTGACCTTCTGGCCGGCGTTGAACTTGCCGACCCGGAGGCTCCCCGTCGCCCGGCTCCGCTTGCGCAGCCAACGCCAGTCGTCGGGCGAGAAGCGGCCGAGACGGCGGGCGTCGCGCCGCAAGCCACGGTTCCACCGACCGACCAGCACCACCATGAACGGGACGGGGAGGGCGATGCCTGCGTAGAGGTGGATCGTGTTCACCAGGACCCGGCGGCCCACCAGCGCGGTCAGCGGGTCGACGTACATGATCGAGCCGGTGGCGATCAGGGTCAGCACGAGGGTGGCGTTGGCCCAGTGGAGCCAGCGTTCGGCTCGATCGAACCGGGTGACGACCTCGCCGGAGACGGCGTCGGCCTCCTGGCGGCCACGCGACCGGGAGCGGAGCGCGGTCACGCGCCGGCGATGGGCGGATCGTCACGCCCGTTCGATCGGCCGACCCAGCCGTCGACGTCGTAGCCGCGGTGCTCCCAGTAGCCGGGATCGAGGTGGTCCATGACCTCGATGCCGCTCAGCCACTTGGTGGACTTGTAGCCGTACATCGGGGCGACGTACATCCGAACCGGTCCGCCGTGTTGGTGGGTCACCGGCTTGCCCAACATCTCGTAGGCCACCAGCACGTCGTCGCGTCGGGCCTGGGCGAGGCTCAGCGTCTCGGTGTAGACGCCGTCGAACGAGGTGAACCGGAGGTGGGTCGCCCCGTCGCGGACGCCGACGTGGTCGAGCAGGTCTGCGAGCTTGACGCCCTTCCACTCCACGTCGTGGACCCGCCATCCGGTGACGCACTGGAAGTCGACGGTGAGCGACGTGGACGGCAGGTCGAGGAGGTCGGCAAAGCGGAAGGTCTGCGGCCGGTCGACCAGTCCCCCGACCGACAGCCGCCACGCAGCCCGGGACCGGTTCGGGAGGCTCCCGGTCACCGTGTAGATCCGGAACCGGTCGGCCCCCGGGATCAGGTTGGTGAGCCCCGTCGGATCGCGGCTCGTGATCGGTTCCAGCACGGCGGCGATCACCCGTTGCACCTTCGACCCGACGACGATCCCGGCCGCCCCGAGCCCGAGCATGCCCAGGATCGCCCGCCGACCCACCGGCGACCCCCCTCGCTCGGCCGTCGCATCGCTCCGCGCCCCGTCGGTCCGCGCCCCATCGGTCCCGGCGCCTGCGGCCGAACCCTCGACGGTGTCCACGATCCGAGGCTACGGACCGATCGCGATCCTCACCCCTCGCGGCTCAGGCATCGTGCTCGGGCGGCTCGCCCAGCACCGTCGGATCGCCGGGAGCCCGCGGTGCAACCGGTGAAAGCGCCGGTGGTCCAGCGATCGGTGGCAACGGAGCCAACGGCGCCAGCGGAGGGAGCGGTGGCGGTGGCGCGAGCAGGCCAGCGTGGCCGTGGGCCGACCCGGGATCGGCGGCGGTCGGCGGCGGCACCCAGCCCGGGGGTGTCGCCGTGCCCGGGGGTGTCGCCGTGCCCGGCGGTGTCACGGGCACCGGGAGTGTCACCGGCTCGCCGGAGGGTGCGACGGGTGGCGGAACGTCCCACCCGGGCGGTCCGGCGGGAGTGGAGGGCCAGTCCCATCCGGGGCCGTCCATCGCGGCGCCCGCCGGGCGCCAGTGGCGCGGCTCCGTGTTGCGCTCCTTCGCCGAGCGGGGCCGGCGGATGCCGACGAGGCCCAGGGCGATGAACAGGGCTCCCCACGAGCCGAACCCGCCGGCCGCGGAGTCACTGCGCGTCCTCGGTGACATCGAGATGCCGGGCGACCACACGTCCTCGGGATGGCTCCGGTCGACCATGAGGACCACCGAACCGCTGGCCTCCTGCGGACCTGCGAGATGGATGGTGGCGCGATGGCGCACGCCGTCGACCACGAACTGCACCTCGACCGGTCCCTCGTCGGCCACCATCGAGCTGACCACCACGGCCCGCACCCGAGCGCTGCGGTTCTCGACCGAGAGCGCCGACTCCCCCGAGAGACTCAGGGCGAACATGCACGACGCGATCCCGATCGCCAGCAGGATCCACCCGGCGCGGCCGCGCCGGTCGACATCGATCGGGTTGGGCTCGGGGCGACGGTGCCACACCGCCTCGTAGACGAGGCCCGACGGCCACCACATGCGGCCCGTGCCGACCTCGCGCACCGCGACGATCCGGCCCGGCTGGATCGCACCGATGACGTCGACCGCTCGGGGAGCCCCGGATGCATCGCTGCCGACCACGCGAACGACGGCCCGGGCGCTCGCGCCGACCGCGCTGCCGGTGTCGTACAGCTCGAGGCGCCAGCGCCGGGGGCGCCACCGGCCGGGCCGGGGTACGGCCTCGAACCGCGTGATCGGGCCGCCCGCGACGGCATGGCGCTCCGAGCGCCGCGCCACGAGCAGCCGGAACACGCCGGCGACCGAGAAGCAGCCAGCGAGGAAGACACCGAACCAGAACAGGACCGGGGCTTCGACAGGTTGGATGGGAGCATCGAGGTGGACGTCGGGAGCGGGTCCCTTCTCCACCCGGACCCGCACCGGCCCGATCCGCCGCGGTAGCCGATCGGTGGCGAACTGGATCGCGATGCCGTGCGCCATCGCTCCCGTGTCGGGACGGCGATACGTGACCGGCACGCGATCGCCGTGGTTCCAGTTCGACTCGATCTGGGCGGTCAGGTGCCATGCGTCCCGGTCGAAGGATCGCTCGGAGGTGACGTCGGTCAGGTTCACCGCGGCGAGGAGCAGGAACAGCAAGAAGGACGAGCCGGCCCAGATCCACGGCCGACGCCGCCACCGCTGCTTCTGGTCCCTGCCCGCCGCCATGGTGGTTTCGGTCAGCTCTCGATGAGGTTGAGGCCGGGGTGGTAGCGACGGGTGGGAGCCAGCTCCACGTCGATCTGCTCGGCGATGGAGGCGAACACGGTGCCGGCCTCGCCGGTCGGGTCCTCGGCCATGACCGGGTGGCCGCTGTCGGAGCCCTCTCGGAGGTCGTTCAGCAACGGGATCTGGCCGAGCAGCGGGACCTCGAGGCGCTCGGCGAGCTCCCGGCCGCCGCCCGAGCCGAAGATCTCGTACTGCTTGCCGTCGTCGCCGGTGAACCAGCTCATGTTCTCGATGATCCCACGGACCGGGAGGTTGACCTTCTCGGCCATCGCCGCGGCCCGCTGGGCCACCCGCTGGGCGGCGGGCTGCGGGGTGGTGACCACGAACACCTCGGAGCGGGGCATGAACTGGGCGATCGAGATGGACACGTCGCCGGTGCCCGGGGGCAGGTCGATGACGAGGTAGTCGGGGTCGTCCCAGAACACGTCGGTGAGGAACTGCTCGAGCGCCTTGTGGAGCATGGGTCCGCGCCACACGACGGCCTGGTCCTCATCCGCGAAGAAGCCGACCGACATGCACCGCACGCCGTGGGCCTCGGGCGGGACGAGCATCGAGTCGATCACCTGAGGCGGGTGCTGCACGCCGAGCATGCGCGGGATCGAGAAGCCCCACACGTCGGCGTCGACGAGGGCCACGGACTTCCCGCGCTGGGCCAGGGCGATCGAGAGGTTGGTGGACACCGACGACTTGCCCACGCCGCCCTTGCCGGAGGCGATCAGCAGGATCCGGGTGCGCGAGGCAGGGTCGGCGAACGGGATCTCCCGACCCTCGGAGTGGCCGTGGGTGGGCTGCGAACCGGCGGTGGCCGCCGGGTTGCCGTGCAGCTCCTGGCGCAGGGCGGCCAGCTCGTCAGGCGACATGGCGGTGAACTCGATCTCCACCGAGTCGACGTCGGGCAGGACGCTCACGCCGGCGCGGACCCGGGTGTTGATCTCGTTCTTGAGCGGACAGCCGGGCGTGGTGAGGGCGATGAGCACCTTCACGGCGCCGCCGGCCGAGCTGACCTCCTTGACCATCCCGAGGTCGACGATGCTGCGATGGAGCTCGGGGTCCTCGACGGGGCGGAGGGCCTCGATGATCTCGGCGTCGGTGGGCACAGCTGGTCCTCGATGTGGTGGCGGTTCCGGTGCCCCGGGATTTCCCCTATGGGCATAGGTAGAATACCGGCGTGGCCTCCACGACCCGTAGCCCGAGACCCGATCCACTGACCGCCACCGAGTTCTCCTCGGCGGTCACGGCGATCACGTCGGCCTTCGGGGACCCCACTCGGCGGGAGATCTACCTCTTCGCCCACGAGTGTCCGGCGGGCGTCACCGCCAGCGAGGTGGCAGAACGCTTCGAGCTCCACCCCAACGTCGCGCGGCACCACCTCGACAAGCTGGCCTCCGGTGGCCACCTCGAGGTGAGCGTGGCCCGCCTCCCCGGCTCGCCCGGCGCCGGTCGGCCCTCCAAGCGCTACCGCACCCACGGCGAGGCCATGGAGCTCGACCTCCCGGTCCGCCACGACGACGTCCTCGTGACCCTCCTTGGCAAGGCCCTCGCCATGCTCCCCCGCGACCAGGCCGAGGCCATGGCCGAGGAGGTCGGCATCGAGTACGGCCGCACGATGGCCGAGGCGATGGGCGAGGTCGGCGACGTGCAGCGCTCGTTCCGCACCGCCCTCCACGCCGTCGCCGACGCCCTCACCGCCCACGGCTTCGCGGCCCACGCCGAGCAGCACGACGGCGGCCTGCGCATCATCTCGGACCACTGCCCCTTCGGCGACGCCGCCGTCGAGCACCCGGTCATCTGCGCCGTCGACCGCGGGATGGTCCGCGGCATGTTGGAGACCCTCTACCGCGGCGACGCCACGGCCCTCACCGAGGCATCGAGGGCCGCCGGCGACAAGGCCTGCATCACCACCGTCGGCGCCTGACCAGCGACCGGCCCCGCCGATTTGTGTCGATTTTCGACCCAGGAGGTGGATGATCGACAGGAATTCGTGGGTGATGCGTGTTGGCCGGGACGGTTGGGGTGGCCGTAGCCTCGCCCACATGGCTGACGAGGCAGATCCCGCGATGCTCATCGGCGCGACGAACTGATCTGCCTCCGATGACCCGGTCCTACCTCGACCACGCGTCGACCTCACCGCTGCGGCCCGAGGCGCGCGACGCCATGGTCGCCGCCCTCGACAGCGTGCAGGGCGATCCCGGTCGCATCCACGAGGAGGGCATGGCGGCGCGGGTCGCGCTCGAGACGGCCCGCGAGCAGGTCGCGGCGCTGCTCGGTGCCCGGGGACGGGAGGTCGTGTTCACGAGCGGCGCGACCGAGGCGATCGCGGCGGCCGTGTGGGGCGCGGCGCAGCGAGGGCGGGCATCGGGGAACCACCACGTGGTGACCGCGGTCGAGCACTCGGCGGTGCGCTTCGCTGCTGAACGCGCCGGCGACGTGACCGTGGTCCCCGTCGACCGCAATGGCCGGGTCGCGGTCGAGGACGTGCTCGGCGCCATCGGTCCGCAGACGACATCGGTGCACGTGCAGTGGGGCAACCACGAGGTCGGGACGATCCAGCCGGTGGCCGAGGTCGTGGCGGGATGTCGCGAGCGGGGCGTGCTCGTCCACGTCGATGCGGCCCAGGCAGCGGGCCGGGTGCCCATCGCCTTCGATCGGCTGGGCGCCGACCTGCTCTCGATCAGCGGCCACAAGCTCGGTGGGCCGACCGGCACCGGCGCCTTGCTCGTACGCCGCGGTCTTCGCATCCCGCCGCTGCTCGTCGGCGGCGATCAGGAGCGGGCCCGCCGGGCCGGCCTCGAACCGGTCGCCGCGCTGGTCGGCCTGGGCGCAGCCTGTCGGGCGGTGGCATCGACCCTCATCGAGGAGTCCGCCGCTGCCGCTCGGCTGACCGATCGCATCCGCGCCGGCGCCGCGCTGATCCCGGGAGTCGAGTCCTACGGTGATCGCGACCACCGGCTCCCCCACCTCGTCTGCCTGGGGATCGACGGGATCGAGCCACAGGGCGTCCTCCTGGGGCTCGACCGGGCCGGCATCGCGGCCCACTCCGGCAGCGCCTGCTCGTCGGAATCGCTGGAACCGTCGCCCGTGCTCGAGGCGATGGGGGTCGACGCCCACCGCTCGTTGCGCTTGTCGGTCGGCTGGAACACCACCCACGACGACATCGATCGCCTGCTGGCCTCGCTGGGCCCGACGATCACCCGGCTGCGGGAGCTGGCCACCGGTTGAGCGCATTTCCCCCGGCCGCGGATCGCCGGGCAGGCTGTCACCCGTTCGCTGCTGCCGCTCGCACCGCCCTCTGGAACCCCGATGCTGATCCACCTCATCCGCCATGGCCACGCCGGGCATCGCTCCGATTGGGATGGCGACGACGCGCTGCGCCCGCTGGACAAGCGGGGCGAGCGCGAAGCTCAGGCCATCGCCGCCCAACTCGTCGACGCGGCGATCGACGTGGTGTGGTCCAGCCACCTCGTTCGGTGCCGCCAGACGGTGCTGCCGCTGGCCGAGGCCCGCGGGCTCGAGGTCGTCGACCAGCCGCTCTTCGCCGAGGGCGGCGCCGGTCCCCCGGCGCTGGAGGCCCTGCTCGCCGAGGCCGCCGCCGGCCGCGCCGTCGCGGCGTGCAGCCACGGGGACGTGATCCCTGCCCTCGTGGAGACCGCTCTCCGCCGTGGTGCCGCGCTCATCGGCCCGCCGTCGCCGGCCAAGGGCGCCCGCTACGAGCTCGAGGTCGATGACGGCATGGTCGTCTGCATCACCCACGTCCCCCGACCCGACGCCTGACCCGCCCTCCTGAACCCGACCAGCGGACCCGCCCCTGCTGACCCACTCAGCCGGGAGCGACCGCCGTGGTGGTGGTCGTCGTGGGAGTCGTGGTGGTGGTGGTTGCCCGGAGGGGGTTCGCCAGGTCCTGTTCGATGTTCTTCTCGAGGCCCATCTGCTGGATCACCTGGGAGGCCTCGGCCGAGGGGTCGTGGGCCTTGAAGTCGGCGAGGTACTGCTTGGCCTTGGCCGGATCGCCGTTGCGGTAGGCGATGACCGCCCGGAAGGCGCGGGCGTAGCTGTAGTCCGGGTCGGCCTTCACGGCCTGGTCCAAGAAGCCCTGGGCCGCCTGCTGCAAGGTCAGCCGCTGCGCCTCGGGGAAGCTCGGTGCCGACAACGAGAGCTGCCACCCGAGCCAGCTCAGGGCCACCACGTTCTGGTCGTCCTTCGCCAACACCTTCTTGAAGCATGCGATGGCCTTGGTCGGGTCCTGGCCCGGTGCCGCCATCTTCTGGATGCACGCGTTGGCCTGCTGGCTCGTCGTCTCGGCCACCGTGATGCCGCCCGACGAGGTCTCCCCGGCCTTGCGGGCACCGAGCGACGCGGCGACGAAGAACCCGGCGAGCACGGCGAACAGGCCCACACCCCCGATGATGGCGACGGTTCGCCTCGTCGATCGTGGGCGGCGGGCATCGGCGAAGGCGGCGCGCTGCTCGTCCATCGCCCGCAGCGTCTCGGCGGCGCGGGCGGTGTAGTCGTCGCGGAGCGCGGCGTAGTCGTCGTCGTCGAGGTCGCCGACGTCGTGCTCGCGCTCGAGGTCGGCCAGCGACGCCAGCAGGAAGGTCCGCTGGTCCTCCAGGTGGGCGAGCTGGTCCGCGTCGAGCTTGGGGCCGGTCGGCTTGTCCGGCTTCTCGGGCTCCGGCGACTCCGGGCTCACCTGCGGGCATCCTCGGCCGCGAGGGCATCGGCTACCAGCGACCGGTCATCGTCGGTGACGGCGAGGGCGCCCGGCCGCCAGTCACGGAAGCGGAAGGTGAGCCCGGCGATGGCCACCACCACGACCACGACCGGCAGCGCCCAGACGAGGCCGCTGAAGCCGGAGCCCGACGGGTCGAGCAGGAGGTGCTGGCCGGGGTACCGACTGTCGACGAAGTCCCGGATCTCTTCGTCGGAGTCGCCCGCGGCGATGCGCTCGCGGATGAGTACGCGCACGGCCTGGGAGGCGGGCGTGTCGCTGGAGGACACGGCTTGGCTCTTGCACGACGGGCAGCGGATCGTGTCGGCCACGTGCTGCGCGCGCTCGCTCGGGGTGAGCGAGTGCTGAGCGAACGTGCCGAACGCGAGGGCGCCGATGACGACCACCGCCATCGCCGCCCAAGGGAGCCAGCCGACCTTCCGCGTGGCCGCGCTCACGAGCCCGTTCCTGTGCCGGAGGTGGTGGTGAGGGAGGAGGAGGTCTCGTAGGAATCGATGGCGTCGTCGAGTTGGCGACGGGTGATCTCCCCGGTGAACCGCTCGACCACGATCCCGCTGGGGGCGACGAGGAAGGTCTCCGGGATCTGAGCCACCCCCCAGTCGAGCGAGGTCCTCCCGTTGGCCGAGTCGACGACGTTCCAGTCTCCACCACGCTGCTCGAAGAACTTCCGGACCTCGGCCGTGGCCTGCTTGTACACGACGCTCACCACGCGGGCCTTGCCGTCTTTGGCGTGCTCGGCGGAGAAGGCCCGGAGCTCCGGGTGCTCGTTCACGCACGGCGCGCACCAGGTGGCGAAGAAGTTGACGACGAGCCACCGGTCGTTGGTGCCGATGTCGAAGGGCTGGCCGATGACGGCCTTGCCTGCCAACGCCGGCGCCTGCTTGCCGACGACCGGGCTCTCGGTGGCGCGGTCGTCACTGTTCTTGCGGGTGATCAACAGGGCCACGAGCAGGAGCAGCACGATGCCGACGGCGATGGCGGCGAACTGGACCGACCGAGAGCGAACCGGGGGGCCGGAGGCGGCGGAGGTGGCGGTCATGCGTCGACACCGACGGGGACCGGATCGGGGTCCGAACTGGGGTCGGGATCCCGGTCGGGATCGGGCTCGCGCTCGGGAGCCGGGCCGGATGCCTCGACTGACGCGGACACCGGATCGGTGGGTCGACGGCGGCTTCCCGGGAACGCGGCCAGCAGCGACCCGAACGCCATCACCGCGCCGCCCGTCCACAGCCAGACGATCATCGGCTGCACGATCACGCGGATGCGGACCGATCCGCTCTTGGTGGGGGCATCGAGCATGGCGATCAGCACGCTGTCGGTGGCGCGGTTGCGCACCGTGGGCTTGCCGATCTCCTGGTTGCCGTTCGGGAATCGCTGGATCTTGGGGATGTAGACCTGGCCGTCGACCCGCAGCTTGGCCCCGACCTCGCGGCGGGCGGCGTCCACATCCGCGGTGGCACCGAGGTAGGTGAGCCGATGGCCCGACACGGTGATCGTGCTCGGGCAGCCCGCCTTGGCGTCGATGCACAGCCGGGCCTCACGTTCGGTCTGGTAGGCGTGCGACGAGGCGAAGGCCACCGCCACCATCAGCACGCCGATGTGGACGATCATGCCGCCGTTCGTGCGGCCGAACAGGCCCCGGATGCCCTGGCGACGAGTGGCCAGCGCGAGCTGGCGGAGGGCCGAACCACCCGCGAACCCGGCGAGGAAGAAGGCGAGCAGCGGGGCGAAGCCGCGGGCCCCGACGAGCAGCGAGAACACGAGGACGGCGGTGCCGATCCACCCCGGCCAGAGCAGGCGGGTGCGCAGCGTCTCGGCCGATGCCTTTCGCCAGGGCAGCACCGGGGCGATGGCCATGAGGAACAGGAGCGTGAGCCCGATCGGCATGGTCATGCGCTCGAAGTACGGCACCCCGACGGTGACCCGCTGGCTGCTCAGCGCCTCGGAGATCAGTGGGAAGACCGTGCCGAGCAGCACCACGAAGGCGAACGCTGCGAACACGACGTTGTTGAGGAGGAACGCTCCCTCCCGCGATGCCGGCGAGTCGATCCGCGCCGGCGAACGCAGCCGATCACCGCGCCACCCCACCAGCCCGACCGTGACGACGACGATCACCGCGAAGAACCCCAGCAGGAGGGGGCCCACGGTGGAGTCCGAGAAGGCGTGCACCGAGTCGAGGACGCCGGAGCGGGTGAGGAAGGTGCCGAGGATCGTGAGGGCGAACGTGGCGCACAGCAGCGACAGGTTCCACACGCGCAACATCCCGCGCCGCTCCTGCACCATCACCGAGTGGATGAAGGCCGTGCCGGTGATCCACGGCAGGAACGAGGCGTTTTCCACGGGGTCCCATGCCCAGTAGCCGCCCCAGCCCAACACCTCGTGCGACCACCAAGCCCCGAGGATGATGCCGATGGTGAGGAACGTCCAGGCGAAGAGCGTCCACCGGCGGGTCTCCACCAGCCAGCCTTCGCCGAGTCGGCCGGTGACCAGCGCGGCGATGGCGAAGGCGAACGGCACCGTGAACCCGACGTAGCCCAGGTAGAGCATCGGCGGGTGGATCGCCATGAGGGGGTGGTTCTGCAGCAGTGGGTTGGGGCCGGGACCATCGAGCGGTGGGTTCGCCAGCGTGTGGAACGGGTTGGTCGGGCCCAGCATCAGCCCGAAGAAGAACGTGCACACCACGAACATGGTGAGCATCGCCCAGGCCACGAGCGGGTCGGTGAGCCGGGCCCGGAACTTGAGGACCACCGCCACCGTGAACCCGGCGAGGATCAGCGACCACAGCAGGATCGAGCCTTCGAGCGCACCCCACAGCGTGGCGAAGTTGTAGAGCGCCGGCGTGGCCGACGAGCCGTTGGTCGCGACGTACTTGAGCGAGAAGTCCCGGGTGATCAGGGCCCGTTCCATCGCCGCGAACGAGACGACGGCACCGCCGAGGACCATGAAGGCGTAGGTGCGCGCCATCCGAAGGAGGTCGGGCCGGTTGCCCCGCAGCCCGATCGCCAGGGTCACGATGGCACCGAGGGACCCGACGAAGCCGAGGACCACACCGAAGGAGCCGAGCGCTGCGTTCACTTGTTGGTGCTCTGGTCGCCCTTGACCCGGTTCGGATGCTTGGTGTCGTAGTCCTTGTAGTTCTCGTCGTGCTTCACGAGCAGCCGATTGCTCTCGAACTGCGTCTGCGCCGCGTTCCAGTGGCCTTCGGCGACCACCGGGATCCCGTCGCGGAACATCGCCGGCTCGGAGCCCGTGTGGCGGACCTCGACCTTCACGCGGTGGTACTCGACGGTGAAGAACGTGGCGCTCTTGCCGTCCTTGGGCGTGCCCACGACGGTGCCCTGGAGGCGGAACCTCTTGGTCCCGAGGCTGGCCTTCTGGGCCACCGCCTCATCCGCGTTCTTGAAGTAGAGGCTTGCGCCCTGGGCCTGGATCACGATGAACACGAGGATGACAGCCAGGACCGCAAGCACAGCGAAGGGCGCCCACCGGCGACGAGCGCTCCGCAAGGCACGCCCCGGGAGGTCGTGGCGCGGGGTGAGGTCGAGGCCGCCGTCATCGAGGTCGCGGTCATCGGGTGCGTCGATCACATCCATCGCCGATCTTCGGGCGGGAGCTGCTTGGTCACCCTGCGCCCCCGCACGATCACGAAGACCGCATACCCGATCAGGGCCACGAAGGTCACGAGGTAGGCGGCGGTCACGTAGTTCCACCCGCCGGTGAGGGCGGCGAGCACGACGGCGGCGATCATGCCAACACCTCCCCGCCCGACAGGTCGGCGTGGTCGGCGTGGTCGGCGTGGTCAGCGTGGTCGGCGTGGTCAGCGTGGTCGGCGTGGTCGCCTCGATCCGCCCGCCCCTCGGCCCGGCGCTCGGCGAGGGCGATGTCGAGGCCCTTGGCCTCCAGCGCGTCCTCGGCGTACTGGAGCCGGAATCGGTGGATCATCAGCCAGACGTAGACGGCGACGCCGAGGACCATCCCGACCATGAGGGTCAGGAGCTTGAGGCCGTCGATCGTGGGGTTGAAGCGGCTGATGGTGGCGGCCTGGTGCAGGCTCCGCCACCAGTCGACCGAGAAGTGCACGATGGGCACGTTCACGAACGCCACCAGACCGAGCACGGCGGCCCGCTTGGCCCGGGCGGCCGGGTCGATCACGGCGCGGCGCAGGGCGAGGTAGCCGAGGTAGAGCACGAACATGAGCGCCGTGCTGGTGAGGCGCGGATCCCACTCCCACCAGGTGCCCCACGTGATGTGGCCCCAGATCGAACCCGTGGCGAGGGTGAGGGCGGTGAACACCACGCCGACCTCGGCCGAGGCTGCGGCCAGCGCGTCCCAGCCGGCCGTGCGCTTCCAGAGGTACATCCCGCTGGCCAGCGCCGTGACGCCGAAGGCCACGTAGCAGGCGACGGCGACGGGCACGTGCACGTACATGATGCGAACGGTCTCGCCCATGCCCTCGCGGCCGGTATCGGACGGCGAGATGGCCAGGGCGAGGCCGAGGAAGCCGGCGGTGGCCACCAGGAGGATGACCCCGTAGATCCGACTCCCGGGCGAACCGGTGCCATCGGGGTGCGGGCGCAAGATGCCGGCTTCGGCGGGTGTCACGATTCCTCCAGGAGGGGCTCGAAGGCGAAGAACCCGATGGCGAGGTAGATCAGGGCGAAGATCGCCAGCAGCCCGAACCACCTCCACCCGGCCCCCGACGTGCGCTCGTAGGCGGCAGCGAAGGCTTGGGTGGCGGCGATGAGCACTGGCGCGACCACCGGGAGCAAGAGCAGCGGCAACAACGTGTCGCGCACCCGCAGACCGGCGGACAGGACGCCGTAGAGGCTACCGGCGGCGGCCAGGCCGGCGGTAGCCGCGGCACACGTCGCCACGAGGAGCAGGGGCCCATGGGGTGTCGCGCCGTAGAAGAGGGTGACCCCCGCCCCGAGGGCGATCTCGAGCACCGCGAGGTGGAGCGCGATGCCCACCGCCTTGCCCAGGAAGATGCCCGCGGGGTCGAGGCCCGAGAGGCGCAGGGCATCGGCCACGCCGTCGGCGGTCTCCACGGAGAACGCCCGCTGGATCGCGAGGAGCGTCGAGAAGAGGACCGCGAGCCAGAAGAGACCGGGCGAGGCCTCGCGCAGGATCCGCCGGTCGGGGTCGAGCGCGAAGGCGAACAGGATGAGCACCAGGAGCGCGAACGGGAGGAGCTGGTTGGTGGTGACGCGGCTGCGCCACTCGAGCCGCAGGTCCTTGCCGACGACCAGGCGGGCGTCGCGGAGGATGGCGGCACCGTCAGGCAACGGGCACCGCCGGGGGCTCGGGGGCGGCGACCGATGCGGTGCCGCCGGCGATGGTGATCGTGCGGTGGGCGACGGCGACGGCCCGGTCGAGCTCGTGCGACGCGAACAAGACGGTGGCCCCGGCCCCGACGGCGTCGACCATGAGGCCGTCGACGAGGTCCCGCCCGGCCTGGTCGAGGGCGGCGTGGGGTTCGTCGAGCAACCAGAGACGAGGGCGGCGGGCGACGAGGATGGCGAGCGACGTGCGACGGCGCTGGCCGGCCGACAGCCGGGCGACAGGGACGTCGGCGAGGCGGCCATCGAGGCCCAGGCGGGCGAGGGCGGCATCGGCGTCAGCCACCAGCGAGCCGCTGGCCCGGACCCAGAACCGCACGTTCTCCGCGACGGTCAGGTCGTCGTACAGGCCCCCGGCATGGCCGAGCAGCCCGACGAGCGGCCGCACCGCTCGGCGATCGGCCACGAGGTCCACGCCGAGCACCTCGGCCTCGCCCTCGACGACCGGGACCAGGCCGGCACAGGCCCGCAGGACCGTCGTCTTGCCGGCACCGTTGGGACCCTGCAGGAGCACGATCTCGCCCGCGACGACATCGAGGTCGACACCGGCCAGGGCAGGGAACCGCCCGAGCAGGCAGACCGCAGAACGGAATCTGACGACGGTCTCCATGAGCGGCAAAACGGTACCGGGGTGCCCTGCCTCACAACGATTCGGCGCCGCGGCGGAACCACGTGGTCCGTCGTTTATCCTCACGCCCCGTGCTGTCAAGGATCATGGGCGGGTTCGGCCGTTCCCTCATCACGGCTGGGACCTTGATCCTGCTGTTCGTGGCGTACCAGCTCTGGGGGACGGGCCTGCAGGAGGCCAAGTCCCAGGACAAGCTGGACAGGGAGTTCGACAAGATCACCGCGAAGGCGGCCACCAGCACCACGACGTCCACGCCGACCACGACCACGACGGCACCGCCCCCCGGGGTGACCGCCACGACCGGGCTGACGGTCACGCCCACCAAGTTGTTGCCGGTGGACCTCCCCCTTCCGAAGTACGGGGCCGCCGTCGCTCAGATCAAGATCCCCAAGATCGGGATCACCCGGACGGTGGTCGAGGGCGTCGGGCTCGACCAGCTGAAGCGGGGGCCGGGCCACTACCCCGAGACGCCACTCCCCGGCCAGGCCGGCAACGCCGCCATCGCCGGGCACCGCACCACCTACGGCCAGCCGTTCCACAACGTCGACAAGCTGGAGATCGGCGACCAGATCGAGGTCACCACGGCCCAGCGCCCGAACGAGCCGTTCGTGTACAGGATCGACAAGATCCTGATCGTGCAGCCGGACCAGACCGAGGTCCTGTTGCCCACCAAGCGGAAGGATGGTCGGCTGGAGAACCGCCTGACCCTCACCGCTTGCGAACCCAAGTATTCGGCGGCCAAGCGGCGGATCGTGTCGGGCATCCTCATCGGGCAACCCGTGCCCGACATCAAGGGCCAGCCTGAAGCCCGCAAGCGGGCGATCGAGAAGCGGAGCAAGGGTGGCGACGACAGCGCGGCCACCATCGACGGCGGCCTGAGCGGTGTCGGCCAGTCCAAGACGCCGGTGATCGTGTGGGGCCTCGTGTGCGCGCTGATCTGGTTCGCCACGTGGCTGGCCCAGACGGCGGTTCGGCGAACCATGCGCCGGCGGGCCGCCGAGGACCCGGACGGCCGGGGCCACCCGAGCCGGGCCCAGCGCCTGGTCGCCTGGACGCCGTACCTGGTCGGGCTGCCGATCTTCCTCGTGGCGCTCTACGTGTTCTTCGAGAACTTCGGGCGCCTGCTCCCCGGCAACTACTGAGCCGAGCCGACCTGCTCGGCAGCCACCTCAGCGGCGGTCGGGGCGACGGACACCCCGACCGAGGCACCGATGGCGTGGACGCCGCCGTCGACGTGGACGATCTCGCCGATGGTCGCCGGGAACCAGTCCGACAGCAGCGCCACCACCGCCTTGGCCG
>JAOBWM010000139.1 GCA_025463365.1 Acidimicrobiales bacterium
CCTACTACCTGCCCGAGCGCGTGCAGCCGACGCCTCGGACCGCCCCCTTGCCCGCCGTCGACGTGGCGGCCGTCGAAGCGGTGCTGGCGGCGACGGACAGCACGGCCCGGCCGCACGGGGGATGGCCCGGCCCGCCGACACCGCCGGCGGGTGGGCTGCCGGCCGATCCACGGGTCCGCGTGGCCGATCGGCGGGTGCCACCCGCGGCCGCGGGCACGAGCCGGATCCGCGTCCTCGCCCACGAGCCGGTGGTGGTCGTGCCCGGGCGGTCGACCATCGTCACCGTGGCGGCCACGAACCGATCGGCCCACGTCTGGTCACCAGACGACACACCTCCGACGGTCGTCGGGGGCCGCGTCCTCGACGCACAGGGCGCCGTTGTCGGCGGCGAGCTCCGGGCTGATTTCCCGGGCCCGGTGGCGCCCGGCCAAGAGGCCCTCGCGCGCCTGTCGGTGCCCGCTCCCGACGAGGAGGGACGCTTCCGGCTCGAGGTCGGGCTGCTCCAGGACGGCGTCGCGTGGCACGACGGCCGGATCACCGTCGGGCTCGACGTGCGCCCGTCCCGCCGGGTCCTCGTCACCACCGGGGTCTCGCCGTTCCCGCACCTGGGCGACGACCTCATCACGCGCGAGATCCTCTCAGCGATCGCTTGCGCGTTGCCCGACGTGGTCCCGGTCCTGTTGTCGCACTCCCCCGGCCCGCTCGCGGCACGCTTCGGTTGTGAGGTCGTGCCGTCGCCGGCCACGCTCCCGGCCCCCGAGACCGGACGCGTGGCCGAGCCCAGCAAGCGGGCGCGGGACCTGGTGGCCCAAGCCCGGCGCATGGCCAAGGGCGAGGCGCCGGCGGATCCGATGGTGGCCGCCTACCTCGCTCCGTTCACGACTGCCCACGCACTCGTGGTGGCGCCTGGAGGCGGGCTCGCGAGCCGGTACGTCGACGAAGCGCTCCTGCCCACGGCTGTCGAGGTGCTCATCGCGCGGGCCTTCGACCTTCCCGTGTTCGTCGAAGGCCCGTCGCTCGGACCGTTCGAGAACCGGCGCGAGCACGCCGCCGTGGCCCAGATCATCGAAGACGCCAACCGGGTCGCCGTGCGAGATCCGTCCTCGGCCGATGTCGCCAGGCGGATCGGGAAGACGACCAAGCCCGTGGTCGTCGCCGACCCGGCCACCGCCGCGCTCCGGCCCCTGGGCGACGTCGGTGGGGTGGCCCGCCGCTGGCTGAGCGCGCACGGCATCGCCGCCGGTCGCGCCTATGCGGTGATCAGCCTGCGCGCCGGGCGCGAGCGGCCCGAGCACCTCGCCGCCGTCCGGTCCGGCATCGAGGCCCTCCCCGACGGCATGGCCGCCGTGTACCTCCCCCACTGCCGAGGGGACGTGGACGACCGAGTGCTGATCGACGAGGACCCGTGGATGCGGTCCCGTGTGTCGGTGTGGGACCACGACGGCGACCATGCCGCCGCGGCGCTGATCGCCGGCGCGGCGATCACCTTCGGCACCCGGTTCCACCTCACCGTCCTCGCCGCCGCGTCCGGCGTCCCGGCGGTGGCGCTCGTGGCCGACGACTATGACCGACGCCGGCTTCGCGGCCATCAGAACGAGGCAGGCGTGCGCATCGTCGAGCGCCGAGAGCCGGACTCGGTCGGCGAGGCGGTGACGGCGCTGCTCGCCGCTCCGCGGCCTGAGCCACTGCCGTGGTGGGAACCCGGCGACTTCATCGCTGCCCTGTCCGCTGCCCTCCCCCCGGAGCCCCGGCTTCCCTGAGCGCCGGACTCGGCTCGTTCAGGAGGTCGGCGCCCGGCGGCTGCGGGGGCCATGGTGGGCCACGCCGCTCGGGACCGGACGGCCGACGAGCTCCTCGATCACGGCCGCCGCGCGGAGCAGTGCCTCGATGTCGATGCCGGTCTCGACCCCGAGGTCGTCGAGCAGGGCGACCAGCGCCTCCGTGGCCAGGTTGCCGCCGGCGCCGTGGGCGAACGGCGATCCGCCCAGCCCCCCGACCGAGGTGTCGAAGCGCGAGACACCAAGCTCGAGGGCGGCGTACGCGTTGACGAGGGCCGTGCCGCGGGTGTCGTGCAGGTGCAGGCCGGTCGATCCGCCTGTCGGCGCCAGACCGGAGGCCGCCACGGCATCGAGCACCTCGTGGATGCGGCGGGGCGTGGCCATGCCGGTGGTGTCGGCATAGGTGAGCGAGGTCACCCCGACCGCCGCGAGGCGCTCAGCGATGGCGGCCACCTCCGAGGGCTCGATCTCGCCCTCGTAGGGCGAGCCGAACGCGCAGGAGATGACCGCGTCGACCGGGACCGGCCAAGGATCGATCTCGGTGCCCGCCGCGGCCAGGGCGACGATCTCGGCGATGGCGTCCTCGGACTCGGCGGTGCTCATGTTCACGTTGCGCCGGTTGTAGGTCTCCGACGCCGAGACCGTGACCGTCAGCTCGTCGGCCGCGGCCGCGAGCGCCAGCTGCGCGCCCCTGACGTTGGGCACGAGCGCAGCGCGCGTGAGCCCGGGCGCCGCGGGCACCGCGGCGAACACGTCGAGGGCGCCGGCCATGGCGGGCACGGCCTTGGGCGACACGAACGCGGCGATCTCGATGTGGCTGACCCCGGCTGCCACCAGCGCCTCCACCAGTCGGACGCGATCCGCCACCGCGACTGGAGCTTCGGGCTGGAGCCCGTCGCGCGGACCGACGTCGCGGATGACGACGCGCTCGGGCAGGCCCGCCGGCACGGTCATACCGGCGGGACGCCGTGGCGGCGGTCGGAGAACGTCCGGTCCTTGCCGACGGCCCGTTCGAAGCGCCGGATGATCTCCTCACGGAGGTCCTGGGGCTCGACGATCGCGTCGATCACGAGCTCGGACGCGAGGCGCAAGATGTCGACGTCCTCCTCGTAGATCCGCCGCTGCTCGTCGACGAACGCGGCGGCTTCGTCGGGATCTTCGATGGCGGCGATCTTGTTGGCGAAGACCGCGTTGACCGCGGCCTCCGGACCCATGACGGCGATCTTGGCCGTGGGCAGGGCGATGGTGGCCTCCGGCTCGAACGCCGGGCCAGCCATGGCGTAGAGGCCGGCGCCGTAGGCCTTGCGCAACACGATGCACAGCTTGGGCACGGTGGCCTCGGAGATCGCCGTGACCATCTTGGCCCCGTGGCGGATGATCCCCTGCCGCTCGACCTGCGTCCCGATCATGAACCCGGGCACGTCGGCCAGGAAGACGAGCGGGATGTTGAAGGCGTCGCAGCACCACACGAACCGTGCGGCCTTGTCCGCCGAGTCGACGAACAGCACACCCCCCTTGACCTGGGGGTTGTTGGCGACGAAGCCGACCGGCTTCCCGTCGACCAGGCCCAGGCCGCACACCAGCTCGGGGGCGAACAGTGGCTTGATCTCGAAGAAGCTCTCGGCATCGACCAGTCCGTCGATGACGGTGTGCACGTCGTAGGCGGCCTTGTCGTCGTCGGGGATCGACGTGGCGGTGAGGGCGGTGGCCGGGCCGATCGGCTCGTAGCGGGGCGGTTCCTCCCGCCAGGTGGACGGGAAGTAGGTGAACCAGGCGCGGGCCTGGTCGATCGCATCGGGGTCGTCGACCGCGAGGTTGTCGCCGCAACCCGAGACCGTCGCATGCATGCGGGCGCCACCGGTCTCCTCGAGCGTGGCCTTCTCCCCCACCACCATCTCGGCCATGCGGGGAGACCCCAGGTACATGGAGGCGTTGCCTTCCACCATGATCACGATGTCGCAGAAGCTCGGGATGTACGCACCGCCGGCAGCGGACGGCCCGAACAGGCAGCAGATCTGCGGGACGCGGCCGCTGAGCTTCACCTGGTTGTAGAAGATCCGTCCCGCGCCGCGACGGCCCGGGAACAGCTGGACCTGGTCGGTGATGCGAGCCCCGGCCGAGTCGACCAACCAGAAGATCGGGAGCTCGTGCTTGAGGGCGTACTCGGACGCGCGGATCATCTTCTCGACGGTGCGAGCGCCCCAGGACCCGGCCTTCACGGTGGGGTCGTTGGCGACCACGACGACGGCCCGGCCGTCGATCGTGCCGACGCCGGTGACCACACCGTCAGCGGGCAGGTCGGCGGCCGAGGTGTTGGCGAGCAGCGCGTCCTCGACGAACGAACCGGGATCGAGGAGCAGGTCGAGCCGGTCGCGGACGAACAGCTTCCCCTGCTTGGTCAGCTTGTCGCCGACCTTGGCCAGGTTGCCGGCAAGAGCCCGCTCGGCCGATGCCGCCACCCGGTCGGCCGGCGTCGGTTCGCCGTCGGGCTCGGTGGGTCCAGGTGGCGCGGCGGTGTCGGTCACGAGCGCCGATCCTACCGACCACCCCTCGCTGGCCCCGAGAACCGCGACGGAGCCGGTGAGGGCGCTCAGTCCCGCCGGAGGGCGAGGATGGCGATGTCGTCGGTGATCGGGTCGCGGGCGAAGTCCCGGGCCGCCTCGAGGAGGGCCTTCACGAGCACCCCGGGATCCGCACCCGGGTCACGGCGGATGGCGTTGGCGATGCGCTCCTCGCCGAAGAGCTGGTCACCTGAGCGAGCCTCGGACAAGCCGTCGGTGTAGAGCAGGACGAGGTCGCCCGAGTCGAGTCGGAGCTCGCGGGAGTGGAACGTGCCCTTGGGATCGAGCATCAGGAGGGGGCCCGTGGAACGCAGCGGGCGGACGTCCTTCTCGTGCCACAGCCACGCCGCCGGGTGGCCAGCCGATGCGTAGCGGACCGTGCCCGCCTCGGTGTCGAAGACGATGACGCACAGCGAGATCATCTCCTCGGCCCGATCGAGCGCCGACAGCTGGGCATTGAGCTCTTCGAGGGCCTGGGCCGGATCACGGAACTGCCGCAGGAACACTCGCAAGAGGTACTTGGCCTGGAACGCGGTGATCGACGGCTCGATGCCGTGCCCGGTCACATCGCCGATGACCGCCACCACCCGGGTGGGTGCCACGCGGAACACGTCGTAGAAGTCGCCGGCCATGACGCCGGTGCCGGCCTGGTAGACCCGCCCGACCTCGAACCCGGTGATGTCGGGCAGCTGCTCGGGAGCCAGGCGCTCCGCCCAGCGGCGCGGGGCGAGGTCCTCCTGGGACAGCACCTCTTCGGCGCGACGCTCCAGCTCGAAGCGGCTCTCCGCGAGCCTGGAGTCGCGCACGAAGTCCCTGCCGTAGATCACCGACACGGCCACCGGGATCAAGATCAGCGCGAACAGCAGTGTGGAACCGCGCACCACGAACGCCCCGCCGGCGGACGCGAGGGTCAGCACCCCGTAGAGGACGGTGCAGTGGACGTCCTTGCGGTAGGCCGAACGGGCGATGGTGGCCGCATCGGCCTCGCGCCCGAAGGCCCGCTCGACGCGCGATGCCACCTTCTTCAGGCGGACCGCCGAGCGCGCCCAGACGCCGGCAGCGACCGCACATGCCAAGGCGACGACGAGGAGGAGCGGGTACTGCATGGTCGCACGATGCTACTGCCGGGCCCCCAGGATCCGCCGGAAGCGCAACCGTCGCAGGCCTTACGCCGTCAGGCTCGAACGCCGATGCGGAGCGGCCGCCGGGGTCGCCGACCGGTGCGGTGATCGGCCCAGCGCCCCACCATCTCCACGCCCACCGCTCCGGCGGCCCCGATGCCGAGGGCGATGGGCAGGAACGATGCCGGCATGGACAGCTTGAACACGTCCTGGATCGGGGGGATGGCGATGGCGGCCGAGGCGATGGCGGCCATCGACACGAGCAGCGCGAGCTTCCACGGGCGGAACGGCCGGGACAGCACGACGAGCACCCACAGCGCCACCACCAGCGCCGCGATGGTCGCTGCCGTCTTGCGCTCGCTCGCGAGGAGGTGCTGGGTCCGGGCCGCGAGGTAGGCCACGAAGATCGCTATCCCCGTGATGGCGCCCGCAGGGATCGCGAAGGCGAGGACACGCTGCAAGAACCCGGGTCGGTACCGCTCCGTGTTGGGCCCGAGGGCGAGGACGAACGCAGGGATGCCGATGGTGACCGAACTGATCAGGGTGAGGTGTCGCGGCAGGAAGGGGAACGGCAGCCCGGCGATGCTCACGAGGAGGACCAGCATCAGCGCGTAGACGTTCTTGGAGAGGAACAGGCTCGCCACCCGCTCGATGTTGCCGATCACCCGCCGGCCCTCCCCGAGCACGCTCGGGAGCCGGGAGAACTGACCGTCGAGGAGCACGAGCTGGGCCACGGCCCGCGTGGCCTGGGCGCCGTTGCCCATCGCCACGCCGATGTCGGCGTCCTTGAGCGCGAGGGCGTCGTTCACGCCATCGCCGGTCATGGCGACGGTGTGGCCCTGGGACTGCAGAGCGCGGACCATCGAGCGCTTCTGGTGCGGGCTCACCCGGCCGAAGACCGTGTGGTTGGTGACGGCCTCCACGAGGTCTTCGGGCTCGCTGCCCAGGGTGCGGGCGTCGATCGCCGTGCCGACGTCGATGCCCACCTCGGTGGCCACTGCCGACACCGTGGTGGGGTTGTCGCCCGAGATGACCTTGATGGCCACGCCCTGGTCGGCAAAGTACCGCAGGGTCTCGGCCGCGTCGGGGCGGACCTGCTCGGCGAGCGTGCACAGCGCGACCGACTTCCGACCGGCGGGCAGCGCCTCCCCCGTGAGCGGTGAGTCGGTGTACTGCACGAGCAGCACGCGCCGACCCGTCGCGGCCAACTCCGAGACGCGGTCGCGGAGCGGATCGTCGGCATCGAGGAGCACATCGGGCGCCCCGAGGTACCACGTTCCCTGGCCGTCGAACGACGCTGCGCTCCACTTGCGGGCCGAGGAGAACGCCACCTCGCCGGAGCGGTCCCAGCCCGGCGCCGCGAAGGCCGCCCCGAGGGCGGCCAGGCTGGCGTTGGGATCGGGCGCGTCGGCCATCGCCCCGAGCGCAGCTCCGACCGATGCCTCGTCGTGCGGCGGACCGGTGCCCGGGGTGTCGCCGGCGGGACCCACGGACTCGAGGGCGTCGAACACGATGTCGCCGAGCGTCAGGGTCCCGGTCTTGTCGAGGCACACCACGTCGACGCGGGCGAGGCCCTCCACCGCCGGCAGCTCCTGCACGAGGACCTGGCGCCGGGTGAGGGCGAGGGCGGCCAGCAGGAACGCGACGCTCGTGAGCAGCACGAGCCCCTCCGGGACCATGCCCACGAGGGCGGCCACGGTGCCACTGACCGGCTCCCGCCAGTCGCCTGTGTCGTTGGTGCGGAACTGCGACCAGACGAGCAGGGGCGTGACCCCGATGATGACCCACGTGATGTAGCGCAGCAGCGTGTCGATCGCCGCCTCGATCTCCGACTTGGTGCGGACGAACACCTTGGCCTCGGCGGCGATCTTGCGGGCGTAGGCGTCGGCACCGACGGCTCGGGCCTGGAAGCGCCCGCGGCCGGCCACGACGATCGTGCCGGACAGGACCCGATCCCCCAGCTCCTTGGCCATGGCGTCGGATTCGCCGGTGAGCTGGGACTCGTCGACCTCGAGACCCTCGGATGCATGGATCTCGCCGTCGGCGGGCACCTGGTCCCCCATGCGGAGCGCGATCAGGTCGTCGAGCACCACCTCGGCGACCGGCAGCTCCATCGTCTCGCCGTCTCGGACGACCCGGGCGGTCGGCGCATGCAGGAGGGCGAGCTTGTCGAGCGTCCGCTTGGCCCGCAGCTCCTGCCCGATGCCGATGATCGAGTTGAGGACCAAGACGATGGCGAAGGCGGCGTCGCCCCATCGGCCTGTCGCCAGCACGGCAACCGCCAGGACCGAGAGGATCGCGTTGAACCGCGTGAGCACGTTGGCCCGGATGATCTCGCCGACGGTGCGCGACGTGCGGTCGTCGACCTCGTTCACGTGGCCGCTGGCGACCCGTGCTGCGACCTCGGGCGCGCTCAGCCCGCCTGCACCGGTCAGGACCATCTCGTGGTCGGCGTCGGGCACCCGTCTTCCTTCCGGCTCGGCGTCGTCGGGTTCGATGGTCGGTGATCGGTGATCGGTGATCGTGCGTCAGGTGATGGGCGTCAGTTGCCTCGTTGACGGACGCGGAGCTTGATGGGCGTGGCACCGAGCTCGAACGCTTCGCGGAGCATGCGCTCGATGTAGCGCAGGTAGGTGGCCGGAAGCTCCTTGTTGGCGAAGAGCGTGAACGTCGGCGGGTCGGTGGCGCCCTGGGTGGCGTACAGGATCCGGCCGCCGTGAGGTGCCGGCTGGGAGGACTGGGCGGCGAACACGACGTCGTTCACGCGCCGGGTGGGAACGCGCTTGTGGTACCCCTCGATGGTCCCGGCGAGCGCCGGGAGGAGGCGGTGCACGTTCTTGCCGGTCAAGGCCGAGATGCGGATGACCTCGCTGTCGCCCAGGAACGCGAGCTTCTGGCCGACCTCGTAGGTGACCTCGGCCCGCTTGTCGGTGTCGAGCGTCTCCCACTTGTTCAGCAGGATCACGATCGGGCAACCGGCGGCGTCGATGCGCTCGGCCAGGCGCTGGTCCTGGTGGGTCACGCCCTCGTTCGCGTCGATCACGAGGAGGGCGACGTCGGAGGAGTCGACCGCCTGCAGCGCCCGCACGAAGGAGTAGTACTCGGTCCCTTCGTCGATGCGGGACTTGCGGCGCATGCCGGCGGTGTCGACGAAGCGGATGGGGCCGTCGGGCGTCTCGACCACGGTGTCGATGGCGTCGCGCGTGGTGCCGGGCATGTCGTGCACGACCGAGCGGTCCTCGCCGATGAGCCGGTTGAACAGCGTGCTCTTGCCCACGTTCGGCCGCCCCACGAGGGCCACCGCGAAGATCCGCTCGCCGTCGGCGCCCGGACCGGTGCGGAGCGGCTCGGCGGGCTCCTCGTCCGGCTCGGCGTCGGGGAACGTGTCGAGGATGGCGTCGAGGAGATCGCCGGTGCCCAGGCCGTGCAGCGCGCTGACCGGCCACGGGTTGCCGAGCCCGAGCGAGAGCAGTTCCCACATCATCGGCTCGCGGGCCGGGTCGTCGACCTTGTTGGCCACCAGGAAGACGGGAACCGACAGGCTGCGCAGCAGCTCGGCCACCCGGTCGTCTTCTTCGGTCACGCCGGTGGTCACGTCGGCGACGAGGATCACCGCGTCGGCGTCGGCGATGGCCTTCTCGCTCTGGCGGCTGACCTTCTCGTCGAGCGATGAACCCCCCGGGATCCAGCCGCCGGTGTCGACCAGCAGGAACGGATGGCCCAACCACTCGGCCGCCACCTCCTTGCGGTCCCGGGTGACCCCGGGCTGTTCCTCGACGATCGCGGCGCGGCGGCCGACGATGCGGTTCAGCAGCGTGGACTTGCCGACGTTGGGGCGGCCGACGATGACGACCATGGGGAGCTCGCGGGACATGAGGGCCTTCAGCCTTGCAGGGCCCGGCGCAGGGCGGCGCCGTCGGTGGGGACGACCTCCACCAGGCGGGGCAGGTCGGTGACGGAGGTTCCGTCGAGGAAGCGGTCGCCGGACAAGCAGACGTCCGGGAGCAGGTAGCGGTGGCCCTCGGGCTCGGCAGCCAAGACTCGGATCAGATCCGCGCCGGTGAGCAGGCCGGTCACCGACGTGGTCCCACCGAAGAACTCGTTGGCCACGGCGACGACGCGCACGTCGGGACGGCCGAGGCCTGCCACGAGCGGTCCGACGACCGCGGCGCCGGCATCGCCGGTGAGCACGGCGATCGGAGCGCCCGCACGCGGACGCAGGGCGACAGCCACCGCCCCCGGTGTCGGTTCGGAGGCGCGGATGGAGCGATAGCCGTCGGCCGGTGCGCCGTAGTCGCCGGCCGCCTCGTACCGCCCGCCCGTCGCGGGGGCATGTGCGGTCGAGGCCGACGCGGCGCCCGTGAAGGGGGCTGTGGCGGGGGCGGTGGCGGAGGCGCGCGCGCCGGAGGCGGCGGGTTGGGAGCCCTCGGCCCAGGCGAAGAAGCCGGACTGCGGGCCTGTCACGGTCTCGACCTGGCCGGTGAACTCGAGCTCGAACGTGCGGGCCATGCCCACGCCGTCCTCGTGCATGGCGAAGCCCTCGTAGGACTCGGGCAGGGGGAACGGCCGTCCGGCGAGCAGGTAGTACTCGTCGGAGGCCTGCACCATCCGGTGGCCGAGCACGGTCTGGAAGACCCCCTGCCAGTCCTCGACGCAGTCGACGACCGCCCCGGCCTCGGCCTGGGTGGTGGCCCGCATCCGCGGCTCGGTGTTGAAGCGGCTGATCCCGAGCGGCACGACACACAAGCTGGCGAGCTCGGGAAAGCGGTCCAGGACGCCGGCGAGGGTGTCGTCGAGCACCGCGCCGTCGTTGATGCCCGGGCAGCACACGATCTGCCCATGGACCTCGATGCCGTGGTCGAGCAGGGCCCGCAGCCACCGGAGGCTCGGGCCCCCGCGCCGGTTGCGGAGCATGTCGTTGCGCGCTGCCGGCTCGGTGGCGTGGATGCTGACGTTCAGCGGCGACAGGCCCTCGGTCACCACCCGCTCGAGGTCGGACTCGGTGAACCGGGTGAGGGTGGTGAAGTTCCCGTACAGGAAGCTCAGCCGGTAGTCGTCGTCCTTCAGGTACAGGCTCTTCCGCATGCCTGGCGGGAGCTGGTAGATGAAGCAGAACTCGCAGTGGTTGTCACACGTGCGGAGCTGGTCGAACAACGCCGAGTGCACGTCGACCCCGAGTGGTTCGCCAGCGGCCTTGGTCACCTCGAGGGTCAGCTCGAGGCCGCCCCGGCGCACGTCGAGCACGGGATCGGACTCGTCGGTGAGCCAGGTCCAGCGGATGATGTCGCGCGGCGACTC
>JAOBWM010000145.1 GCA_025463365.1 Acidimicrobiales bacterium
GTCGACGACCTCAACAGCAGGGGCGAGAATAAGGTCATCAAGACCTGGTCGCGCCGCTCGACGATCATCCCCGACATGGTCGGCCACACGGTGGCGGTCCACGACGGGCGCAAGCACGTGCCCGTCTACGTCACCGAGTCGATGGTCGGGCACAAGCTCGGCGAGTTCGCCCCCACCCGCACCTTCCGGTTCCACGCCGGCCAGGAGCGCAACACGAAGGGCCGACGCTGATGGCGTTCGGCACCAAGACGAACGAGCGCCCGGGCACCCGCGCGCAGATCCGCTACCTGCGGGTGTCGGCCTACAAGGCCCGTGAGGTCCTCGACCTCGTCCGCGGCAAGCACGTGCGCGACGCCGACGAGATCCTCGGCCTGGTCGAGCGCGACGTGGCCCGCGACATCCGCAAGTGCCTCGCGTCGGCGGTGGCCAACGCCGCCAACAACGACAGCCAGGACCCCGAGGCCCTCTTCGTCTCGGCCTGCTACGCCGATGAGGGTCCCACGCTCAAGCGCTGGCGCCCCCGGGCCCGTGGCCGCGCCACCCGCATCCGCAAGCGCACCTGCCACATCACGATCATCGTGAGCCGGCAGTCCGACAACGAGATCCGGCTCCGCACCGAGCGCGATGCTCGCAGCGGCCGCGCTGGTGGCGGCACCGCCGGCCGGGCCTCGCGCCGGGCCCGCGTGGCCAGCAGCCGCCAGGCAACCGAGACGCACGACCACGATCATGATCACGATGATGCGGTCGACACCGACGTCACCGTCGAGGTCGACGACGTGACCGTCACCGACGAGGTCGAGGCCGATGCGGCCGAAGCGACCGAGATCGATGACGCCGTGAACGAGGGCGAGCCGACCACCGAGCTCGTCGAGGAGGCCACCGCCGAGGCGGAGGCCGAGGAGCCGGCCGCCGAGGCCGACACCGCCGACGAGGCAGACACCGCGAACAAGGACGAAGACTGATGGGCCAGAAGGTCAATCCCTACGGCTTCCGCCTGGGCGTCACCACCGACTGGAAGTCGCGCTGGTTCGCCAGCCGGTCCGAGTACGGCACGTTCATCATCGAGGACTGGAAGATCCGGAACCTCCTGATGGGCGACCTCCCCCACGCCGCGATCAGCCGCGTCGAGGTCGAGCGCACCCGTGACCGCCTCCGCGTCGACGTGCACACCGCCCGCCCGGGCATCGTGATCGGCCGCCGCGGCGCCGAGGCCGATCGCCTCCGCGGTCGCCTGGCCGAGATCACCGGCAACAACAAGGTCCAGCTGAACATCCAGGAGATCAAGCAGCCCGAGCTCGACGCTGCCCTGATCGCTCAGGGAGTTGCCGACCAGCTTGCTGGCCGCGTCGCCTTCCGTCGGGCGATGAAGCGGGCTGTGCAGAACGCCCAGAAGGCCGGCGCCCTCGGGATCCGGGTGCAGTGCTCCGGTCGCCTCGGCGGCTCGGAGATGTCCCGCACCGAGTGGTACCGAGAAGGTCGGGTGCCGCTGCACACGCTGCGCGCCGACATCGACTACGGCTTCCGCGAGGCCCGCACCACCGCCGGTCGCATCGGCGTGAAGGTCTGGATCTACAAGGGCGACATCCTCCCTTACAAGGCCTCCACCGAGGACAAGATCACCCGCGAGGCCGCCATGGCCGTGGGGGAGACCTCCGGCGATGCCGCTCCGGCGAAGATCGCTTCCTCGTCACGGCGCCGTCCCGAGTCGGCCCCGGTCGATCCGGCCACGGTGACCGATGCCGTCGCCGAAGCCAAGCCGCTCGTCGCCGAGGCCGATCCCGAGATCGAGAAGCTCCTCGAAGAAGAAGAAGCGATCGAGCGCTCGGTCCGCGAGACCCACGAGACCCCGCACTTCCGCCCCGGGGATGGTGACTGATCATGTTGATGCCCCGAAGGGTCAAGCACCGCAAGCAGCACCGCGGCCGCCTCACCGGCGCGGCCAAGGGCGGCACGCGCGTCACCCAAGGCGACTACGGCATCCAGGCCCTCGAGCCCGGTTGGGTCTCGGCCCGCCAGATCGAGGCCGCCCGTATCGCCATGACCCGCCACATCAAGCGTGGCGGCAAGGTCTGGATCAACGTCTTCCCCGACAAGCCCGTCACCGAGAAGCCCGCCGAGACCCGCATGGGTTCGGGCAAGGGCAACCCGGAGCGCTGGGTCGCCGTCGTGAAGCCGGGCCGGGTCATGTTCGAGCTCAGCTACAGCGATCCCGAGGTCGCCAAGCAGGCGATCGAGCGGGCCATCCAGAAGCTGCCGATCAAGGCCAAGTTCGTCACCAGGACGGAGGGTCTCTGATGCCCAAGACCACCACCACCGCGTCCGACCTCGACACCGCCACCATCGTGGAGCGGCTGGCCGAGGAGAAGGACCGCCTGTTCAAGCTGCGGATCCAGAGTGCCACCGGCACCCTGGAGAACACCGCCGGCCTGCGCACGGCCCGCAAGGAGATCGCCCGCTACGAGACCGAGCTGCGGGCTCGCGAGATCGAGGCCGCCGAGGCCCTCGCCCAGGAGAAGAGCTGATGGCCGAAGAGCCCACCACCGAGGAACGCCCCAACGCCCGCAAGGTGCGTGAGGGCCAGGTCACGTCGAGCGGCATGGACAAGACCGCGGTCGTCACCGTGATCACCCGCAAGCCGCACCCGCGGTACAAGAAGACGATGGCCCGCACCACGCGCCTGTACGTCCACGACGAGGAGAACACCCTCAACGTCGGCGACAAGGTCCGCGTGGCCGAGACCCGCCCGCTGTCCAAGCTCAAGCGCTGGCGGATCGTGGAAGTCCTGGAGCGTGCCAAGTGATCCAGCAGGAATCTCGACTTCGGGTCGCTGACAACAGCGGTGCCAAGGAAGTCCTCTGCATCAAGGTGCTGGGCGGCTCCCGCCGGCGCTACGCCTCCATCGGGGACATCTTCGTGGCGACCGTCAAGGACGCCATCCCCGGTGCCGGTGTGAAGAAGGGCGACGTCGTGAAGTGCGTCGTCGTCCGCACCAAGAAGGAGAAGCGTCGTCCCGACGGCTCCTACATCCGCTTCGACGAGAACGCGGCCGTGCTGATCAACGACCAGCAGCAGCCCCGCGGCACCCGCATCTTCGGCCCCGTCGGCCGCGAGCTTCGCGACAAGAAGTTCATGCGCATCGTCTCCCTGGCGCCGGAGGTCCTCTGATGGCAGGTCTCAAGATCAAGAAGGGCGATCGCGTCCTGGTCCTGTCCGGCAAGGACAAGGGCAAGGAAGGCGTCGTCCAGCAGGCGTTCCCCCGCGAGGGCAAGGTCATCGTGGAGGGTGTCAACACCGCCAAGCGCCACCGCGCTGCTCGCACGGCCACCGAGGCCGGCGGCATCCTCGACATCGACAAGCCGATCCCGGTCAGCAACGTGGCCGTGATCAGCCCGTCCGACGGCAAGCCCACCCGCGTGGGCTACAAGCTCGAAGGCGGCAAGAAGGTGCGCATCTGCCGCCGCACCGGGGTGGAGATCCCATGACTGACACCATCGAGATTCCTCGCCTGAAGGCGAAGTACCACGACTCCATTCGTGACCAGCTGAAGACCGACCTCGGCCTCGGCAACGTCATGGAGGTCCCCCGCCTCGAGAAGATCGTGGTGAACATGGGCGTCGGCGCAGCCGTCGGCCAGGGATCGCTGCTCGAACACGCGGTGACCGACCTCACCCTGATCACCGGCCAGAAGCCGCTCGTGACCCGGGCCAAGAAGTCGATCGCGGCGTTCAAGCTCCGCGAGGGCAACGCGATCGGCGCCAAGGTCACCTTGCGCAACGATCGCATGTGGGAGTTCCTCGACCGGCTGATCGCCCTGGCGATCCCCCGCATCCGGGACTTCCGCGGCCTTCCGGCCCACAGCTTCGACGGGCGTGGCAACTACACGTTCGGCGTGACCGAGCAGCTGATCTTCCCGGAGATCGACTACGACAAGATCGACCAGACCCGAGGCATGGACATCACCATCGTGACGACCGCCCGTACCAACGCCGAGGGCAAGGCCCTGCTCGACGCCTTCGGCTTCCCGTTCAAGCGTGAAGGGCAGGCCAACTGATGGCCAAGAAAGCACTGATCAACAAGGCCAACCGCAAGCCCAAGTTCAAGGTGCGCGGGTACACGAGGTGCCAGAAGTGCGGTCGCCCGCACTCGGTGTACCGGAAGTTCCGGCTGTGTCGCATCTGCCTGCGCGACATGGTGCACGCCGGGGAGATCCCCGGCGTGACCAAGGCGAGCTGGTGAGGAGGCCGAACCATGACAATGACTGACCCCATCGCCGACATGCTCACTCGAGTGCGCAACGCGAACACCGCGATGCACGACGAGGTGCGCATGCCGTCCTCCAAGAAGAAGGAGGCCCTTGCGGCCATCCTGAAGAAGGAGGGCTACATCGAGGACTTCAGCGTGGCTACCAACGGCGACCGCCCTGGTTCCACGCTCACCGTCACGATGAAGTACTCGCCCGAGCGGGCCCGGACCATCTCCGGCCTCCGCCGGGTGTCCAAGCCCGGACTTCGCGTCTACTCGCCGGCTTCGGAGGTCCCTCGGGTCCTCGGTGGCCTCGGCGTGGCCGTCGTCTCGACCAGCCAGGGACTCATGACCGACCGCGAGGCGCGCAAGCGCCACGTGGGCGGCGAGGTCCTGTGCTTCGTCTGGTAGGAGCGCACGATGTCCAGAATCGGTAAAGCCCCCATCTCCGTCCCCAGCGGCGTCGACGTGACCCTCACCGGTCGCAACGTCACCGTGAAGGGCCCCAAGGGAACCCTCGAGCGCGAGATCCCCGGCACCATCACCGTCCGCCAGGACGGCGAGACGCTGCTGGTCGAGCGTCCCGACGACGAGCGCCAGACCCGGGCCATGCACGGCCTGGTCCGGTCGCTGGTGAACAACATGGTCGTCGGGGTCACCGACGGCTTCACCAAGCAGCTCGAGATCATCGGCGTCGGCTACCGGGCCACGGCCAAGGGCAACGACGCCCTCGACCTCGCCCTCGGCTTCAGCCACCCCGTGGTGGTGCAAGCGCCGACCGGCGTGACCTTCGAGGTTCCCACCCCCAACCGCATCGACGTGAAGGGCTCCGACAAGGAGCTCGTGGGCCAGGTGGCCGCCGACATCCGCAAGCTGCGCAAGCCCGAGCCGTACAAGGGCAAGGGCGTGCGCTACCTCGGTGAGCACGTGGTCCGCAAGGCCGGCAAGTCCGGGAAGTAGTCACACAGGGGGCTCCGCCCCCCGTGGACCCGCCCGGAAAAGCCGGGTTCTACGCAGGAAGCATCCAACATGAGTGATTCAGCAAAGAAGAACCGGGAAGCCCGGATCCGGCGCCACCGCCGTGTCCGCAAGAAGGTGAAGGGCACCTCCGAGCGCCCGCGCCTCGCCGTGTTCCGTTCCAACAAGCACATCGCCGCGCAGATCATCGACGATCGCGCCGGCACCACCCTGGTGGCCGCGGCCACCACCGAGCCCGCCGTGACGGGTTCGGGTGGCAACGTTGCCGCCGCCACCCAGATCGGCGAGCTGCTCGCCGAGCGGGCCAAGGCCGCCGGCATCACCACCGTCGTGTTCGACCGCGGCGGCAACCTCTACCACGGCCGCATCGCGGCGCTGGCCGATGCCGCCCGCGAGGGCGGACTGGAGTTCTGATGGCTACCAACAGCAACGACGCGCAGCTCCGTGAGTCCCGCGTGATCAACATCAACCGCGTGGCCAAGGTGGTCAAGGGTGGCCGACGCTTCTCCTTCACCGCCCTCGTCGTCATCGGCGACGGCGCCGGTCGCGTGGGCCTCGGCTACGGCAAGGCGAAGGAGGTGCCCCTCGCCATCCAGAAGGGCACCGAGGAGGCTCGCAAGAACCTCTTCTCCGTGCCGCTCGCCGGCAGCACCATCACCCACCCCACCACCGGCATCATGGGTGCCGGCCGGGTGATGCTGAAGCCCGCCGCCCCCGGTACCGGCGTGATCGCCGGCGGTGCCGCCCGTGCCATCCTCGAAGAGGCCGGCATCCACGACGTGCTCTGCAAGTCGCTCGGCTCGGCCAACCACATCAACGTGGCCCGCGCGACCATCGCCGGCCTGCAGTCGCTGAAGCGCCCCGACGAGGTGGCTCGCCTGCGCGGCCTCTCGCCCGAGGAGTTCGTCCCCAAGGGCCTGCTCGACGCGTACAACCTGTCCGAGCGTGGGCCCCAGCAGTTCGACGAGGTCAAGTGATGGCCGATCTCCTCGTCACCCAGATCAAGTCCACGATCGGCTGCAAGCCCAAGCAGCGCGGCACCATGCGCGCCCTCGGCCTCCGCGGCATCGGCCAGAGCAACACCCTGCCCGACCGTCCCGAGATCCTCGGGATGATCGCCCGGGTTCCCCACCTGGTCACCGTGAAGCCGGTCACCACCGAGGAAGGCGAAGCCTGATGAAGGTCCATGACCTCCAGCCCGCTCCGGGCTCCAACCGAGGCCGGCGCCGCGTCGGCCGCGGCATCGGCGGCAAGGGCGGCAAGACCGCCGGCCGTGGCACCAAGGGCCAGAAGGCCCGCGGTTCGGTCCCGGCGTCGTTCGAAGGCGGCCAGATGCCGCTGCACATGCGGATCCCGAAGCTCAAGGGCTTCAACAACCCCTTCCGCGTGGAGTACCAGGCCGTCAACCTCGACACCCTCGAGGAGACCGGGCTCGACGACGTGTCGCCCGCAACCCTCCACGCCAAGGGCCTCGTGGGCAAGAAGGCCCTCGTCAAGGTTCTCGGTCGGGGCGAGGTCACCCGCGCCCTCACCGTCAAGGCCCATGCCTTCTCCGCCGCCGCCGAGTCAGCCATCACCGCTGCGGGCGGTACCGTGGAACGCCTGCCCCTGCCCTGGGGCGAACGCCGTCCGCCCGCCAAGGGCAACCAGTTCACCAACCGCTGATCCGGCGGCCCTCGGGCCCCACCGAACGCTGAGCAGGAGCGCGAGTTGTCGACCCTCCGCAACGTCCTCAAGATCCCGGAGCTGCGGAACAAGCTGCTCTTCACGCTGGCGATGATCGTGCTGTACCGATTCGGTTCGCACATCCCCGTCCCCGGCATCGATCTGGGATCCATCAAGAAGCTGCAGGACCAGGCCGCCCAAGGCGGGGTGCTGAGCTTCCTGCAGACGTTCTCCGGTGGCGCCATCACCCAGTTCGCGGTCTTCGCGCTCGGGATCATGCCGTACATCACCTCGTCGATCATCATGCAGATCCTCGCCGTGGTGATCCCCAAGCTCGAGCAGTGGCAGGAGCAGGGGGCGGTCGGCCAGCGCAAGATCACCCAGTGGACCCGCTACCTGGCGGTCGGCATCGCCCTCCTCCAGGGCACCGGCATCACCTACCTGTTCCACACCGGCGGCGGCGGCTTCGGCTCCCGCGGCAACTCGACGGGCCTCGACCTGTTCGGCGGCACCTATTCGGGTGCCCGCTTCGCCTTGGTGGTGCTCACCTTGTGCGCCGGGTTCGCCCTGCTCATGTGGCTCGGTGAGATCACCACCCAGCGAGGCGTGGGCAACGGCATGTCGATCCTGATCTTCGCCTCGGTCGTGAGCCGGCTCCCCGCCAACTTCGCCACGGTCCGTGCCGAGTCCGGCACCGTCGCCATGCTCAGCATCGGGCTGATGTTCACCGCCTTGCTGGTGGCGATCGTGTTCGTGGAGCAGGGCGTGCGCCGCATCCCGGTGCAGTTCGCCAAGCGCCAGGTGGGCCGCAAGATGTACGGCGGCCAGAGCACCTACATCCCGCTGAAGGTCAACGGCGCCGGCGTGATCTCGATCATCTTCGCCAGCTCCGTGCTGTACCTGCCGGTGATCCTCTCGCAGGTCCTGCCGACCCACAAGGACGGCACCTCGAACTGGGGGAGCTCGGTGCAGACCTGGATCGACCAGCACCTGGTCCGCTCGACCTCGTTCACCTACCTGCTCACCTACGGCGTGCTCATCATCTTGTTCGCCTACTTCTACACAGCGATCCAGTTCGACCCGCACAAGCAGGCCGACCAGATCCGCAAGCAGGGCGGGTTCATCCCCGGCATCCGGCCCGGCTACCAGACCGAGCGGTACCTGGCCAAGATCCTGTCTCGCATCACCCTCCCCGGCGCCCTGTTCGTCGCCGGCATCGCCCTCGTGCCCGCCTATGCCATCGGCAAGTCGCTGGGCAACTCGGGCGGCGGCCAGCAGCTGAGCTTCTTCGGCATCTCGATCCTGATCGCCGTGGGCGTCGCCCTCGAGACGGTCAAGCAGATCGACGGGCAGCTCATGATGCGCAACTACGACAGCTTCCTCGACGCCAAGACGAAGACGAAGGCCTCGGCCAAGGGCTCTGCGAAGTAGCCGATGACATCGGTCCGACTCGTCATGCTCGGCCGTCAAGGCGCGGGCAAGGGCACCCAGGCCTCGCGGCTGGCCGCGCACTTCGGCGTCCCCCACATCTCCACCGGTGACATGCTGCGCGCCGCCGTGGCCGCCGGCACCGAGTTCGGCCTGAAGGCCAAGTCGGTGATGGATGCCGGCCAGCTGGTGTCCGACGAGATCATGGTCGGCGTCGTCGACGAGCGGCTCGACCTGCCCGACGCCGCCGAGCGCGGCTACATCCTCGACGGCTTCCCGCGGACGGAGGCCCAGGCCGTGGCGCTCGAGAAGATCACCGCCGAGCGCCCGCTCCACGTCGTGTTGAACCTGGAGGTGCCCGAGACCGTCGTGCTCGAGCGCATCACCAAGCGCCGGGTGTGCACCGCGAACGGCAGCCACATCTACTCCGTCGACGCCCCGCCGCAGAACGACTGGATCTGCGACGTCGACGGCGCCGAGGTCGTCCAGCGCGACGACGACACCGAGGCCGCGGTCCGCAAGCGCCTGGAGCTCTACGCCGCCGAGACCTTCCCCCTGGTGGCGTTCTACGCCGAGCGTGGCCTGCTGGTCGAGGTCGACGGGATGGGCACCCAGGACGAGGTGTTCGGCCGGCTGACGGCCGCCATCGCGTCCGTCACCGCCATCCCCGGAGCCTGAGAGCGCCGGGACCGTGCTGTTCTCCAAGACAGCGGCCGTCCGCAGCCGCGCCGAGATCGAGGTCATGCGAGCCGCCGGGCGGGTGGTGGCAGAGATGCACGAGCGCATCCGCGCCGCGATCCGCCCCGGCGTGACCACCGGCGAGCTCGACCGCATCGGGCGCGAGGTGCTCGACCGCCGCGGTGCCACCTCGAACTTCCTCGGCTACCACGGCTACCCGGCGGTCATCTGCGCCTCGCCGACCTCGATGGTCGTCCACGGCATCCCCTCCGACGACATCGTGTTGGTGGAGGGGGACATCATCTCGATCGACTGCGGCGCCATCGTCGACGGCTGGCACGGCGATGCCGCCTTCACCGCCGGCGTCGGGGAGATCAGCAGCGAGCACCGACGCCTCATCGAGGTCACCGAGGCCTCCCTCGCGGCCGGCATCGCCGCCACCGTCGCCGGGAACCGGATCGGCGACATCGGCCACGCCGTGGAGTCGGTGGCCCGCCAGGCGGGCCTGGGCGTCGTCGAGGGCTACACGGGCCACGCCATCGGCCTGGCGATGCACGAGGCGCCCAACGTCCCGAACCAGGGAGTGCCCGGAACGGGCGCCAAGCTGCGCATCGGGAACGTGCTGGCCATCGAGCCCATGCTCGTGTTGGGTGACATCGCCACCGACGTGCTCGACGACGACTGGTCGGTCGTCACCGCCGACGGGTCGTGGTCGGCCCACGCCGAGCACACCGTCGCGATCGGTCCCGACGGGCCCGAGATCCTCACCCAGCCCTGATCGTGCATCATCGGGCACGAAGGATCTCGAAGGCGGCCAGGTCATGCGCGCCTCGAATGCCGGTGGCGTGCGCAGACCGTGGGAACGATGCCGGGACCGGCACGAATCCGAGGCACCCCATCGGGTCTCGCGGTACGATTTCGGGGCACTCGCGGCCCTCCCGCGGCACCCGGCAACCCGTTGCGGTGAAAGCCGCTCCGAGCTGGCGCGGGTGTGGTAGTGGCCCAACTTGGAGTGTCGGAGCCACCGCGTTACGATCTTCCTTCGGCCCCAGGGGCCCTGCGCGCTCCGGCGGCGGGAATCCGGGCTGTTCCCGCAGGATGTTCCAGGAGAGTTCCGCTGCCCAAGCCCAAGGAAGATGCCATCGTCCTCGAAGGCACGGTGCTCGAAGCTCAGAAGAACGCGATGTTCCGCGTGGAGCTGCAGAACGGGCATGAGGTCCTCGCGCACATCTCCGGGAAGATGCGCATGCACTACATCCGCATCCTCCCCGGCGACCGGGTCCAGGTGGAGCTCACGCCCTACGACCTGGCCCGCGGCCGGATCACCTACCGATACAAGTAGCCGCTCGGTTCCCACCGAGCAGCGATCGACACGAGGCACCGATGAAGGTCCAACCCAGCGTCAAACCAATCTGTGAACACTGCAAGGTGATCCGGCGGCACGGCCGCGTGCAGGTCATCTGTTCTTCCAACCCGCGTCACAAGCAGAGGCAGGGCTAAACCGTGGCACGTATCGCCGGCGTCGACATCCCCCGAGAGAAGCGTCTCGTCATCTCCCTCACCTATGTGTTCGGCATCGGCCGAACCAGGGCTTCGCAGATCTGCGAAGCAGCAGGGATCGACGAGAGCACCCGCACCCGTGATCTCACCGACGAGGAGATCAACAAGATCCGCGCCTACATCGACCAGAACCTGAAGGTCGAAGGCGACCTGAAGCGTGAGGTCCAGCAGGACATCAAGCGCAAGATGGAGATCGGCTCCTACCAGGGCCTCCGTCACCGCAAGGGCCTTCCGGTCCGTGGGCAGCGCACCCACACCAACGCTCGCACCCGCAAGGGCCCGAAGAAGACCGTCGCCGGGAAGAAGAAGGTTCGCAAGTAATGGCCAAGCCGAAGCCGGGCGGTCGCCGTCCCCGCAAGCGCGAGCGCAAGAACGTCACCTACGGGGTGGCGCACATCAAGAGCTCCTTCAACAACACGATCGTCTCGATCACCGATCAAGAGGGCAACGTCATCTCGTGGGCGTCCGCCGGCAACGTCGGCTTCAAGGGCTCCCGCAAGTCGACCCCGTTCGCGGCCCAGATGGCCGCCGAACAGGCCGCTCGCCGGGCCATGGAGCACGGCGTCCGCAAGGTGGATGTCATGGTCAAGGGCCCCGGCTCCGGCCGTGAGACCGCCATCCGGTCCATCCAGAACACCGGGATCGAGGTCACGGGCATCAAGGACGTGACCCCCGTCCCCCACAACGGCTGCCGCCCTCCCAAGCGGCGCCGGGTCTGAGTCGAGGAAGGAACCATGGCTCGCTACACCGGTCCCAAGGTCAAGATCTCTCGGCGCCTGGGCGTCAACATCTTCGAGAACGACAAGGGGTCCAAGGCGCTCAACAAGCGCCCCTACCCCCCGGGTGAACACGGCCGCAGCCGTCGCCGCCAGCCCTCGGAATACCTCTTGCAGCTGCAGGAGAAGCAGAAGGCCAAGTACATCTACGGCCTCCTCGAGCGGCAGTTCTCCAACCTGTACAAGGAGGCCAGCCGCACCAAGGGCGTCACGGGCGAAAGCCTGCTGCGCTTCTTGGAGCTGCGCCTCGACAACGTGGTGTTCCGCGCCGGGTGGGGTGCCACCCGCCCGCAGGCCCGCCAGTTCGTGAACCACGGGCTCATCAACGTCAACGGCAAGCGGGTCGACATCCCCAGCTACCGGGTCCGCAAGGGCGACGTGATCTCCCTGCGCGACAAGTCCCGCCAGATGATCGTCATCCGCCACAACATCGACACGATCGACCGGCTCAAGCCGGCGTGGATCGAGGTCGGAGACTCGGGCTTCCAGGTCACCGTCAACGAGCTGCCCGTCCGCGAGCAGATCGACGTGCCCGTCCGAGAGCAGCTCATCATCGAGCTGTACTCCAAGTAGTAGCCCGAAAAACCCGAGGAAGGCATCACATGCTGGTCATTCAGCGCCCCACCGTCGAGCCGGTCGGCGAAGCAGAGAACAACCGTCAGCGGTTCGCGGTCAGCCCGCTCGAGCCCGGTTTCGGTCACACGCTCGGCAACTCGCTTCGTCGCACCCTGCTCTCGTCGATTCCCGGCGCCGCCATCACGGCGGTCCGGTTCGACGACGCCCTGCACGAGTTCAGCACCATCACGGGCATCACCGAGGACGTCACCGACATCATCCTCAACCTGAAGGATCTGGTGCTCACCTCGGTCTCCGACGAGCCGGTCACGCTCCGCATCGACGTGCGCGGCCCCGCCGACGTCACCGGTGCGGACATCCAGACCACCTCCGACGTCGAGGTGCTCAACACCGGTCAGCACATCGCCACGCTCAACGAGAAGGCCCGGCTCGCGCTGGACCTCACCATCGAGCGCGGCCGCGGCTACCTGTCGGCCGACCGCGACAAGGGCACCAACACCATCGGCGTGATCCCCGTCGACTCCATCTTCTCGCCGGTCCGGCGCGTCACCTTCCTGGTGGAGCCCACCCGCGTGGAGATGGACACCAACTACGACCGCCTCGTCCTCGACGTCGAGACCGACGGCTCCATCGCCCCCCGCGACGCCCTCGCCTCGGCCGGAGACACGCTGTCGAAGCTGGTGCAGCTGGTCGCCGAGATGAGCGACGAGCCGCCGACCCTCGAACTCGGGGAGACCAGCGCCACCATGGCGTCCTCGCCGGAGCTCGAGATGCCGATCGAGGACCTCGACCTTTCCGAGCGTCCCCGCAACTGCCTCAAGCGCGCCCAGGTCAACACCGTGGGCGAGCTGCTCCGCAAGAGCGACGACGACCTCCTGGCCATCACCAACTTCGGGCAGAAGTCGCTCGATGAGGTCAAGGAGAAGCTGAACGAGCGGGGCCTGGCGCTCCGCGGGATGGAGTGAGATGCCGGCCACCCCGAAGAGGGGACGCCGCTTCGGCGGTTCGTCCTCCCACCAGCGTCTGATGATGGCCAACCTCGTGTCCTCGCTCATCGCAGCCGAGGGCATCACCACCACCGAGGCCAAGGCCAAGGCCCTGCGCCCCGTCGCCGAGAAGGTCATCACCAAGGCCAAGAAGGGCGGGTTGCACAACCACCGCCAGGTCGTCTCCTACCTCAATGACAAGGAGATCGCCGCCAAGCTGTTCGACGACGTCGGACCTCGCTACGCGGATCGCAACGGTGGCTACATCCGCATCCTCAAGCTCGGCCCCCGCCAAGGCGACAACGCGCCGATGGC
>JAOBWM010000167.1 GCA_025463365.1 Acidimicrobiales bacterium
GGTCGACCGGACCTTGGCCTCGCGCCGCGGCAGCAGGTGCAGCTCCCCGATCATCAAGAGGTTCTCGTGTCCGGTGAGCAGCGGGTCGACGGTGGCATCCTGAGCGGCCAGGCCGATGCGGCGCCGCACCTCGGTGGGATGGGTGGCGACGTCGAAGCCGGCCACGGTGGCCGAGCCCTCGTCGGCTTCGCTCAGCGTCGAGAGGATGCGTACCGCGGTGGTCTTGCCGGCGCCGTTCGGGCCGAGCACCGCCGTGACCGTCCCCTTCGGCACGGCAAGGTCGACCCCGCCGAGCGCGACCTTGTCGCCGTAGCGCTTGACGAGCCCGAGGGCTTCGATCGCGGGGCTGGTGGGCATGAGGGTGCTCCGGGCAGAGGTCGGGGTGGGCGCCATGGGGCCGGTCAGTGGTCCGACCGGTCCGTCCATGGTGCCAGGGGGTACGACGCTCGAACGGCCCCAGTTTCATCGCGGCCGCTCGCGAACCGTCACGATTCGACCAATCGCAGCAACCGCTCCGACCGCTCCGACCGCAGCGACCACGCCGACCACGCCGACCGCCGGCCAAAACCCTTTCTGAGCGCCCAGCGGCTCGCCCACGCGACACAGAACGCTCAGAAGCGCAGGGCGGCGGCCGGCGTGTCGAGACCGAGCGTCAGCGAGGTCTGTCGGCCCACCAGGCGTCGAGGCGGCGGAACGCCTCCTCCTCACCGAGCGGACCTTCGTCGAGGCGCAGTTCGAGCAGCATGTCGAGCGCCTGGCCGACGTGGCGGCCCGGGCCGATCCCGAGGTGGTCCATCACCTGGCGACCGTCGAGGTCCGGACGGATCGCCTGCAGCGCCTCCTGGGCCTCCAGCTCGCGGATGCGCTCCTCGAGCTCGTCCATGCGTCGGGCCAGCGCGGACGCCTTGCGCTGGTTGCGGGTTGTCACGTCGCAGCGGGTGAGCTCGATCAGCTCGTCGAGCTGGTCGCCGGCGTCGCGCACGAAGCGCCGCACGGCCGCATCCGTCCATCCCAGCCGGTACGTGTGGAACCGGAGGTGGAGGTAGACGAGCTGGCGAACGGCCTCGACGTCGTCGTTGGAGTACTTGAGCGCCTGCATGCGGTCGCGGGCCATCCGCGCCCCGACCACCTCGTGGTGGTGGAAGGTGACGCCGCCGTCGGTGAACGAACGGGTCTTGGGTTTGCCCACGTCGTGCAGGAGCGCGGCCAGGCGCACGATCCGGTTCGGCTTCGTCTTCGCGACCACCGCGATGGTGTGGGCGAGGACGTCCTTGTGGTGGTGGATCGGATCTTGCTCGAGGCGCATCGCCGCGAGCTCGGGGAGGAAGAGGTCCGCCAGGCCGGTGTCGACCGCGAACCACAGACCGGCCGACGGATCGGGGAGCATGAGGAGCTTGTCGAGCTCGTCGCGGATCCGCTCGGCCGACACGATCTCGAGCCGGTGGGCGTGGGTGCGCACCGCGGCGACGAGCTCGGGGTCGGGCTCGAGGCCGTAGCCGGCGATGAACCGCGCGGCGCGGAGCATGCGCAGGGGGTCGTCGGTGAAGGAGACGTCCGGCGACAGCGGCGTGCGCAGGCGGTTCGCTGCCAGGTCTGCGGCACCCTCGTAGGGATCGATCAGCTCCGGTACCGGCAGCGAGAGCGCCATGGCGTTGACCGTGAAGTCCCGCCGGGCGAGATCCTCGGCGATGTCGTCGCCGAAGGCCACCGCGGGCTTGCGGGAGGCGGGGTCGTAGGAGTCGGCACGGTGGGTGGTGATCTCGAACGTCCGGTCGCCCCGCTTCACGCCGATCGTCCCGAACCGCTCGCCCTGGGTCCACAGCGCATCGACGTGCGGGGCCACCAGCCGCTTGGTCGTGGCCGGATCGGCGTCGGTGGTGAGATCGATGTCGGCCGCAGGCCCGAGCTCACGGCCGAGCAGCAGGTCGCGGACGATCCCGCCGACGAGGTACAGGCGATGGCCGGACGCGGCGAAGGCGTCGGCCAGCGGCCGGACCTCGTCGAGCACCGGCTGCACGCGTGCGGGGATCACGCGGCCGACGCTAGGGGACCGCCGCTCGGGCGACGGACCCCGTTCAGTGCAGCGTGGCCAGCCCGGCCTGTTGCACGGCGATGCGGAAGTCCTCGGGATTGGCGGCCCGTTCGAGGGCCTCGTCGAAGTTGATCAACTCGGTGGAGAGCAACTGGAGGAGGGCCTGGTCGAAGGTGGCCATGCCGTGGTAGTCGCCCTCTCGCATGAGGCGCTCGAGCACCGACGCATCGGCGCCGGTGGCGATGGCCTCGCGCACCTTCAGGGTCGCCGTCATGCACTCCACCGCGGCCACGCGGCCGCGGCCGTCCGCCCGGTCGAGGAGCCGTTGGGAGATGATGCCGCGCAGCACGCGGGCGAGGAGCGACCGGTTGTGGGCCCGGAGGTGCTGCTCGCTGCGATCGACGAGCAGGGCGATCGTGTCGGTCACCGACAGCGTGTTCATCACCGCGATGACGAGCCGGCCGGCCGCCGCCACGTTCATGGCCTCGGGGATGGCGTCGCCGGTCAGGTCGCTCACGAAGATCACGTCGGCATCCTGGCGACCGACCCGGCGCAGCGCCTCTGCGGTGTCGACCGTGTCGGTGCCGACCTCGCGCTGGCTCACGATGGCCAAGCGGTCCGCGTGGAGGACCTCGATGGGATCCTCGATCGTCACGATGTGCCGGGCATGGCTCGCGTTGATGTGGTCGATCATGGCGGCCGCGGTGGTGGTCTTGCCGGAGGCGGCCGGGCCCGAGATCACCACGAGCCCGTCGCGGAACGATGCCAGGTCGGCCACCACCTGGGGCACGCCCAGGTCCGAGATGGCGGGGGCGCCGGGGACGACGCGACGGATCGCCAGGCTGATCGAGCCCCGCTGGCGGTACACGTTCACGCGGAAGCGGCCCAGGCCGGGAACGCTGTGGGCGAGGTCGGTCTCGCCGGTCTCCTGGAACTCGGCGGCCTTGGCCGGCGTGAGGAGCTCGGCGGCCAGCGCCTCGATGGCGCCGGGATCGAGGGAGTCGAGGTTGGTCCGCTCGAGGCGGCCGTTGCGACGCAGGCAAGGGGGCGATCCGACCTTCACGAGCAGGTCGGAGCCTCGTTCCTCCAGCAGGTACTGCAGCAGATCCACGACGCGCGTCACGATTGCCCTCCGGGACAGGCAGCCACCACGTCGACAGCCGCGCCTACCCGTCGGCCGTTCGGGCCCGGATGTTGAGGGCTGCAGCGCACACCTCAGCGCCCGGCCCGCCGCCCGACGGAGGCTCCGGCCGGTAGGCGCCGTCGTCGATCAGGGCCGACAGCACCGCCCCGCTGCAAGACGAGAGCGCCTCGAGGTCGTACCCGCCCTCGAGGAACATGAGGAGGCGTCCGGGCGCCACGAGCGCGCCGAGGTCGGTCGTGAGGTCGGCGAAGTCCCCCGCCGTGAGACCCAGGTCGGTGAGCGGATCGCGCCGGTGCCCGTCGAACCCGGCCGAGATCAAGAGCCACGTGGGAGCGAATGCGATCGCCGCCGGCGCCACGATGTCGGCCACGGCCCGCCGGTAGACGTCGCCCGTCGCCCCTGCGGGGAACGGGAGGTTGAGCGTGGTGCCGAGTCCCGCCCCGGCGCCCACCTCGTCGATGCTCCCGGTTCCCGGGTAGAGCGGCCACTCGTGCATCGAGACGTAGAACACGTCGGGTTCGGACCAGAACTGGGCCTGCGTGCCGTTGCCGTGGTGGGCGTCGTAGTCGACGATGAGCACTCGTTCGCCCCGAGCGGTCAGCTCGGCGGCGGCCACGGCCACGTTGTTGAAGAGGCAGAACCCCATGGCCTGACTGGCCAGAGCGTGGTGGCCCGGCGGGCGAACGGCGCAGAACCCCGCGACCCCTTCGCCGGCGTCGAGTCGCCGGATGAGCTCGAGCCCGGCACCCGCGGCCAGGCGCGCCGCGTCCCACGAGCCGGGTCCCACGTGCGTGTCACCGTCGAGGTAGCCGCCGCCGCTGCGGCAGAACCCTTCGAGGGCACGGCGGTAGGGATCGGGGTGGACGCGCGCCAGCTGCGCCTCCGTGGCCGGCGTGGGCGCGACGGGTGCCAGCGCCTCGGCCAGACCAGCCGCGGCAACGCCCTCGGCGACCGCCCCGAGGCGGGCGGGCCGCTCCGGATGATGGGGCCCGGTGTCGTGCTCGAGGTAGGCCGCGTGGGTGGAGAACAGCAGCGGCATGAGATCCAAGGGTACGCCCGTACCCGGGCTCCGGGCCGGGTTCGTCGATGCCACGTCGTACGATCCGCAGGAGTGCACACCTCAAGCCCCCGCACGGATTGACCGTGGCCGTCGACGACCGCTGGCGCGGCGCCCGCGCCCGGATCCAGGCGTCGGCATGGCGGGGCCACGACGACGTCACGGTGCTGAGCCCCATGCCCGACCGGCCCGGGCCGAGCGCGGATGATGTGCGCATCGAGGTCGCCCGGCTGCGCGAGGCCGGGAACCGCCAGGTCCTCACCGGTGCACTGCACCAGGGCGAGCTCGGGCCGTTCCTCGCCGCCGGGTTCGTCGAGCACGAGCGCCTGCACCTCCTTCGCCACGACCTGCGAGCGCTGCCCGAGTCGGGCTCGACCGGTTCGACCCGGCGGGCGTGGCGCCGCGACCACCAGGCCGTCCTGGCCATCGACGAACGGGCCTTCGACGGGTTCTGGGCGCTCGACCGCCGCGGCCTCGAGGATGCGGTGCGCGCCACGCCGTCGAGCCGGTTCCGGGTGTCGACCGACGATGACGGCGCCATCACCGGCTACGCCGTCACCGGCCGGGCGACCGATCGCGGGTACCTCCAGCGTCTCGCCGTCGATCCGGCGCGCCACCGCGGCGGCATCGGCCGGACGCTCGTGGCCGACGGGCTGCGGTGGCTGCGCCGCTCCGGGGCCCGCGTCGCGGTCGTCAACACCCAGGTGCACAACGAGCCGGCGCTCGCCCTGTACCTCGCCACGGGCTTCGTGCCCGAGCCACGCGGCCTCACCGTGTTGGCCCTCGACCTCACGGCCGACGCGTGAGGTCCCGCAGCTTCGAGGCCCGCGTCGTCGCGGCCCGCACCGTCGGGGCCCGCGTCGTCGTGGTGATCGGCGTGGCCCTGGCCGCGGTCGCCGTCGCGGCGACCTCCGCATCGGCGTCGGCCGGTCCGAGCCGCCCGACCGGGTCGGCGGCGACGGCGGCGGCGACGACGACGACGACGGCGAAGCCCACGATCCGCCTCGTGCAACAGCCCATCTCCGTCGGCATGGACGAACGGTTCGTCGTGGTCTTCGAGGTCACGGGGGCGCCGAATGGCAGCGACATCGCGGTCGACATCTACGACCGCATCGACGACCCCAGCAAGGTCGGCGCGGACCCCGAGCACTCGAAGGCCACGTTCGATCCCTTCCCGCTCTCCGATGCCCCGGCGTCGGGCCCGGTGCGATCCCTGTTCGGCATCGACCTCTACGGGCCCGACCAGGACCCACCACCCGGCGCCTGGGCCTGGGAGATCGACCGTGCCGGCGTGTACCCCGTGCGGATCCGGGTGCGCGACGGCGACCACGCCGACATCGCCACCCTCGTCACCCAGCTGGTGCGGCGCCCGGGGCCAGGCGAGGAGGTCCGCCAGGCCCAGGTCGCGCTGCTCGCGACCGTGCACCAGGACCCGCCGTCCGACCCCACCCAGCGGGCGGCCAAGGACCATGTCAGCCCGACGTTCGCCACGCGCCTCGACCGCCTCGACGACGCCCTCGCCAGCCACGCCGGCCTACCCGCCACCTTCGCCGTCACCCCCGACACCGCGGACCGCCTCGTCGGCGACAACAGCCAGGCCGGCGTCCTCGCCGGGTTGCGAGACGCGCTGCGCGGCCGCGGCCGCGAGCTGCTCGACGCCCCGTACGTCGACATCGACCCGGCGGCGCTCGTCGGCGCCCAACTCGAAGGCGAGCTCACGCGCCAGCGAGACCTCGGTCGCCAGACCTTGACGACGCTCCTCGAACCGCCCACCGCCGGCACCTGGTCCATCTCGGATCCGGTCGACGCGGGCACCCTCGCATCCCTGCGCAGCCGGGGCATCTTCCGGCTCCTCCTGCCGACCGACGCCTTTGCCTCCAAGCCCGCGCTCAGCCCGACCGACCTCGCCGCGGGTGACGGCCTGGTCCGCTCACTCCCGGTCGACCCGGGCTACTCGCTCTCCGACGGCGCCACCGACCCGATCCTCGCGGCCCACCAGCTCCTCGCCCGCCTCGCGGCGGCAGCCGACATCGCCACCTCGGATCCGGCGATCGTGGTCTCGATCGACGCCGCCGATGCCGACGCGCTCGCCTTGCCGATCCTCTTCGACGCCCTCACGTTCGGCGGCCCCTACTGGGAGGCCGTGACCGTCGACGACCTCTACCGGCGGGTCGCCGCCGCGCCCAGCCATCCGGCCCTGGTCACTCCGTCGCCCGCCGACCTCGGCAGCTACCCCGACCTGTCCCGCCAGGTCCACGCGTCCCTGGCGAGCCTCGACTCGATGCTCGGGGACCGCACCGACGTCGCCGGTCGGTACGACCGCCCGCTGGCCATCAGCGCCTCGAAGGACCTCGACCCCGCGGCGCGCCGCAACGACGTCCTCGGCGTCGAGGCACAGGTCCGCCGGCGGCTCTCCGCCGTGTCCACGCCCCCACGCGACAAGGTCACGCTCGGCGCTCGTGACGCCCGGTTCCCACTGATCATCACCTCGAAGCTCGACGAGCCCATCCGGGTCGTCATCGAGCTCCAGGCCAGCGATCGACTCGACTTCCCCGACGATCGACTCGAGAAGACCCTCGAGCCAGGGAGGACCGTGGCCTCGATCCGCGTGCGGACCCGGGCGTCGGGTGACACGCCGGTGCGGATCACCGTCCGCTCCCCCGACGGGCACGAGATCCTCGCCGAGAGCCAGTACACGATCCGGTCGACGGCCGTCTCGGGGGTCGGCATCCTCCTCACGATCGGCGCCGCGGCGTTCCTCGCCCTGTGGTGGGGCCGGAACTGGTACCGCTCGCGCACGGTCCCGAAGCACGCGCGCCGCCGCGCGCACGGCGCGGCCGGCCACGCTGCCGATCGTCCCGCCGCCAAGCGTCCATCCCCGGATCCGTCCGCTCGGCACGCCGCGACGGATCCCGTCGGCGCGTCGCCCGCCCCACAGGCGATGTAACGCTCACGCCCCGCATGCGGTCCAAGGATCGAATCAGCCCTTCCCCCCACCTCCCGGAGTCCTCATGCCCGTCAAGATCGTCACCGACAGCGCCGGCGACCTCACCGATGCGCAGACCTCCGAGCTGGGCATCACCGTCGTCCCCTTGACCATCCGGTTCGGCAACGACGAGTACACCGACGGGGTCGACCTCTCGGCCGAGGCCTTCTACGCCAAGATGGCCGAGCTCGACGTGCTCCCCGCCACCGCGGCGCCGTCGCCCGGAGCCTTCGAGGAGGCCTTCCGCAAGGCCGGTGCGGACGGCGACGACGTCGTGTGCATCAACCTCTCCAGCGCGCTCTCGGCCACGATGCACTCCGCGGTGACCGCAGCCGAGGCCATCGGGAACGACCTCGACGTACGGGTGATCGACTCCGTCTCGATCACCGCCGGCCAGGGCCGCCAGGTGCTGGCCGCCGCCCGCGCCGCCGCCGATGGCGCCTCGGCCGACGACGTGGCCGCGCTCATCGCGGACCTGAGCGGCCGCACGCGCATCTACGGGGCACTCGACACCCTCGACAACCTGAAGAAGGGCGGCCGCATCGGCGGCGCCCAGGCCATGTTGGGCTCGATGCTGTCGATCAAGCCGCTCATCGACATCTCCTCCGGGACGGTGACCGAGGCCGGCAAGCAGCGAACCCGTCGCAAGGCGATGGTGTGGCTCCGGGACCTCCTGTTCGAGCAGCCCGACCTCGACGAGGTAGCCGTGTGCAACGGCGGTGCCGATGACGTCGAGGATCTGATCCAGCTGCTCCTCCCCCGCTACGAGCGCGAGCAGCTGAGCACCTGGACCGTCGGCCCGGTGATCGGCGCCCACGGCGGCCCCCGCGTGGTCGGCCTCTCCTGGCAGCAGCCCGACTGAGGCTGGTCCCGCCTGGTCCCGGCGCTCCCCGCCGGGAGCGCCACTCCGAGCCCGAACTAGGTTGCCCGTGCCGTGGCACCGACGCCGACCCCCACTTCCGGACAACCGGCAGGCGACCTCGCGGGTCGGCTCCTGGCCGCGCGGTACCGGCTGAACCGGCCGATCGCGTCCGGCGGCATGGCCCAGGTCTGGGAGGCGACCGACCAGGTCCTCACCCGGAGGGTCGCGGTCAAGCTGCTCCACGCCCACCTGGCCGACGACGACTCGTTCGTGCGGCGGTTCCACGCCGAGGCGATCGCCGCGGCACGCCTCGCGCACCCCTCGATCGTGTCGGTCTACGACACGTTCACCGAGGACGGCCTGCAGGCGATCGTCATGGAACTGGTCGTGGGCACGACCATGCGGGCCGACCTCGACCAACACGGGCCGCTCAAGCTCGATGCCATCTTGGCGATCGGCACCCAGGTCGCCGACGCCCTCGGTGCCGCCCATGCGAGCGGCCTCGTCCATCGCGACGTCAAGCCGGCCAACATCTTGCTGTCGGCCGACGGCCGCGTCCTCGTCGCCGACTTCGGGATCGCCAAAGCCGCCGAGGGTTCCGACATCACGAGCGACGGGTCGATGGTCGGCACCGCCAAGTACCTCGCCCCTGAGCAGGTCGAGGGCAACGCCATCGACGGTCGGGCCGACCTGTACGCCCTCGGCGTGGTGCTCTACGAAGCCCTCACCGGGGTCGCCCCGTTCGTGGCCGACACCGACGTGGGCACGGCCTTTGCCCGGTTGCACCGCGACGCCACCCCGCCCCGCCACATCCGGCCCGAGATCCCCCCGGCCGTCGAAGCCGTGGTGCAGCGGGCCATGGCGCGCCGACCCGAGGACCGCTACCCCGACGCCCGCGCCATGCGCCTTGCCCTCCTCCGGGCCGGCGCCGACCCAACCCGCGCCCCAGCGGTGGCCGTCGCCGCCGCGGCCAGCAGCGGTGAACATCCCGTGACTGGGCCACCCACGCCTCCGCCGCCCGCGCCCCCTTCGCCGGGGTCCCCGGCCGCCCCTCCCGACCGGCCCGGCCCGGCACCGGAGCCCTCGATCGACACCAGCCCGATGCCCGAGGAGCGCCGTCGCCGGCGCCGGCTGCCCTGGCTACTCGTCGCCCTGGTCGCGGTCGCGGCCGTCGTCGCCGCTTCTCTGTGGACGAAGAACTCGCCCGCAACACCCGTCACCGCGCAGGCGCTGGCCTCGGCCACCTCCTTCGACCCCCAGGGCGACAACCACGTCGAGCACCAGGACCTCGTCGGGTTGGCCATCGACGCCGATCCCAAGACCGTCTGGCACACCGAGTTCTACCGGGACCCTGTCCACCTCGGGCCGGGCAAGACCGGCGTCGGGCTCGTGGTCCGCGCGAAGGCCACGGCCAGGCTGTCGAAGGTGGTCGTCACCAGTCCTGATGCCGGCTGGGTGGCCGCCGTGTACGTCTCGCCCGGTGCGACGCCCACGACCCTCGCCGCCTGGGGCGATCCCGTGGCCAAGATCGCCGACGGCCACGCCGGCGCCACCACCGTGTCGTTCCACGAGACCGCTGGCGATGCCATCCTCATCTGGCTCACCCGGCTGCCGTCCCGAGGGACCATGGCGATCGGCGACGTGCGGGTGGCGGGTCGGTGACCTCGACCACGGGATCCACGCCGGCCACCACCGATGAGGTGCACGACCTCGAGCGGGCGCGGGTCGCGGCGGCCCAGGCTGGCGACAGGGTCGCGCTCGAGCAGCTCCTGCGCGACCACCAAGCCCGCATCCACGCGGTATGTCGACGCATCACCGGGAACGACACCGATGCCCTCGACGCCACCCAGGAAGCCCTGATCGCCGTGGTCCGCGGCCTGCCCCGCTTCGACGGCCGCTCCCGGTTCTCCACCTGGGTGTACCGGATCGCGACCAACGCCTGCCTCGACGAGCTCCGCCGGCGCCGACGCCGGCCGGTGGTCGGCCTCCCCGAGCACGACGGGAACACCGTGGAACCCGCCGACGACGAGTCGGTGCCCTTCGATGCGCAGGTCGCCGACCGCCTGGACATCGACGCCGCCCTGGCCGAGCTGCCCGCCGACTTCCGCGCTGCTGTCGTGCTGCGCGACCTCTGCCGCCTCGACTACGCCGAGATCGCCGAGGTCCTGGACATCCCGGCCGGTACCGTTCGCTCACGCATCGCCCGGGGTCGTGCCCACCTCGCCGACCGCCTCGGGAACCAACCCGAACCCGCCGAACGTCCCATCGTCACCCCATGACCGATCCCGCCCTCCCTCCGCTGTCCGACGAGGACCTGTCCGCCGCCCTCGACGGCGAGGCCTCCGCCGACGTCGTGGCGCGCATCGCCGCGGACCCCGAAGCCCAGGCCCGCTCGGCCACCCTCGCCGCCGCGGCCGAGGCGATCGGTACCTCGCCCCCATCCCTCGACGCCACCGCGGTCGACGCCCTCGTGGCCGGTGCGCTCGACGCGATCCCGGCAACTGACGGCGTCACGGCCGACGACGATCCCGCGAACGACGGCCCCTCGGATGACGGCCCGGCCGGTGATGGCGACGGCGTCGTCATGCCGCTGGCCGCCGGCCGCCGGCGGCGGACTGCGCCCAGCTGGTTGGTGGCCGCCGTCGTCCTGGCCTTCCTGGCCGTCGGCCTCGGGTTGGTCTGGTCCGGTCGGGGGTCCGACTCGGTCGACAGGCAGACGGTGGCCTCGCAGGCGTCGAGCCGATCGAGGGGGCCGAGTTCCAGCGCGGACAGGAGCGCGGGAACCAGCAAGACCGGCGCGAACTGGAACTCGTCCTCCACCACGACCGGCGCGTCGAACCCCCGCGGCCAGACGGCGAGCGACAACCAGTACTCGCCCGCATCGAACGGTGAGCTCAGCGCGCTCCCGGCCGCCGCCCAGGACCTCGGTCAGTTCCCCACCCCGGCCTCCCTTCGCAAGGCGTTGGCCGTGTCGTTCTCCTCCACCCGCACCAAGGCGAGCTATGGCGGTGCCACCCGGGCCCCGTCGGCCGCGGCGGTCGAGCGGTGTGGCACCCAGGTCCAGGTGACGCTCGCGCTGAAGGGTGGGCCGCTCCACCGCGGGTACGCCACCGTCGACGGCAAGCAGGTCCTGGTGTATGAGTTCCGCGCCACGTCGGTGAAGACCGGCAAGCCCACCCGGCTCGTGGCCGCCGTCGGCCGCCAGTCGTGCGACGCGGTCCTGACCTTCGAACGCTGACCCGCCCGGCGAGCCGAACGTGGGCTGGGTCGTCGGTTCGCGTCGCCGGGTAGGGTTCGCAGCCATGGCTGCCCCGACCCCGGCCCCGCGACCGTCGTCTGACCCCGCAGGGATGATCCCCGCCGAGTGGCCCGCCCAGGCCGCCGACGCCATCGTCGAT